>CAJUPP010000007.1 GCA_910588325.1 uncultured Hungatella sp.
CTCATACAATCCCTGCCTCAAAATAATACCCGTAGAGAGAATCGGGGATACGGTCTTTACATGCTCCAGCTGTTTCAGCTGAAGAATGGTTTCATCCGTGATATACTGCTCCTCATCACTTCCACTGCTTCCGGAGCTCATTGCATAATATCCTCCGCCACCATTGCTGTAGACATCAATGGTGGTCATACTTCCGTAGGAAGAGTACATCTCCATCATCAGGCCGTTTAATCCGATGCCAAGGGATACCATAACCACCACCGAAGCCGTGCCGATAATAACCCCCAGCACGGTCAGGGCAGTCCGAAGCTTTCTCCTTCTTAAGTTATTGACGCTCATTCCAAGTAAATCAAGAAATCTCATTGTCTATATCATCCTCTTCCTGCGCCGCCTTCTTTTTCTTCCTTTTTCTGACAATCACAACAGCCACGGCTACGATGACCAGGGCCGCCAAGGGAAGAATAATCTTCAGATATTTTTGCATAGGAGAAGTCTCTTCCATGGGAACATCATCCATCATTGACACATCCATCTCCCCGAAATCCTCTGACATCATCTCCGTCACAGTGAGAGACAGCTCCTTTTCTACCGGTTCCTTCGTCTCTCCGTTTTCATCCTCATAGGTAATGATTATTTTTACCTTGCCGTCATCTTCCGTAGGGGCGATTCCGCTTACCATAGCATCCACATTGCCGGTTTCTCCTGGCTTTATATTTCCCACATAGTTCTCGGAAGGGGCGATGGAATCCGCCTCAAAGGTTACCATTACATTATAAAGAACTACTTTTCCCGTATTGTTGATGGGAAACATAATGTTGCTTTCCGAACCTACGTTAATGCTGTCCGGCATCACTTCAATGGTGCCTGTATTCAGCTTGGCAATCTGCTTGATGGGAATGTCAATGGATACCTCCTCAGAGGCGTTCTTGAATTCCGGGCTGTCATAAGTCTCCTTTATCTTCAGGGCATAGGATCGCTGGTCAATACCTGCCTTGGAAAGCATGTTAATCTTTAACTCGGTCACTTCCCCTGCCGCCATGGAATTGACCACCACGGAGGAAGAACCTGATTCCGTAGTAAATACGGCGCTTTCCGTAATTTTCTCCGATTCCAGAGAAAACATAATGTTGCTTGCCGCAATATTAGAAGAGGCATTTTTCATCCTCAGAATCAGAAGAAAAGGCTCTCCTGCAATAATATCCTTTGGAACTGTCTCGAAGCTGTCCACCACAATTCTGGCCTTTGTCCTGTCGTTGGCATTGAAATCGCCGCTTCCTTCCTCCTCTTTCTCCTTATTTTTGATCCGTACCCAGAAGGTATCCTCCTCGGTCTTTAAATCGCCAGTAGCTGTCTCCCTGTAAGAAATATTAAACTTAATGGGGTAATATCCGCTGTACACATCGGATCGGACCGCCATGCTGTAGGGCAGCTGCACCACTGCCCCTGCCTCCACGGTTTCAAACGTCCTGTCATAATTCCCATCATTGATTTCAAACGGAAATTCGGCGGAGTCCTTGCTTAACACCATGCTGACTGTCACGTCCCTGGCATCCGATAAGCCGGAGTTGCGCATATTGATGGCAAAATCCAATACGTTAGGGTAAATCCCGTAAGGGGTGCCCTGTCCCTCGCCTAAAACAAAACCGATCTGCTTATCCGGATCATCTTCCTCGTCTGTGCCTGTGGTAGGCTTGCTCAGCCAGATGGTGACATATCCAATGGATTCGCTGCTGCCGTCCTTTCCCCAGGTAATCTCAATCGGAACAGAATAATAACCTTCCGGCAGGTCTGCCCGGACTCTGGCTGACAGAGAAACCCCTCTCTCCTGGCCCGGCGACACCTTTCCAACATACTTTTTCTTAAATGTATTGTCTGTAATCTCGAAAGGGAATACGTAATCCAGCTGCTCCGCCCCCGGCGTAGTCATGGAATAATAGTTGTCCTCAATGGAGACATAGACATCTTCCCAGGCAGAATCGTCGGAGTTTCTTATGGTAAAGGTAACATTCATACTTCGTCCGATTTTCCCCCGGGGGGTTGATTTCACCACCAGATTGGGATACTCATCAGATGGCAGCGCCATAGCTGTCAACATGGTCAGCGGAAGGGCTGTCACTGTCAGAACCAATGCCATTATCAGAATTACTGCTGTTCTTATTTTCCTTTTCATTCTCTGTCTCCTCCAAATCATCATCCTCATGGTGCATTTCTTCTATTTTAAATATCTTTCCGTCCACAATATGAAAAAGCCTGTCCGCATAGGACGCCAGATGATTGTCATGGGTAACCATCACCAGGGTCTGCTGCTGTTCCCTGACGATCCTGCGCATCAGCTTTAAGATCTCCATGGTAGTCCTGGAATCCAGATTACCCGTAGGCTCGTCTGCAAATATAATCCGCGGATTTACCGCCAGCGCCCTGGCAATGCCCACCCTCTGTTGCTGTCCGCCGGACATGGCATTGGCCATGTGCTTCATCTGCTTCTCCAGACCTACCAGCTTCAGATACTCTGCGGCAATGGCGTTCCGCTTCCGTTTCGGAACTCCTCTGAACGACAAGGGAAGAGCCACATTCTCCACTGCATTCAGGGTTTTTAAAAGGTTATAGGACTGGAAAATAAATCCCACCCGTTTTCTCCTGAACTCTACCAGCTGGTTCTCTGTCATGTGTTCGATATGTATCTTATCAATGACAATCTCCCCCCTGCTGGGTTTCTCCAGACCGGCCAGCATGTTCAGCAAGGTGGATTTTCCAGAACCGGAAGGACCGACGATGGCACAGAATTCTCCTTTATAGATAGAAAAATCCACACCGTCCAAAGCATGAACCCTGGTATCACCAACCTTATATATTTTATATAAATTTTTCACTTCAATAATGGGAATCGATGACACTGAAAAACTTCCTCCTTGTAAATTGGAAATTTAATCCGTTTATATCTTACACCACATAACCTTTATTGTCCTGCTTTTTATTCTTAAAGTTCCTTAAAGTTTCCTTAACGATGAAAAAATGTGTAGCAATATTTTTCGGAATCCGATATAATAAGAGGTGGAATGCCAAATCAAGGCAACCTGGCATTGAATATTTCAAAAAGGAGAAAACCATGAGACACCTGTTAAATCCGCTAGACTTCTCGGTGGAAGAGATCTCTCAGTTATTGGACTTAGCCTCTGATATTGAGCATCATCTTCCCAAATATGCTCACGTATGTGACGGCAAAAAAATTGCGACTTTATTTTATGAGCCAAGCACTCGAACTCGTCTGAGTTTTGAATCCGCTATGTTAAGTTTAGGCGGAAGTGTTCTTGGCTTTTCTTCTGCCGATTCCAGCTCCGCTGCCAAGGGTGAAAGCGTGGCGGACACGATCCGCATGATCTCCTGTTATGCGGATATCTGCGCTATGAGGCATCCCAAAGAAGGGGCTCCTTTGGTGGCGGCCAACCATTCTTCCATCCCGGTCATCAATGCCGGTGACGGCGGACATCAGCATCCCACCCAGACATTGACAGACCTTATGACCATCCGCTCCCTTTTAGGACGGTTAAATGGAATGACCGTAGGTCTGTGCGGCGACCTGAAATTCGGCCGTACTGTCCACTCCTTAATCAATGCCCTGGTTCGTTATCCGGATATTCGTTTCATACTCATCTCCCCGCCGGAACTTCGGGTGCCGGAATACATTCGCGAAGATGTGCTGAAGGCAAAAAATATTGAATTCAAAGAAGCAGACAACCTGGATGAGGCTATGCCGGAGCTGGATATTTTATATATGACCCGCGTTCAGAGGGAACGCTTCTTTAATGAGGAAGATTATATTCGCTTAAAAGACTGCTACATTTTGGACAAGGCCAAGATGAAACTTGCCAGGGAAACGATGTTTGTCCTTCATCCCCTTCCAAGAGTCAATGAGATTTCCGTGGAAGTAGACTCTGACCCCCGCGCCGCATATTTCCGTCAGGTTCAATATGGAGTGTATGTGCGGATGGCTCTGATTATGACATTATTGGAGGTGGAAAAGCCATGTTAAATATCAGCGGATTAAAAGAAGGCATTGTTTTAGACCATATTCAGGCTGGAAAAAGCCTGGATATCTACTACCACTTAGGCCTGGACAAGCTGGAATGCCAGGTGGCGATTATCAAGAATGCCAAGAGCAACAAGATGGGCCGGAAGGATATTATCAAAATAGAAGGGGATTTGAATAATCTGGATCTGAAGGTTTTGGGCTACATTGACCACAACATTACGGTCAACATTATCCAGGATAATAAGATTGTGGAGAAAAAGACCTTAAAGCTTCCGAAGAAAATCACCAATGTGATTCACTGCAAGAATCCCCGCTGTATCACTTCTATTGAACAGGAACTGCCGGATATCTTCTATCTCTCTGATGAGAAGACGGAGACTTACCGCTGTCTGTACTGTGAAGAGAAGTATGGAAAATAGAGGAAGGGCTTATATGAATCAGAAAAGAATTCGCGATTATAATATAATTCCCGGAACTATGAAGACGGGAAAACGAAATAAAATCACCGACGTTCCCGGTGTTTTAGTAGGACACTCCACCATAAAAAATGAAGAGAATCACACCGGAGTCACAGTGATTCTTCCCGGAAGCGATAATGCATTTGCCAGCAAATACACGGCCGCATCTTATGTACACAATGGTTTCGGAAAGAGCTGCGGACTGATTCAGATTGATGAACTGGGAACCCTGGAGACCCCTATCGCCCTTACCAACACCTTAAATGTAGGGCTGGTGTGGGATGCCCTCACCCAGTATGTACTCGCCAGATGTGAGAAAGACAGTGTGGAAGTCCATAGTTTAAATCCCGTGGTTGGAGAATGCAATGACAGTTCCATTAACCATATTGAGAAACGTGCCGTAAAAGAGGAACATGTGCTGGAAGCCATTGGCTGTGCAGGGGAAGACTTTGATGAGGGGGACGTGGGCGCCGGTACAGGAACGGTCTGTTATGGCTTGAAAGGCGGCATTGGTTCCGCCTCCAGAATGGTTTCTGTGGGAGAGAAGGAGTATACCATCGGTGTTTTGGTACAGTCCAACTTCGGTTCTACGGAGGATTTCATTCTCAACGGCTTTCCGGCAGGAAGGGCTATTCTGGAACGGAAAAGGGAGAAGGAATCTATGGCTGTCTCCCAGTGCGACCAGGGCTCCATCATGACCATTCTGGCTACGGACCTTCCGGTTTCATCCAGACAGTTAAAACGGATTATCCGCCGCACGGCTGTGGGAATCGCCAGAACGGGAGCCTATACCGGACACGGAAGCGGCGAGGTGATGATCGGATTCACCACCGCCGGCCGGATTCCTGCGGTTTCGGATGAGGTGCTGCTCTCACGGACCGTGATTCACGAGAATGTAATCAATCTTGCGTTTAAGGCCGCCGCAGAAGCGGCCCATGAGGCGATTTTAAATTCCATGGTGTGCGCCGGGAAGACCACAGGACTGGATGGACGGATTTACTATAGTCTGGCAGAATTTCTTCCTGAATTGTTAAAGCAGCGAGACGCCAAGGGAGGACACCCCCATTATGTATCAATTTGAAAAGATGGACAAGCGTCTTTTGGGAAAGCAGCTGGAAGACGAATTGATGAACTATATTCTTAAAGAGCCGGTGGAAATCGGCCGGAAAATTCCCAGTGAATTTGAACTGGCCGAAAAATTCGGCGTAGGGCGAAGTACGGTCCGTGAGGCAGTGAAAGGCCTGGCATCCAAAGGGATTCTGGAGGTGCGCCGGGGAGACGGGACCTATGTGATCAGCACCAAAACTCTTCAGGATGACCCGTTGGGACTGTCTAAATTTGAAGATAAATACAAGCTGGCCTTAGACTTATTCGACGTCCGCCTGATGCTGGAACCGGAAATCGTCTCCCGGGCGGCGGAGAATGCCACAGAGGAAGATCTGGCACATTTAAAACAGCTTTGTGACGAGACAGAGGACATGTACCGTCAGGGCAGAGACCATATTCCTAAGGATATCGAATTTCATACCTTTCTCGCCCGCTGCAGCAAAAACCAGGTGGTTGAGACGCTGATTCCTGTCATCAATACGGCTGTCATGACCTTCGCCAATCTTACCCACCGGACTCTTATGCAGGAGACCATTGAGACCCACCGGGCCATCGTCAATTCCATCATAGAGAGAGATCCTGTAGGTGCCAAATGTGCCATGGTCATGCATTTGACTTACAACCGCCAGGCTCTGATACGACAGTCAAAAAAACCGTAACCAGAATTCATCTTCTGTTTTCCGGAGAGCATACACATCTGACGTCTTTTCTTTCTTAACAGGTCCAAAAAGCATCTGATGATTTTAATAGTAAATATACACAAAAAAGAAGGCTTTTACTTTGATTTCAGCCTTCTTTTTTGTGCAATAAATAGAACTTCGCATCTTAAACATATGATATATTGACTTTTTTCCATAATAATATTATAGTTATGTCATAATACATATGACGTCTGATTAATGCAGGAAGAAAAGAGGTGATTTTCAGTTTAATCCGCACAAACATCAGATGAATAAAAGACTTTAAATGACGGACCATAATAACAAAGAAGAATGCATGATTCAATAGTCCAGAAACTGATCAAAGAAACCATCAAACAAACTGAGAAAGTGAGGAAATCTTCATGGCTGCAGAAATTGCTTTAAATCCCACACGGCTTGCCATCGCCGCAATCATCGGGTTAATATTACTGTTAGTTCTCATTATTCAATTTAAAATCCAGGCAATGATCGCTATTTTAATCGGTGCCATTGCCATCGGCCTTCTGGCTGGAATGCCCACCGCAGATATTGTCAATGCGGTAAACGACGGTATCGGAAACACGTTAAAGGGAATCGCTCTGTTGGTAGGTTTAGGATCCATGTTCGGGGCAATTCTGGAGATATCGGGAGGCGCCCAGACTCTTGCTGTCACCATGGTAAAATGGTTCGGTGACAAGAAAGCCGCCTGGGCTTTGGGTATCACTGGTATGGTCATCGCAATGCCCGTATTTTTTGATGCCGGACTGATTATTCTGATTCCTCTGGCATTTTCTCTTGCCAAGAGAACCAAACGCTCCTCTCTCTTCTATGCGATTCCGCTTCTGGCCGGCCTTGCCGTAGGCCATGCATTTATCCCGCCGACTCCGGGCCCTGTACTGGTTGCCACTATGTTAAACGTAGATTTAGGCTGGGTCATCCTGGTGGGAATCTTCTGCGGAGCATGCTCCATGATCGTAGCCGGACCGGTGTGGGGAAGTATCTGCGGAAAGATGTATTATATTCCGGTTCCCGAACGCGTTGCCGTGCAGGAAGATTTTGACGAGTCCAAGCTTCCAAGCTTCTGGACCATCCTGGGAATTATTCTGATTCCTCTTGTACTTATTATATTGGATTCTGTTGCCGGCGTGGTTCCCGCCATGGCCCCTTTGCAGCCTCTGTTCGGTTTCCTGGGCGAACCTTTTGTGGCTCTTTTAATTGCAACCATTGCCGCTGTGTTCCTCCTTGGGATCCGTCACGGATACGGCCTTGATGAGCTGGAAAAAATCATGACAAAATCCCTGGAGCCTACAGGCATGATTCTTCTGGTTACTGCCTGCGGCGGCGTTCTTCGGTATGTGCTCCAATATTCCGGCCTTGGCGACGTCATAGGGAACGGAGTTGCATCCCTGTCGCTTCCCATTGTGGTTCTGGCATTTATCGTGGCGGTTCTGGTCCGAATCAGCGTAGGTTCCTCCACCGTAGCCATGACTATGGCTGCCGGTATTGTTTCATCGATTCCGGGAGTCGCGCAGCTGTCCCCGCTGTACCTGGCATGCACCACGGCTGCCGTGGCCGGAGGTGCGACCGCATTTTCCCACTTTAATGATTCCGGCTTCTGGTTGGTGAAATCTCTGGTAGGATTGGATGAAAAAACCACATTAAAGACATGGACCATCATGGAAACACTTGTAGGAGTCACCGGTTTTGTGGTAGCATTAGTTATATCGTTCTTTGCATAATGGAAAATACCCATAGAAAAGAAAGGAGAATTTATATGAGTTGTTTAAGAAGTCAGGAAATGCGCAAACTTGCGCCGGAATTAGATCCTTTACGTATCGGAACCGGCTGGAAACCGGAGGATTTATCCAAACCCCAGATTTTTATTGAGAGCACCTTCGGCGACAGCCACCCGGGCAGCGGTCATCTGGACATTTTAGTGGAAGAAGTCAGAAAAGGTGTGGCAGAGGCCGGAGGACATGGCGCCAGATACTTCTGCACAGACATGTGCGACGGAGAAAGCCAGGGTACAGACGGCATTAATTTCAGCCTGGTCAGCCGTGAAATGATCGCCAACATGATTGAAATCCAGGCCAGCGCCACCCCCTTTGACGCAGGCGTCTACCTTGCAAGCTGCGATAAAGGACTGCCGGCCAATCTCATGGGCCTTCTGCGGGTCAATATTCCAGCCGTCGTAGTCACAGGAGGAACCATGAACGCAGGCCCGGATATGCTTACTCTGGAACAGCTTGGCATGTACAGTGCCAAATTTCAGAGGGGTGAAATCGATGAGAATAAATTGAACTGGGCCAAGCAAAATGCCTGCCCCAGCTGCGGAGCCTGCTCTTTTATCGGAACTGCCTCTACCATGCAGATTATGGCAGAAGCCCTTGGCCTGTCCCTTCCCGGCAGCGCCCTGATGCCTGCTACCAGCCCTGATCTTCTGACCTTCGCCAGACAGGCCGGACGTCAGGCGGTAAAATTAAGCCTTATGGAAAACATGCGTCCCAGCGATATCGTGACTATGGACAGCTTTGAAAACGCCATTCTTGTCCATGCGGCTGTGTCCGGAAGCACCAACTGTCTCCTTCATCTTCCTGCCATTGCCCATGAGCTGGGAATCGAGATTACCGGAGACACCTTCGACCGTCTTCATCGGAACGCCCGCTATCTTTTAGATGTCCGGCCTGCAGGACGCTGGCCTGCAGAATGCTTCTACTATGCCGGCGGCGTACCTGCCATCATGGAGGAGATTAAGCATTGTCTGCATTTGGATGTCATGACCGTGACAGGAAAAACATTGGGTGAAAATCTGGATGATTTAAAGAAAAACGGATTTTATGACCGCTGCAGGAAATGGCTTGACAATTTCAACAAACGGTATTATTGCTCCATAACCAAAGAAGATATTATCCGTCCCTTTGACAAGGCCCTTGGAACCGATGGAAGTATTGCCATCCTTCGCGGGAATCTGGCGCCTGAAGGAGCCGTCATCAAGCACACTGCCTGCCCTAAGGAAATGTTTACGGCAGTCCTGCGTGCACGTCCTTTCGACAGCGAGGAGGAATGTCTGGATGCTGTTTTGAAACATAAAGTGGAAAAAGGAGATGCAGTATTTATTCGCTATGAGGGCCCTAAGGGCAGCGGAATGCCGGAAATGTTCTATACTTCCGAGGCTATCAGCAGCGATAAGGAATTGGGGCGCAGTATTGCGCTTATTACGGACGGCCGGTTCTCCGGTGCTTCTACCGGCCCGGTTATCGGTCATTGCAGCCCTGAAGCTGCAGAAGGCGGCCCCATTGCCCTGGTAGAAGAAGGAGACTTAATCGAAATCGATGTTATGGGACGCAAGCTAAACATCATCGGTGTAAACGGTGAGCGAAAGACTCCTGAAGAAATGGATGAGATTCTGAACGAACGGAAAAAGAGCTGGAAACCAAGAAAATCCAAATATCAAAAAGGCGCTCTCCGCCTCTTCAGCCAACACGCCGCCAGCCCGATGAAGGGCGCTTATTTGGACTATGGGGAAGAGTAGTTGCTGTGTTACGTTCACAGGTTCTCTGTGAACGTAACAGCATATGCCCAATAACTGTATTGGCTCATGACGAATCAGCGGAGTGATTCGTCATGGAGTGAACAGCAACGTTGCTGTTCACTCCGCTGAATGAGCACAGGCTGCTTGTATCGTATGGCAAGACGCCTTGAAAACGCGGAATCTGTTTTCAAAAATCGCAGGCATCCAAAAACTTTGCACTCATCCCCTGTAAAGCAACCGAAGTCTTAACAGGTGGCTCCTCCCACCACATTCTTTTTCAGAATTGCTTCTCTGTCAATCTTACTGTTCAGAAGCTTCTCCTGCACATAATCAAATCCCAATCTTGCAACCGTATCCGCCAGTCTCTCGCCGGTCTGTCCCTCATCTCTGAAGAACAGCAAAATCTGCTCGACCATTTGGATCACCTCTTCTTCGGATGTAAAGATCCTGTCAAGAGGCCTTCCTTCGGCGACTTTCTTTCCCCAGCGGCCGCCAAGGTATACCCGGTAGCCTACTGCGGACTCATTGACCGCCCCGAACGGACATTTGCCGATACAGCGGCCGCAATGGTTGCATGCATGGGCATCGATTTTGACTTTTCCATCTTCCAGTGCCGCCACATGGATGGGACAGGCTTTTTCTACCTGGCATACGTTGCATCCGCGGCATTTTGACAGGTCGATCTCCGGCAGTCTCTGGCCGATGATTCCTACATCATTAAGATTTGGCTTCACGCAGTTGTTGGGACATCCTCCTACTGCAATCTTGAATTTGTGAGGCAAGGAGACTCCATGGTAGCCCACGTAGAACAACTGATGCAGTTTTTCTGACAGTTCAAAGGTGTCGATAAGTCCATACTGGCATGTGGTTCCTTTACAGGAAACTACAGGGCGGACTTTGGAGCCGGTGCCGCCTGTCTGAAGTCCGGCCTCTTCCAGGAATGCAATCAGATCTTCTATATTGTCGTAGGACACGCCCTGTATCTCCAGAGTAAGACGGGTGGTCATGGTTACTTCCCCAGAGCCGAAACGTTCTGCTGCTTCTGCAATCTTCTTCTGCTCTTCTGCCGTGATTTTTCCGTTTCTCGTAATCACCCGGACATTAAATACGTCGTCATATCTCTTGTCCTGGAGACATCCCAGGCCTTTTACTCTCTTAATTTCCTCTGGTGACAGCTTCCTGCCGTTTCCCTGCACTTTTACTTCATTGAAGGTAATTCCGCCTTCCAGGACGCGGGTATTGGTATATCCCAAGGCTTTCAGCCGGTTCTGCAGGAAATAGCCTCTCTTTCCCTTGGCGCATACCAAAAGAAGCTTTGCGTCTTTTTCCAGCCCTTTTACAGGCTCTGTCACAGTGGTTAAATTAACCCAGACAGCATTGGGAATCCCTGCCGAAGGAAGGGCATCGATGACCGTGTAATCTTTTGCCGCCCCGGCCAGATACTCTGCCGGAGTCATGCTTTCCAGAATGCCGTCCAGTTTATTTTCCAAAATGTAGCAGGCCGTCACAAAGGGATGAATAGCCGTTGAAAACGGAGGTGCATAAGCAAAATCAAGGGTATCAAAATCTTCCAGTTTCATCCCCTGGGAAATACCAGTCACCGCAATATCCACCATCTTGTCCACGGCTCCCGCACCGAATACCTGAATTCCCAAAAGCCTCCTGCCCTCTGTCTCGGCAATCATTTTTACCATAAAAGAAGATGCCCCGGGATAATAATGAGCCTTGTCATCCACCACGCAGACAACCGTAGTCACATCATACCCTGCCTCTTTTGCAGCCGCCTCTGTCAAACCGGTTCTGCCTCCGTTTAATCCGAGAAGCAGCCGGACCACTCCTGTTCCCAGACAGCCTCTGTAAATCTCTTTGCTTCCGTTCAGGCCTTTCGCAAGAACTCTGGCTGCAATGTTGGCGGTGGATCCCATAGCCGACCACTGAGGCTTCCCGGTAAGAGCATTTTTCACCATGGCACAGTCCCCTGCCGCATACACATCAGGAATGTTGGTTCTTAATGTTTCATCTGTCAGGATGGTTCCTTTAAACATGTCGATTCCTGAGTCTGTCAGAAAACCGGTAGCCGGACGGACACCGATAGCTAAAATTACCAGATCTGCCGGAAGCATGCCATTGTCCGTCTCCACGGCCTCTGCATAATCCTTTCCCTGGATTCCTTTCAGACTGGTGGACACCAAAACCCGGATTCCAGAAGCCTTCAGCTGACGTCTGGCATAGTCCGCCATCTCCGGGTCAAATGCGTTCGGCATAATCTGAGGCGCCGCATCGATAACCGTCACATCCAGCCCCTGGGCCTTCAGATTCTCAGCCACCTCAAGTCCGATGAAGCCGGCTCCGCACACCACAGCTTTCCTGCAATGATGTGATGCTATGTAATCCCTTGCTCCTACGGCATCATCCGGGGTCCTCACACAGAAAACGCCGTACTTATCTACTCCCTCCACTTTCGGCACAAAAGGAACCGCACCTGTGGCGATAATCAATTTGTCATAAGTTTCCTGAAATACCTCTCCGGACAGCCTGCGGACAGAAACGGTTTTTTTCTCAAAATCAACGCCTATTGCCTCGCTTCCCGTAAACACCTCCGCCCCGGTCAGGGCAGCATACTTTTCAGGCGAATTCACAATCAATTCCTCTCTGCCTGGAATGTCGCCTCCAATATAGTAGGGAAGTCCGCAGCCGGCATAAGAGATATCCTGCCCCTTTGTAAATACCTTTACTTCCGCCTGCCGGTCACACCGTTTCAGCTTTGCCGCCGCCTTGGTACCTGCGGCAACACCCCCAAGAATTACATACTTCATATGTTTCTCCTTTCCCTGTTTATAATAATTTTTCTGAAGTCATGACTTCTTTTATCTGCACGCATCCACAAATGCCCGAAACAATTTCTGCTGTGCCGGCGTTCGGGCCGCCATATGTTCCGGGTGCCACTGCACCGCAAGGCAAAACGGATAATCCTCTATCTCCAGAGCCTCCGGAAACCCATCCGGACTATCCGCAGCAATCCAGAGCCTCTTTCCCAGATCATCCACTGCCTGATGGTGAATACTGTTTACAGAAGCCGCATCCGCCTCCAGAATTCCGGACAAAAGGCTGTCCGTATCCAACTCCACTGAGTGAGAAGCCGAGGCTCTGTTCCAAAAATCCCAATGCTTACACTGCTGCCGCGGCTTAATATCCTGATACAGCGTGCCCCCAAGCACCACATTCAAAAGCTGCATCCCACGGCATATACAAAACAATGGTTTTCCCACCTCCAGAGCTGCCCCCAAAAGTGCAGATTCAAACGCATCCCTCATCAAATCCGGTTTCCCGCACCCTTGTTCCACGTCTTTTCCATACAGCTTTGGCTGGATATCCGGTCCTCCGGGAAAAAGAAACCCATCGCATCTTTCTATCATTCCCGCCATATACTCCACCGAAATATCCGGCGCCAGAATCTCCACCTGTGCTCCCGCCTTCCGAAGACAATGAACATATTTATACTGCATATACAGACAATACAGATCACTTCCCAGCTTGGGAAGTCCGATCCTCGGATAAAGCATTCTTTCCTCTCCCCAATCGCCTTAACTCTTTTTTACCTTTATTGTCTTAATCTCATAAGGCCTCATTGTGAATTCCATCATCCCATGGCATACCGGCACAGGCTCCAACGGATTCTCCATACAATCACAATCCCAAATCTCTCTGCCGTCCGCCCAGTCCGCAGTCAGATGAACCTTTGTCCTTCTCCCGTAAGCCTCATAAAGCCTCAAAACCACGCCATCCTGCTCTTCCGCCTGCTTAATTGTATCCAGCAGCACATTCTCCTCCTGAACCTGCACAAACGAATAGACATCCGTTCTTCCCTCATCCGTCCAATCTCCTTCAAGGGGACAGTTCAGATCATAGGCCTCCTGAACCACATGTCCTTTCCGGAAATCCCCCTGATGAGGGAAAAGTCCATAGATAAACTCATGGTGTCCCTGATCCGCATCTTCATTGGGAAAAATTCCGGAGGTCAGCAGCGTCAGCCGCATCACCGAATCATGGATATCATACCCATACTTACAGTCATTCAACAGTGCCACTCCATATCCGTCCTCCGATATATCCGCCCATTTATGTCCGCAAGTCTCAAATCTTGCCTGATCCCAGGAGGTATTCTCATGGGTGGGCCTCTTCACATTTCCGAATTGAATCTCATAATCCGCACTGCTGCACAGAATATCCAGCGGAAACGCCGTCTTTATAAGCATCTGATGCTCATGCCAGTCCACATCCGTCTTAAAATCAATCCTTGCCGTATGGTTATAAAAATAAATCCGTTGTTCCACCACAGAATTCAGATAGGGTCTCTTTATATAAATACATCCCCGCACCGGCCCATTTTCCAGAACCTTAAATTCCTGCGGCGGATCAAGCTGCCAGCTGTGCTCCTTATAAGTAGCATCAATATTCCAGCAGTCGTACTCCAGAGGCCGGTCTTCATATACAATCAGCTGATTCCCCACACATCCCGGCTTCAACAGCTCTCTCTCTTCCCGTTTATCATAGATTCTTGTCATCTCACCGCTTTCATTAAACTCGATCTTATAAAACGGAGTCTCTATGCCAGAGGGAATTCCCTGCTCATTCAGGCAGACATTCTCCAGAACATCAGAAACTGCCGAAGCTTTCTGGCAGCCAGATATCTTCTCTCCATAAACCTGATATCCTTTTGCCGGCACTTCCTTAGCCAGGTACAGCCAGGAGCCGTCCGCCCCCTTCTGCACAGGAACTCCCGGCAGTTCCACTTCTCTGTCCATCTCAAGGACACTGGTTCTTAAGAAGCTTAAATTATTCCAGACCATCAGCCTGTCCCCATTTGCCCCAAACCCTAATGCCCTTTTCATCTGCTCCTTTGCATTCCTTACAATTTCCCGTCCTGATTTCAGCAGCTTTTCATATTGAACGGCAGAGTCCTCATATACCTCCTTAATGGAAGAGCCGGGAAGAATATCATGGAACTGATTCAACAGCAGGATCTTCCAGTTATCATCCATCTCCTTTTTCGGATAGGTAAATCCGTCTGCCAGTTCCATGGCCATAACCGAATAAACTTCTCCATCGCCGCACAAAAATTCACTTTTCCGGTTATACCATTTATTCTTCGCCATGGAAGTATATGTTCCCCGGTGAAATTCCAGATAAAGCTCCCCACTCCAGGAGGGAAGCCTCTTTCTGTCCATCCTCTCCTCAAGAATATGGAAGAATTCTTTCACAAATGTCTGCCTGGTTCTGGGACATCTTGCCACCCCATATTCCATGCGTCGGCTTTCCTCCAGCATCTCCTCGGTCGGACCGCCGCCGCCGTCTCCGTGGCCGAAACAGGTCAGCACATCCTGGCTTAAATCCTTATTCTGATACCTCTGCCATGTTCCCATCACCTGGCTCACATTCTGCCGTCCATTGTATGTCGTATTAAACGAAGGATCATTTCCGTCATTTTTCTCATAATAATCCTTTGTTGTAATCAGGTATGACAGCACTTCACTTCCGTCAATCCCTCTCCATACAAAGGTATCATACGGGAATTTGTTATACTCGTTCCAGCTGATTTTGGTAGTCATAAAATAAGAAATTCCGGACTTTTTCAAAATCTGAGGCATGGCCGCACTGTATCCAAACACATCCGGAAGCCACAGCACCTCATTGGGCTCTGCCCCCAATTCCTTTTCAAAGAATCGGCGCCCATAAAGAATCTGACGGACCAGCGCCTCCCCGGAAGATAAATTGCAGTCCGGTTCCACCCAGGCGGCTCCCTCCGCCTCCCAGCGCCCTTCCTTTATCTTCTCCTTAATCCGCTCAAACAGCTTTGGAGCCTCCTCCTTAACAAATTCATACAGCTGAGGCTGGCTGGACATAAACCGATATTCCGGATACCGCTCCATCAGGTTCAGAACGGTATTGAAACTTCTCACCGCTTTCTGCCTGGTCTGCTTTAAGGGCCATTTCCACGCCACATCAATATGAGTATGTCCGATGCTGTGAACCGCCACCGGGCTTTCTTTTCTGGTCTCATAATATTGTTTCTGTAAAAATGTGTCTGCCTCTTTCACGGAGTTGTAAAATTCTTCTGAACCGGGACGGCGGAAATCAATCATCCCCACACAGTCATTGAGTATCTTCCACACCTCAATCCGTTCCAGATCTTCCTCCGGCAGCAATTCTCCTGCATCAAAAGGAACCTTCAGATCATAGTAAAGCCTGGCCACATCCTCTTCATAGGCAGATACATCCAAATGGAAAAAATTCGTTTTTGCCCTGTTGTTAGAGTAAGCATAAAAAGCCAGAGAGTATGTCTTGTCCTCCCCATCCAGTATCAGTTCCTGATGGTTCATATCCATGGTTCCCTTAAACTCTCCGTCCACATACACCATAATCTGAGGATTGTCCGTATTCCACAGGTCCGTTTCCCCTGTGCTTAAAATAATTCTCCGCTCCTTCCCTCTGCGCTCCCTGTCAGGAGCTACCTGAGCGATAAACCAGTAATGACGGTCTTTTCCTCCCCACGTCTCGTCCCTGCCGTAAGGCTTAAGCTCCATGGACTTAAGTTTCTCCATAGAAATATGCTCACAAAAATCATAGGTTCCGTCACCAACCCTCACGCCCTCTACCGGCATCCGATGAGAATACCTTAGTTCCCCTAAGGTTTTCACTGCCGTCTTAATCCTGTTTCTGATGGGATCCATCCTTGTTTCCTCCTTTACTCCTTTAAATTAGCTATTTTTCCTTGTACCTGGCTTAATATGGGAATCGATGGCGCCGCTCCTTTTCTGCTGACAGCGATGGCCGATGCCATAGAGGCTATTTTAAGTGCTTCCTCCACCTCTGTCCCCCCAATCATGCTCCCCATAAAATATCCGGTAAACGTATCTCCTGCCGCCGTGGTATCCACAGCTTTTACCGGATAAACGGGCTGGCGGCAGATTTTATCCTTATAACCATAAACAGAACCTGCCTTTCCAAGAGTAAGTACAATCTGCGTATCCGGAAAACGCTCCATCAGCTTATCCAGAATCTTTTCGCTGTCCCTATGGGAAATCCCGGTCATGGCGGCCCCTTCCAGTTCATTGAGAATCAAAAAATCCGTATACGAAAGAGGCATCTGAAAAATCTTCTCATCCATAGGCGATGGATTCAACACGATCTTCATTCCTTTTTCATGAGCCTTTTCCATAATATAAGGAATCTGGCTGATTTCATTCTGCAGCACCAGAAAGTCTCCCTCCGCAAAACAGGACAGCGCAGCGTCAACCTCCTGTCTGGTAATTGTCTGGTTCGCTCCCCCATATAAGAGAATGCCGTTCTCCCCTTCCGGCGTTGTCTGGATAATGGCATGTCCGCTGGGGCATTCCTTCTTTTCTATCAGTTCTGTATGAACTCCGGCCTGTTCCAACATGTTTAAAAGCATCTGGCCGTCATGAAGCCCAACCGCACCTGCATGCCAGGTCTCTGCCCCGCTGCGGGCAAATGCAATCGACTGATTCAGTCCCTTTCCTCCACAGAACAACTGCAGCTCTTTTGAAGAAATGGTCTCCCCTGGCCGGACAAAATGATCCATCTTATAAACGTGATCAATATTCAAGGAGCCATATACAAGAATCTTCATTTTAATCACTTATCCCTTCGTTCAATATGTTATCCTCGATTCTCCTGTCAAGAAAAGGCTGTCCGTCCATTCGAACAACCTTTCCATTCCTTGCTATTATTATATGGGAAAGTACATGGGAAAGCAAGCAGTATGTCAAAGAAATTCTCTTTTCATTTTTCTAAAAATTTTGCTGGACAAATCCGGCATATGGTACTATTTTTATAGTAGCTTCAAAGAAGGGAACTGCATCTGTTCCCTCCTGTGAAGAAATTATGAAAGCCGGTTATGGCGGAGGAAACAATTATGAAAGAACTTGCATACTATGACGGACAGACAGGAACTCCGGAAGAGGTTATGATTCCTTTCAATGACAGAGTCCATTTTTTCGGAGACGGCGTATATGAGGCGACGTTGGGAGGAAACCATAAAATCTTTCTGCTTCAGGACCATCTGGACCGATTTTACAGCAGCGCAAAGGCTTTGGACATTAAAATTCCTATGACGAAACAGGAACTTGGAATTCTTTTGACAGAACTTCTTGAGAAAGTAGAGGGAACGACTCATTTTATTTACTGGCAGGTTACCCGAGGAGTTCCGGCCATAAGAAACCATACTTATGAGGAAGATCTTATGGGGAAAGTGTGGGTTTCTATCCGCCCCTTCGCCATGCAGGATCCAGAAAAGGAAATTGCTGCGATTACCAAGGAGGATACCCGTTTTTATCATTGCAATATCAAGACACTGAACCTTCTTCCGTCTGTCATGGCTTCTCAGGATGCCAAACGGGCCGGAGCGGGCGAAACCATCTTCCACCGGGGAGACATCGTAACCGAATGCTCCCACAGCAATGTATCCATCTTGAAGGACGGTGTGTTTATCTCCCATCCCAATGACAATATGATTCTGCGGGGAATCGCCAAGACCCATATGATCGCTGCCTGCTACCGGCTGAGTATCCAGGTAATCGAGCGGCCCTTCACTTTGTCAGAACTGATGGACGCCGACGAGATCCTTGTCACTTCCTCCTCTAATTTCTACCGCTATGTAACCAGCGTAGACTCACAAAAAGCCGGAGGAAAGGATCCGAAGACCAGAAGACTTTTACAGAAGGCAGTGATTGATGAATTTTTAGAGTATACAGGAATGGAACGTCTGATGGTATGAACCTCTCTCTGGAAACAGCACCTGAATCCCCTGTGCTCCCGGCACAGGAAATTCAGGTGCTGTTTCTATATCCCTTCCTCATCTATGATTTTTGCTTTACCATCAGCCATGCCATGATATGAATTGCCTGCTCAAAATTGCCTTTCTGTATCATCTCATCAATCTCCTCTGGAGAATAGGTTCTGATATTCAAAAATTCTGTCTCGTCCAGATTCTGTCCCCCCAATTTATGACAATGCTCCGCCATAAAAATATGTGCATAATTGTCAGCCATAGTAGCATTGGAAGGCACGGTAAGCAAATAGTTCCATCTTTCTGATACATATCCGGTTTCTTCCAGCAGCTCTCTCCTGGCTGCCTGTAGAGCATTTTCCGAAAGCCCCCTGTCATATCCTGTCCCGTACTCTTTTCCATCGGTCCGTTCAATACCGCCTGCCGGAAATTCTGTGGTTACCTTCCTGATTCCCTGGCGAAACTGCCTGACGCAGAGATACTGCCCATTAACATCTGACGCGACTATGACAACATAGTCCTTGCGGCTGTAGCTGTAAAACGGCTCAAATATCTTTCCGTCCGGAAAACGATAAGCGGACCGCCTAAAATCAATCCACTCATCCTGGATCACATGATCCACGCTGATCTCTTCCCATTCCAGATATTCCTTATCTTCTGCCTTATTCTCTTCCTTAGCTTTTACATGATATTCTGCATAGTCTTCTGCATGATCCTCTGCCTTATCCTCTGTATTATACTCTGCTTTATCTTCTATATTACTTTCCATATTACTTTTTGCATTACCTTCTGAATCTGTCATATCTGTTTCCGTTTTAACTTTGCCATTCTCCATCGGTGTCCGGACTTCAATGAGATTTCCATCCGGATCGTAAAATCGAATAACCTTTTGTCCCCAGGGATATGTCATGAATGGAGTTACATACTCCGCATCTGGAAAGCATGATTCCAGTTTCTTTATAAAAGCCTCTATATCTGCCTCTTCAAAATAAAGCTCACAGCCATGATTTTTCGGCAGAATATCCTTCTCTATGGACTTCCGCCACAGGGATGCGTCCTGAAGAACCAGTCCCTCTGTCAAAATCATGGTTCCGGCATTGTCCAGAATGACTTCAAGGCCAAACAGATCTTTATAAAATTTTCTTGACTGCTCCATATCTTTGACAGCTATAAGTACATTTTTTAATTTCATTTTACCACCTTTTCTGTTCCTGCTCCGGAAATACCATACATCAAATCATCCTGCAATCAGGGTGTTTTCCCTGTGTTGTGTTTTTATCTTTGCTTCTATATATTATCATATATACGCCTTTTTTTCCACAAAAACATACCCTGTTCAGGACAGCCGCCAATGGCCTTCAAAGTGGACGGATTCAAAACCCTGGCAAGTGCGACAGTGCGAAAACCGGAATCTGAATATTTCGACTTTATGAGCAGCTATTGACATCTTTACTCTATCATTGTAGAATAATACTAAATTCTATATTTGTAGAGTAAGGAGACCGTTTCTATGGATATTACAATCCGCCGCTTACCGGATGCGGAATTAGAGGTCATGCAGGCGATTTGGGCCTGTGAGCCACCGGTGGCCCGGACAGACATCAACGCAATCTTGAAAGATACCCATCCCATGGCGCAGACCACTCTTCTGACCGTGCTTACACGCTTGTCAGAAAAGAGATTCATTCAGATTCAAAAGGAAAGCCGCAGCGCACGATATATCCCGCTGATTGCAAAGCAGGACTATCTTGCCCAGCAGAGCCGGTGCTTTGTACAGAAGGTCTGCGGCGGGAGTTTGCCTGCCTTTGCCGCTGCCCTGTGCGACAGTGGTCTGACGAAAAAGGAGTTGGCCCTGCTGCGGGAACTTCTGGAGAGAGGTGCGTTATGACTACGGAGGTTCTCATAAAAGGATTCTGCACTTCGATTTTCAGCGGAATATTTGCCTGGATGGTATTTGACAGAAATTCCGACAGCAATATGGACAGCAACCGTCAGCGATATCTGCCCTATATTTCTGGCATGATACTCCCACTGTGTATGCTGACTATTTTGATCATGGGGCTTATTTTCACAGATAGAGAAAACACCCTGCAGATAACGTTTGCTTTTTGTTTTGGAGTATTTCTTCATATTTGCCTGTATTACCTTCTGTTGATGTCCTCCCTGTCCTTTTTGCGGCGGCACATCAGCGCAAGGGCCTGTGCTATTCTGTGGATGCTCCCAAATTACCTTTATCTGACCCAGATGACCTATATGCGGTTGCCCAAACCTCGTTGGGTGATAGAGGCCCCCCTTATCTTAGTGCAAACGCTGCTGAACGTGTGGCTGATTGGCTTTTTGTCCGTTCTGAGTTGGAACATCGTCTCCCATCTGACCTTTCGGACACGCATCCTGAGGGATGCGTCCCCAATTACTGATTTGACAGTTCTGGCCATATGGCGTCAGGAGATAGAGTCAGCCCGGTTCCACAAGCCGAGGTTCAAGCTGGTGACTTCACCCAACATCCAAACGCCCCTGTCCATTGGCCTGTTTCAACGGTCTATCCGGGTAGTGCTGCCGGAGCGGGAGTATACTCCTGAAGAACTAACGCTCATTTTTCGTCACGAACTGATTCATATTGGTCGGGAGGATTCGTGGAATAAATTTTTTCTTGTTTTTTGCTCAGCTATGTGTTGGTTCAATCCTCTCATGTGGATAGCCATAAAAAGAAGCTCCGAGGATTTGGAATTGAGCTGCGATGAAACGGTTCTGCTGAATTCTGATGATGATACAAAACGTCGGTATGCTGATTTGCTCTTAAAGACTGCCGGAGATAAGCAGGGTTTCACCACCTGTTTATCTGCCTCAGCCAACGCACTACTCTATCGGCTGAAAAACGTGGTTGCCCCTAAGAGGAAACCCTCTGGTGCGCTGGTAGTCGGGCTTGCGTTTTTCCTGCTGTGTATGAGCTGCGGCTATGTAGCCCTTGCTTACGGAGAGAGTACAGGTGCTGAAGTGATTTACAAGTCCCAATCTCCGGAACAGTATGCTCTGAGCAGTATAAATGTGGGCGATTTCGTCTGTACCGATGAGGCAGCACTGCACCACTATTTATCTGGCCTGCGCATGGAGCATATTTCAGGGAATTACTCTTTTACTCAGGACGGAACACCCCTGTCCCTGATATTGGACAGCCCAGAGGGCGTTTTGGCCGTCACCCTGTCAGACAGATTTCTCAAGCTGGTTTCCCTATACGGCGAGGTAATCGCCGAATACTATTACCTGCCGGACGGTACGGACTGGGATGCGCTAAGCGAATATATTGTCGAGCGTCCCGCATTGAATGTCCATATAACTGGAACGGGCGATGAATTCGGTCAGGACATCACAGCCTCTCTGTCATATGTCAGTTTTACAGAAGGGGATGGCACGGAGATACTTTATGAAATGGATTCCCGTGAAACCCCCAGCAGTATTTTCGGTTACCCAGCCAGTCAGGCAATTCTTTCCTTTAATCTCCCGCTAAGCGGGGATTGTATCGTAGAAATCGTACCATTGGACGGCGGAAACAGCCGTACTGTTTTCCTGAACCAACAGCCTATGACATTATCTCTGACGGAAGAGCCGTCCCGTTATACTGTCCGTGGAAAGTTTAGCGGGAAAGATGGAAAATCATACCGGATGGAATTTCAGTTTGAGATTGGCGCAGAATAGCTTTTCCGCCCTCTGGGAAAAAATCCTCGCTCAGAAAACGCCTCCCGTTTGGAGCAGAGCAGCTCACCGTGCAGTTGGAGGCTCACAGGGAGGACGAACGCGATTTTTTTGCACCTCTGTTGTGAAGCAATCAGCCCCAAAAGATATCTCCCGCAGAATTCCATTCTTTTCGGCATGGGTTCTTCTGCGGAGATGTCTTTTTTTGTTGTTACTCATCTTGTTCCAGATTCAAAAACCCCTTGCTGCTAATTTTCGGAAACACCCGTTTTTCCTATACAGCCTTCTATTCGGTTTCCCGCTCTGTATATTGGCGTGAAATTCTTTCTTTAGCTCTTTCCAACATTCATTGACTTTTATAACCTTATTTATCTCTGCATCTTTTTCAGCATTGTATTTATATAAAGGGAACAAAAGTTTTACCAGGAATTACATTTTGTTCTGGTTGGAATGAAGGGGGGTACAAAACATTTTAGCAGGCACCAGTCTAGGGACTAAAATCGCTGTCCATCATCTGCCTGCACAGCTATCGTTTCCGAATCAAATGGAAAGCTGTTGCCCGGTTAACCCCGTTACCAAAGAACTCCTTTTTATGGAAGGATTACCTAAGATACAATTATAGCTCATTTGAGGACATATTTTTCCTGTTTATAGAAAAATAGTCAGAATTATGTATAAGACAAATAAATCGCGAGCAATAGGATATGCAAGGAATCTACTGGGATTCCATGTCTTCTTGATAATGCAAACCTATTGCTCTCAAAATATAGTTATATTAATCGATTTATCCAGTCTTGTTATTCTGATAGATAATACATAGTTATCATTAAATTTATTTACATACTACAATTATCTATAAATAACAGAAATAATAAGGTAAACAATGATTACTATACAAAAGGGGTAAAAAAATGGTTTTTCATCTTGAGGATATTGAAAAGATTAGAGATATTGAATCAAAAGTTAGATTATCAACTCAAAAAGATGTATTTGATCTTTCTAATTGGAATTCGGGTAATAAGTATCAAAATTATCTAAATCAATTTTTAGAAGTACCCACAATGAATTCCTTTTATAACTATGTGTATAGTTATGAAATCGATAAAGAAATACATAACAAAGTAAGAAAAAAACTTAGTATAGAAAGTGAAGATAAAATTTCTGTTTTTTTTCCATCAAGTACACTAGCAATTGTCAATATTGCTGTTTTTTTACAAAAAAAGAATCTTAAACATATTTGTGTGTTGCAGCCATCATATTTTTCAGTAGATATATGTTTACAATCATTTGGATTGAATGTACAAAATTTAAGTTTGCATTATCAAAACGGAAGATTTACTCTACCTATAGATGTTATTACTAAAGAAAATTTTGATGCACTTTGGATTACTTCGCCTGTTTTTTGTACTAATCTCTATTTCGAAAAAAATGAACTTAATAAGATAAATCATCTTCTCAATAAAGGTATTTACGTTATATGTGATGAGAGTTTAGCTCCTTTAGGCTCAGAACTAAACCCCCAATTAATAAATAACAGATATTTATTTAGCATTTTTAGTCCTCATAAAGTTTTAGGAACCAATACTATGAAATTTTCTTGTGTAGTAACCCATAAAGAACATGAGGATTTTTTTGATATCTGGACTGATCTATTCTCGGGAGGCCTAGCATTATCCTCGGTTTTAGCAATTAATCATTTCATATCAGAAAATTATAACTTTACATTACAAAAAAGTATAGAATATATAAACGAAACCTTTAATAAAGTTAAAAACTTATTATTATATCATTCAGATTCTTTTACGTTTACGCGAACTCCTGGTATATATATTACAATTTTTTTTAAATATGTTCCCTTTGAAGAGTCTAAAAAAACTATTTTTATAAAAAAACTTATTGAACATACAAATACTTCTCTTTTACCTGGCTATCTTGAAGGCTTTTATGAAAATTTTGGTTTTTGTTTTAGAGTAAATTTAACGCTAGATCCATGCCAATTGCTTCTAGCGTTAAATAAAGTAATTGTATATTTAGAAAAAACATATTTATAAAAATTCAATTTTTTGGACGTTAAAATTATTATATCCTTGAAAGTTATTATTTACAGATACACCATTTAACACAAATATATTGATTACTTTTGAAACATCTTTTTCTGTTTGAACAGAATCTAATTGGTGTAAGACAGACTCTGGAATCTGAAAAACTAATGAATTTGTTACATTTTCATTCTCCTTTTTTTCAATTTCATTGTCTTCTTTTGTTTTAGATTCACTTTCAGAATGATCTTCAGCAGAATTATTCTTTTTCAATTTTATTTGTAATCCTAAAATGGAAATAAAAAGTTGAAGGCACTTTAAAATATTATCATAACATTTTATCCATTCTATAAAAGAACCTTTTGCAGTTTCTTTACGTATAGGTACTGCACCCTTTATTCCTACTGCATTCATAATTTGAATAAGCAATGAACAAATTGGGATTGAGGGCTCTTCTACATATGTAATTTTTAAAGTTAAAGGGCTATTTTTACTTTTTATTTGATTCAATTCAGAATCTATATCTTTAATGACTTTGCGATAATATTCAAATAACATATTGTGAATTTGATTAATAACAGATTCCGATTTTTCAAGAGCAATATTATTTGCAAATAGTTTTCTTTGTTCCAGTATATTAATTATAAATAATACCATATATAATGATAGCTTATTTTCATTTAATAAACGGTTTAATATAAGCCTAAAAAACATCAGCTGTTCATTGCGTACTAATATATTGCATCGAAGCTGTTCAATAATTACTTGTATACTAACTAGTATTGCATTATCAAAGTCTTTTTCTTCAAGATTCAAAGAAATAATAGCAGCACTTACATAATCTTTATTATCTAAAAGCTTTTGTTGTAATTGCTTAAAATATGTTTTTTCTAAAGATAATTCTTTTAAATTTGAATCAGTAAAGCCAAAATTTGAAGACATCAGATCAGGTGCAATAGCTGTTTTATTAAAATGTGTGTTTACAAAAAGGTTGTACATAAAATTTCCATAAATATATGAATCATCAAAAACACAATCTATAAATTCATTAAGGTATGTAGAACTCTGCCTTAATTTAAAGCGAGTAAAAGTACAATTTTTAAAGGAAGAGCTATTTAATACAATATGATTAAAATCACAGTTTTCAAATTTGCAATTAATAAAACTTACGTCTGTTGTAGTGGCACCTTTAAATGTAACTTTATTAAACTCACAGTTTTCAAAATATATGGATGTAATATCACTATTTTCAAAAGAAACACTGCTATAAATGCAATTTATAGCCCTACACCCTTCCCAATCAGAATTTGCAAGAATACACTTTATAAAATCTATTTCTATAAAATCACACCATTTAAGACTAACAGAATGTAGATTTGTATTTTCGATTATTGATTCATTCCAATTATTATAATGATAGATTTCGTCGGCTTTTAAATCAAGAATTTTTTTAATATTTTCCATTTTGACCTCCATTAAATTTTAAGAAAGGAAAGATTTATATGTTGAACATCGATTTATCTCATCTACCTACCCCCTGTCATTTGATAGATATAGATAAAGTGATTCTAAATATTGAAGTTATTGAAAAATTAAAAAATAAAACGGATATTATTCTGCTATTTGCAATTAAAGGGTTTTCTAACGAAAAAATCATTAATTATTTTATTAATCACTTTAATGGGATCAGTGCTAGTAGTTTATGGGAAGCCCGTTTAGGAAAAGAATTTTTTCATAGTAATGTTCATACCTTTTCTCCTGCATATACTTCTCATAACATTCAGCCCATTTGTTCATATAGTGATTTTTTAATTTTTAATTCAGTTAGTCAGTTTCAATCCTTTAAAGGTATTGCTAAAAGTATGAAGTGCCATTGTGGTTTACGTATTAATCCAGAATTTTCGGAAATACAAAAATATGAAATCAATCCTTGTCACTATGCATCTCGTTTTGGTATTCATGCATCTGAGCTAGAAAAAATAAATTTTTATGAAGTAGAAGGTCTTCATTTTCATAATATGTGTGAGCAATATTCAGAAACTTTTTTAAAAACAATTAATATAATAGAAGAAAATTTTGGTCAATATTTGTACCCCATACAGTGGCTTAATATTGGAGGTGGACAATTCTTCTCTGATGCGACTTATATATTACAAGATGCTATCAATATAATAAATTTTTTACAGAATAAATACTCTTTACAAATTATCGCTGAACCTTGTGAAACAGTTATGTTAAATGCTGGCTATTTTATTGCTACAGTTACCGATATCGTAGAAAATAAAATTACAACAGCTATACTAGATGCCTCTGCTATATGTCATCTCCCTGATATTGTACATTCACCATATAGAAGCGAAATACTAAATGCTGATTTACCAAATAAAAAAAGGTTCACTTATCGAATAGCTGGTTGTACCTGCTATGCAGGGGATATATTTGGAGACTATTCTTTTGACAGTCCTCTTGATATAGGTACTAAAATAGTTTTCTATGATACTGCATCTTATACCATGGTAAAGTCCAATATATTTAATGGTATACAACTACCATATTATGCCACAGTGAAAGACAATAATATTTACAAAATCGAAAAAGAATATAACTATGATACCTTTTTATCTTTAATATGAATTGCAGATAACTATGTATTATCCTCAACAAATTTCCCTATATTTTTACCTATTATACCCCATTTTCCCCAAATGGTGAAGCCCTTTTTTCCATATTCTACCAATTTTTATAAACTTCTCCACCACAATCAGACCACCCCCTTAATTTGGAGCCAGCCTCTCCCTAATTCTATGCCATTCTCCCCTACGCCGCCCGCTGAATTCTCATTTGGTTCCTCGGATGCCGTTCTTTTAAAATCTCCATCTGCTTTTTAGAGGCAATATGCAAATAAATCTGTGTTGTCTTAATGGAGCTGTGCCCCAGGATCTTCTGTATATACATGATATCAACGCCTTCTTCCAGGAGATATGTAGCAACAGAATGTCGAAACATATGGGGAGTAATATGTATGGAAATGCCCGCCTGACGTGAATATTTACAAAGCATACGGCGGATCGACTGTTCTGAAAAACGTTTTCCCTGCCGATTTACAAAGAAAAATCCACATTTATCAATTTCCTGATGATTCAGCTTATAATATTCTCTCACCACCTGTAAAACTTCCTGGCTTCCAATCTGCACATACCGTTCTTTGCTTCCTTTGCCAAATAGTTTAATAGTCCCATTGTCCAGATCAATATCCTGTATTTTTAAATTAGAAATCTCATATACCCTGGCTCCAGTTGCAAAGAACATTTCTATAACGGATAAATCCCGATAAATAGCTGCGTCCCGCCCCGACTGCTCCTCAATTGTATACATATAATTCAAAAGCCTCTCAATCTCTTTTCTTGGAATGATCCGTGGTAAACTCTCTGTCTCTTTAAACCTTACCCTGATCTTTGTAAATGGATTACCGCCCTCCAGACGTTCTTCCTCTTCAAGATATCTATAAAATGCCTTAATACTGGCAATTTTTCTTTTAACTGTTTTCTGCTTATACCTTTTATGCAATTCTGTTATATATTCCTCGATTTTTGCTTTTAAAAGTATATCTTCCTTAATATAAGATAAATACTGTTCCAAATCAATCCTATAGGCTTTTAACGTGTTTCTATTCAATTCCTTGCGATATTGGCAGAATTCCAAATACCGCTCCATTTCTCTTATCATATCCATGGCAATCACCCTCCTCATAGAAATTCCTTCCATTATATGATAAAATACTGATAAATGAAATCCTGCACGCCTGTATTCCCGTTCTCTATCTCCCCATCATCATCTAAAAACCAAAATACAAAAGGGGAAATGAAAGCAAACAGCGCCTTCAATCTCCCCTCAGCAGTTTCAAGATACCAATATCAGCATCCCCCACCGTTTCCTGCGCAGCCGTTTTTCCTTTCCCCGCAATGACCGCTTTCGTGATGATGTCCTTCCCCATGATGGTTACAGTGAACATTGGGATCAAATACAAGATTTCCCGCAAGAAGCGCCTCCACAGCCTCATCTGCGCTGCCGGATACCCCTCCGTAAAGGCGGATGCCCGCTTCTGCCAATGCAATCTGCGCGCCTGCACCGATTCCTCCGCAGATCAACGTATCCACATTCAATCCTTTCAGCATCCCTGCAAGGGCGCCATGGCCGCTTCCATTGGTATCCGCCACCTGGGTTCCTACAACTTTCCCTTCTTCAATCTCATAAACCTTAAACTGCTCCGTATGCCCAAAATGAGGGAATACCTTTCCATTTTCATAAGTAACCGCAACTTTCATGATTCTGTCATCCTCTCTTTCCCCGGCAATTTCAGCCGCTAATTGGGCTCTGCCACATTTTTTACCGCAGCATCTCCATGCAGAGCCGTCACAGAGTGCATAATTCCCGCCTGAAATACAAAGCGTCTTTCCGCCCACAAGGCAATCAGCAATTTTCGTCCTGGCTCTTTCATACATTTCCGTAACTGTGGTACGGGAAATCCCCATCTGCCTGGCACACTGCTCATGGGTTCTCTTTTCATAATCAATTAGACGGACTGCCTCAAACTCATCCACTGTCAGAAAAATCTGCTCCGTCCCCTCCCTGCCACATGGACCAAAACTGTCATATTCAGGCTCAAAACAGATTCTCCTGCATCGAACTGGTCTTGCCATGCTCCCACCTCCATTTCTGACATATGACGATAATATCACAAAAACCTGCAAATTTCAAGATTCAAAGTAAAGCCCAAAATCAAACATGCGCCGCCCAATTCTCCTCTCAAGAACCTGGCCGGCGCACTTATCACCTATTCAAACATCCTTAAAATCTCTGTCACCCTGCTGACACCTTCCTGCCCTCCATCCTTCCGGCCAGCAAAAGCAATTCCTTCTCCTCCACATACTTGGTCAGGCATCCCACTCCCTGGACACAGCGCCCGCCGGTAACATTTCCAAACCGCAGACACTCTTCCACCGGGTATCCCTTATAGATCCCATAAATAAACCCGCTTAAAAAAGCATCCCCAGCTCCGGTTGCATCCACCGCCTCCACGCCTTCCATAGGCGGAATCACCTTGATTCCGGATTTATTTTTCAGCAGACAGCCATCCTTATCCAGCTTGATAATCACATCGGAGAAAAACTGGGACAGGCATTCCGCCGCCCCCTCCACCGTGCTCTCTCCGGTAATCTTAAGGGCCTCCTTCTGGTTGGGCACATAATAATCCGCCAGCTCCAGATACTCCCTGTGCTTGTCAATAGAAAGGTCATCTTCCCAACCGGTATCAAAGACATGGACAGTTCCTTCTTTCTTCAAAGTCCTGTAAACATCCAGAAACCCTTCATGCATATCAACCACCTTAGCGCCTCTCAGATAATACAGCGCCTTTTCCCGAATCTGAGGCGTAATCACCACCGGATCCCGGTAGGATAAAAACGTTCTGTCATTGTCGCAGACCATAGTGGAAGAAAGCGTCACCGGCATTCCGTCCCCTTCATAGATATCAATCACTTCCGCCGGATACCTGGCAAACTCCTGACGCACGAAATTGGAAAAATAGTCATGACCGATAAAAGTAACAACCCGGGAAGGAATTCCAAGTCTGGAAGTGTTAATCAGGGTAGCCGGAATCCCCCCGCCCAGATGCATCCCAAACTCTTTGGCATAGACCTCCTCCCCCTTAGCCGGCAGGCCCTTCAGTCCGGAATAAATCAGATCAATATTGGCGAACCCTACGCCTCCTGCAAATCCCATTTAGCTCCATCCTTCCGTGTATTCATGATTAGACTCCACATATTCTTCCACCAGCTCCCTGGCAAGGGAATAAGAGTTCACCAGAGGATGAACCATGAGACAATCAATCGCCCTGGAAATACTCTTTATCCTCAAAGCCTCCGAGGCCAGCCTTTCATATGCCTTCACCTGACGAATCAGCTCCATAGGCATGGGATCCGGTTCTGAAATCTTATGGGGAATGTAGTTTCCATCCTTAATGGTACAGGTAATCTCCACCACATCCGTATCCAAAAGCCCGGGAATGGCCCCCTGATTCGGCACACACAGGATCATCTCCCTCTCCTGCCCGCTAAGTTCTGCCCGGATATAATTCAGGGCAACTCCTGCATAGCCTCCTGCCTCCTCAGCGTACATGTCGAAATGATACGGCGCCTTAGCTCTTTTAATCCCGGTCTCATTGGCCATATAGGCATTTTCCCGTTTTCCATACCAGGTATCAAAAATCTGAAGACAGTTTTCAAAATCCTTCTCTATATCCATTGAGGACAATTCCTCCATCATATGTCTGTTGACATCCCGTATGACTTCCCCTCTGGTTATCCTGGCATCCAAGATGTTCTTGATCGCCTGCTCCCTGTAATAGAAATAGTACAGGTATTCATTGAGGATACACCCCATATGGCCCACCAGGTCTTTTTTAAAGAACCGCATGTCCGTATCCGTATAAAGCCTGTCATCCTGCAAAAGCTCTCCCATAATCTCACGGCCCTTTAACCGGACACTCTTAAAAAACGAAAGATGATTCAGCCCATAGCAGTCACCGGTCACCGCATCCTGAGGCTGGCCGTACATTTTTGCAAAAGAGTGAAGAAGGCTGCTGGGGGCGTCACAGATTCCGAAGGTAAAATCATACCCCATATCTCTCAAGGTCTGGGATACCACCCCGGCCGGATTGGTAAAATTAAAGATTTTTACGTTTTTCGACGCATACTCCTTGGCCAGCTCACAGTACTTTGCAAGAGCAGGAACCGAACGCATGGCGAAAGAAAATCCTGCCGCCCCTGTAGTCTCCTGCCCCAAAAGTCCCTTGGCCAGAGCCGCCCTTTCATCCCGGATTCTCATATCATCCTGCCCCACCCGAATGGTGGTTATGATATAATCCGCATCCTTCACCGCTTCCACCGGATCAGAGGTCAGACGAAAATTCAAATCCGGTTTCAACCGCTTTACCACCTGCACCGCCATCCTGCCATAGATATTCAGCTTTTTCTCATCATTATCCATAAACACAATTTCATCAAATCCCAGTTCCTCACTGCTCTGCGCCAAGCTTTTGGCCAGAAACATGGAGCGGACGCCTCCGCCTCCAATTACCGATATTTTCATAGCAAGCCTCCTCTTTTTCAGAAAATTGCAGCCGTTCAGAAATCAGTAATCCCCTTCGTTCATCCTGAACAACTGATTAATACAGTAAACGACAATCACCCCTGCAATAATTAACACAACACCCATCATGTTAGCATACCCATAATTATTGTCCATCATAGAGGCCTTATATAAATACAGAGGAAGATTCAGCGTCTTGTCCCCCGGTCCTCCGTTGGTAGTCAGATAAATCAATTCAAATTCTCTCAGTTTGCTGGTAGCTGCCAGAATCACGCTGGTACCCATCACAGTCCGTATAAGGGGCAGGCGAATTCTCAAATTCACCTGCATATTGCTGGCCCCGTCAATCCTGGCCGCCTCCACCACATCCTCTGGTATAGACATAATCCCGGCCAATACCAGAATGACAATAAGACCGCTGTACAGAAGCCAGGTAAGGGTTACCGTAAAAAATGCGGAATTCTGCTCAAAAAACCAGTTCTTTGTAAAAGGCTCTCCCGTAATCTGGGTAATAAAGGAATTTAAGAGACCGTATTTTGCGTTGAACACATTAAGGAAAATCACACCCAGAGCTGCCGCCGACACCACATTGGGTATCATATAAATGGTTCTTAAAACTTTCCAGCCTCTAAGCCTTCTTGCCAGAAGAAATGCAATCACAGTTCCCAGGCCCACATGAATCACACACTGAAGCAGAACCCAGATGATCGTATTTTTTATGGCTGTCTTCATTCGGACATCATATAAAAATGCATTGATGTAATTCTCCAGTCCTATAAACCGAAAGATCCCTCCCGCTTTCCACTCAAAGAAAGAACTTCCAAATACGATACCCATAGGAATCAGATAAATCAGCCCGAACAACAACAGGCAGGGCAACAGAAAACTTATCAGTTTCCATCTTTTCACTTTCATGTGTCATCTCTCCATTTCCATGTTCTGTACTGTCGGAGCCTCTTAATTCTTCGCTGCCGCATCGGTCAGAGCCTGTGCAAACTGCTCCGGCGTAATCTCGCCCTGGGCCAGAAGCGGATACTGAATACTGATTTCATCTACAACATTGGCATACCACAGGCTCTGGAAATCATTGATGCTGTGGCTTGCTTTTCCTGCATTCTCAATTACCTCATTTACAAGAGGAGCCGTCTTATCGGAAGTGATGCCGTCAGCTGCCGGAATATCACCTGTCATTTCCAGCATCAGTTTCTGGCTCTCTTCATTGGTCAGGAATTTAACAAAGGTCAGGGTTGCCTCCAAAGTCTTTTCATCTTTCGAACCAATATTAAATCCGATTTTACCGCTGTTATACATCACTCCGCCTGGGTACATAGCCGTCCCGATCTTGTCGGCAAAGCCCTCCTCTACCATGTTGGTGTCATAGAAATCGCTGACCATCCAGGGACCGTTTGCAATGATAGCCGTTTCTTCGGTAAAGAAGTTTCCTGCCGCATTCTCATAAGCTCCGCCTACCGCATCACTTGTGGTATAATTCTGGAACATCCTCTGGATATTTGCTGCAGCTTCGATAAATTCCGGAGTGTTATAGTCTTTCGGCAGATTGGTGTTCATGAATTCCTCCCCTTCATCTGTCTGGCCGATCATGGCGCCCAACATCAAAGAAGTAACCCATCCGCTGTCTGCCGTATCCATAGATAACGGGGTAATTCCTGCTGCCAGCAGCTTATCGCACTGTTCAAAAAATTCATCCCATGTCTCCGCAGGTTTCTCAATGCCTGCTTTGGCAAACAACTCTTTATTATAGAAATATCCGATGGCCTGTCTCGCATAAGGAATTCCGTAGATTTTCCCGTCTCTGGAGTTTACCTCCCAGGTAACATCCGATCCCATCTTCTTCCACTCATCATCTATGTGCGGCGTCAGATCCACCAGCTTGTCCTGCATGGTATCAATCAGGTTATATCCGCCTGTACAGAAGGCATCCGGCAGCGAATCAGAAGAATACAAAACCTTAATCTTGTCTACATAATTCTGGTCTCCGGCAATCTCCTCAATATTTACCTTGATGCTGTCTCCATACTCCGCATTAAACACTTCCATCCGGTTGTCAAACCACTCTTTAAATGTGTTAACGCCTACCCACATGGAGGGAAATGTAATCTCTACCACCTCACCGCTTCCTCCTGCACTTCCCTGGGAAGAGCTGTCCTGAGCCTGTTTGGTTGTCTCAGCCCCAGCCTCATTTCCTGCATTTGTCTGCCCTCCCGTATTTCCCGAATTACCGGAACTGCACCCTGCTGCCATTCCTGCAGTCATTGCGCCTGCCAACACCAATGCCAACATCTTTCTTGTCTTCATAACCGTTCCTCCTAATTATAATTTTATTTTCTTTTGCTTTCTCATGTTTCTTTTTAACCTCTGTCTCTTTTGGGTCCGTATTCTTTCAGCACGTCCTCATCCCTTTATAGAGCCTGTCACCATACTTTCCGTCACCTGCTCCTGCAAAAGAACATAGATGACAATGCTGGGCAGAATTACCATGGTAAGAGCCGCAAACATTGCAGTGTAATTAAAGGAAAACTGGGAAGTAAAATAATTCAGCGCCAGAGGCAGTGTCCTGATATTGGTTCTCTTTGTAAGAATCAGAGCAAACATAAATTCATTCCAGGACATCAAAAACTGCAGAATCGCTCCTGTGGCAAGTCCTGACTTGGCCAACGGAAAAACAATGGTAAAAAATGTCCGGTAAAACCCTGCCCCGTCAATGTAGGCAGCCTCCTCCAGTTCCTTGGGGATTCCCTGAAAATAACTTTTAAATACAAACAGCGATGTGGGAAGTCCCAATGCCGCATAGACCAAAACCAGGCCTGTTCTGGTGTCAAACAACTTGATGCTTGTCATGATTCGGTAGATAGGCATCAGAAGGGCCGATGTAGGAATCAGCATGGAAGCCGATAAAAGCAGTAAGAGAAAGGTACTCCCCTTAAACCGGTATCTTGCCAGAACATAAGCCGCCATGGATACCACAATCACATTTAAAATGGTACTTACCACAGAGACCAGGATGCTGTTTCCATAAAACAGGAAAATAGGTGCCATATCCAGTGCTACTGCATATCCGGAAAAACTGAATCCGGACGGCAGAGCAAACGCTGATGCCAGAATCTCCTTGTTGGATTTAAAAGAAGACATCACAATCCAGAATAACGGCCCTACGGAAATCAGGGCCATAACCCCCAGAAACACAAAACGGATCACCCTCCCTATGATACCTATCATCTTTTTCCCTGTCATAGTTCTTCCTCCCTTCTGATACAGGTTTCCCTCTCTATAAGGCGATAGGGAAGCGTATATTCTACGTTTTCCTCCTGATGTTTTCTGGTCCGGCTGCACAGTTCATTCAGGGTCCAGGCCACCATTTTGTCAATAGGCTGATAGATGGTGGTCAGCTTCGGAACGATCCGCTCCGATATCTCAAGTCCGTCAAAACCAAGAACCGATATATCCTTTGGAACCCTTAGCCCGTTTTCATATAAAGCAGAAATGGCGCCCATGGCAGTCTCATCGCTGAACGCGAACACTGCCGTGAATTTCTTTCCTTTTTTCAGGGCCCTCTGCATGGATCGGTAGCCGTTTTCATAGGTCAGATAGCCGAACTCCACCATCTGTTCCTGGTCGTAAGGGATATTGTGCTCTTTCAATGCCTGCTGGCATCCGATAAGGCGTTGGAATCCGGAACTGAAATTGTGAGAAAAATCAGCCAGAATCAGGACATCCCTGTGGTTTAAGTCCAAAAGATAATTCATCCCCTCATAGGCTGCCGCCATATCGTTGATGTGAACCATATCGCACCGGCTTTCAAAAGCCGCGCCTCCCAGCATAATAATCTTGATGTTTTTGGCCTGAATATAGTTCAGCATATCCCTGTCAATGTCCTCATCCAGATAAATTGCTCCAATCACATACATTTCATTAAACACTCTCTTATAGCTGTCATCTCCCACCGTAGTGGGAACAATCATAACCCTTAAATTATATTTGGGCATCTGGGTAATGATTTCCTTTAACACCTCACTGAAATATCCCAGCTGCAGGTGAGGAACCAGTACAATACACACGCCCTGAGACCGTTTCACCGATCGGTCCGGGGTATATTCTAACGTTCTGGCCGCCTCCTCAATTTTTCTGGACAGTTCCTTTCCTACCACGTTACTTCCTGAAAAATATCTGGAAACAGTTGCAGGCGAAACACCGGCCAGTTTAGCAACATCACGGATAGTAGCCACGACTTTCCACTTCCCTTTGTGTAAAATTGTTTATTTTTTGTTAAAATCCGCTGTTTTTTTGTTGTTTTTATAATACAATATCTTATTTTGAAAGTCAATTTTGTTACATGTGTTTCATATTTGTTTCTTGAGTTTCTCGCATCAAAAAAGGTATAAAGCGCCTAAAAATTATTTTAACGCTTTATACCTCGCTTTATACCCTGTTTCAGTTCTTCCGCACACTTCTATGTCGCAGTCCCCGGCTCCACAATCCTTCTGCTGCCCTCTATAAATTCAAAATAATCGTCTTTCCACATCACATAACAGCAGTAGCCGGTACTCAAATATTTAATCCCGTCAATTCCAAGCTTTTTGCAGCAAGACGCCACAAAATTGGGCAGGAGATATTCTTTTATAATCTTCCCTTCCTCATTATCCACCGTATACCTTAAATGTTCAATAAAATTGTTCCGTCCGCTTATTTCCTCTGAAAGGTCAATCAGCTTTATGGATTTGACCGGTCTGATGGCCGCCACCTGGATTGCAGGTTTTATTCCGCCGCTGTGTTTTCTTATTTCGGAAAGCGCTCCCTCCAGCGAATCTGTAATATAATAACAGCTCTTTCCAATGGCATTGTACCTGCCATGGGCGGAAATGTTCACCGGAGCCTTCATCATCTCCTGATCCAGAAATGGCTTACCGCCTTTTCTCAGCATCCTTGCATGATAATATGTATCATGGTCGAAATCCATAAATTCTGTCCAGTTCCGGATAATTGCAAAAATCTTCTTTCCAACCGGATGATCCATCGCGAAAAAGGAGTCTTCAAACAGCTGGCTCTCAAAAGAAATCAACTCGTCCAAGGTTATCCCTGCAAGCAGGTCCATAGCTGATTCCGCAACGGTAATCTCATTTGCCGTAACCTTCTGTTTCGGTGTATCCTTATGATAAAATTCCCCCTTGCCCGGATCAAACAGGATTTGATCGGTCTGGGTCAATTTTTCAGCAGCAGTCTTACTGAGATCCCTGACAACAGTTTTTCCACCCCGTGGCAGTTTCAAATCCCTGTAGTTCCTGGTCAGACGCAGAAAAGCAATATTCTGAGCCGCCATGCTCCGCTCAGCTATATCTGTCATTCCCAGGGAGGACTGCCATGTCGAGGACAGGTTCGACACAAAACTTCCGATAACTGACTGGCTGTCCGCCATCAGCCCGCAATCTGCGATCTGTTCCTGAAGTTTCAACAATTCCGGTGTTTTTATCGCCATATTCAATACTGCGTCTATTCCGGAATTTCCCATTCCTGTATTCTGCACGGAAGCTGTGGCTATAGCTAACCCATTAACGGATTCCACGATACCTGATGTGCCGGCATTCGGTACCGCCAAGGGTATGGCCGCGCTGACCATATCGGAAATCGGACCCAGAGACGAAGCCAATGATGAGACAATGGTCCCTGCTCCTGTCATCGCTCCTGCCCCTGCCAATTCCATAGATGCCAATGAGGATACCAACGGGCCCATGACTTGTGCGGCAGCAGTTTCCTGTAAAGCTGTCTGATTTATTTCCCTTTCCGGGGGAGATATCTCCTGCTTTGACTCCCCATCCCTATTAAATCCATCATCCCTGTTCATATATCGTACCTCTTCGTATCTCACAATCAATGTTTATTCATACTTTTATCCATCACAACTTCCAAAACCTTCATCATCAACGGAATATAAGTAAGCACAAAAACAATGGAAGCAGCCATCCTTACCCTCTTCTTATCTTTCTTTAATACCTGCATACCTGCCAGAAGCCCCATGGAAAAAAGACAGAACTTAAGCAACGCCATGTCCTTCCAGGTACATCTGTTTAAATATTCATCCGCACAAGAAAGCAAAAACTTCACAGCCACCCCTCCTCTTTGCAGTCTCTTCCTGTCTTTTTTAGCTGCCGCTCAATCTCACCTTATTCCTTCTTAATAGTGTATCTTCTTAGCCGTTCCACAGCCTCCTCTTCAGATAAGCCGAAACGCGCTTTCAGCTTTTCAAGTATTCTCTGCTGAGGAATATCTTCCTCCAAGTTGTCCAGAATCAATGCCCTTATCCCCTGCTCCAGTCCCTGCTCCAACCCCTGCGCTACCCCCTGCTCAAAACTCAGCCTTTTTTCGTTTTCCACATGATGCGCCTCATTGTATTCTGTCAAAATCACATCCTTCACCTCCATTTGGTGTCTCCTCAAAAAATCTGCCAATATCTCATTCTCAATACAGTGTTCCACTGCTCTGTCCACGGCTTCTTCCAGCCTTAGCCCAGCTTTTATCCCTTTCCGTATCTCTTCCACCAGATAAGCATACTCCCACAGCTTTCTACAGCCTTTCATTATCTTTTCATTATGCCCATAATTGATATTCAACACGGTCACCGTACATTCTAAAGCGTAACCATCCCTGTTCTTCTTTATATACGAATCCGACAGTTTTAACTGTTCCATATCCCCCCTGGCTCTGCTTCCATTATAAAATACAATGAAATTCGGTGCCGGAAGCTTTAAAAGGGCCTCTGAATACAGGTCGAGTCCGTTCTCCCCCACATACCCACGATACAATGCCGCCAGGTAAAAAAGGCCGCGCAAAGGCATGTTCGGATTCCAGCTGCTCTGAGCCTCATAAAGATTCAGATAATCGTCAATCAAGAACGAGACATCATTCTTGATACCCATATAGATCACGTCTTCGATGGTGTTAATCTCCAAGTCTTCTGTATTTTTGTAATCAGACCCGTTAACTACATTATAAAGGCTCAGCAATTCCTCCTTCTCCCTGAATATCATTCGAAACAGGCTGTCCTTATAGGTCCGCCTTACTCTTACCTTACTGCTCATAAATTTTCTCCTCTCATTATACTATAGTTACACATCTTTTGCAAATTGTGTGGGAATGAATTCATGATAGAAATCAGATGCCACAGATGCCTAAACGGCCTAGATCTCCTGAAATAGAAACTATTTTGACAAAAATAGTCTAACACAAAGTGCTTTTGCTGGCAATATGAATTTTAATGAGAACTGTCCGAAAAACAGAGGCTATTCATCAGACAGTTTAATTACCACAACTCCATCAATTATTTTAATAGAGTCATCATTTGGATATGTATTCATAACCTGAACCTCTGGAAGATCTTTATATTCTTTTTCGTCTTTCACATCCGTCGCAAAACCATACATCATCCGCTCAACTACATATCGAGCCATTATTTCCATCAGATTTACAGCAATGGGAACTATAAGAAACATTCCTGCCAGAAATACTCCTTTCCAATGGCCTTTTCGAAAGACTATGATGCTGTCAATTATAGCAACGCCAAGAAACATCATTGTAAAAATGTGAAATAAAATTTGAGCCAGCAAAGAGCAGGAAATACTGTTAATTGTAATCAAAAAACTCCACCATCTTATATAGGCCGCTTTCATAAGCGATGGATACTGCCATAATGGTGTCCGGGCCATATTGTTTATTCCTCTATGTGTATTTAACTGAACACCTTCCGCATATAATGACCACTTGGTAAGAATTATTACTACACCGTCCATCCAGCTCTGGTTCCAGACATAATATGTCATATGCCCGATAAAAGGATACGACGCAGAAAACAGCACTAACGTCCGTCCCTCTGCCCGCATCCGAAAACAGCCTCTTCAGCATTATAAGAAGGCACAATGCGGCTGCAATGAACTTTATCCCAAAAAATAAAATGATATCCAGGCATCAGGTTCCCTTAAAAAAATAAACAAGCAAATTAAACAGACTGGCGCAGCAATACGCATAGGTCCCCATCGCTGTATACAAGGGAACGGCTGCCAACGGGATACAGCTCCAATGCAGAAAACATAGCCGCTGTCATAAACCCTGCCGCCAAAACTGTATACACATACATGTTCCGCCAGATCGTCCGCATTCTTTCCATAATTCCCCGAATCTCCATGACCTTATGGTTTCCTTTCCTATCATTCTGCTATTTTAAAATTGCTTTCGTCTTCCACACACAAATGATTAACACGTAAACGATTCTGTCACTTTAAATCTGATAATTCGTTTTTTATCTTGGAAGAACAAATCCCAGGCGTTCTGGATAAACGGACAACCTCTTTTCCATTATTTTTACACCATTCAATAGCCCGCTGAAATCTCTCATGTGTTTGATCACCGCCAACAGCAAAGATATCAAAATCTATGTTTGGTAAGGTTTCATCTACATTTTGATAGATAATAACCTCATCAACTATTTTAAGAGCTTTAACTAAATCTATTCTTTGCTCAGTAGTATATAATATGGTTGCATTTGGCTTCGTTTTTAAAATATAATCACCATCTTGCACTGCAACGATCAAATAGTCTCCTAATTTCCTGGCATTTTCAAATAATCTGAGATGTCCTAAATGAAAATAATCGAAAACTCCAACTGTTATAACCTTTTTCATACGTCAACTCCTTTGTATTTTAAACTGCACAAAAATTTTTCTTTTAAATCGCCAGTAATTCCACAAACAAACCGTTTGGCATTTATATATTCCTTTAACCTGCTAAGCATTATCCACAACACTGCATTTCCTAATCCAACACAGGCAGTACCTTTTAAGACCAATCCTAAAGTCCCTTGTATTGGAATCAAATAACAAACCGAATATACAATAGCTATTGCCAAAACAGTAATTAAGAAATACTTTAGTTGAAGAAAGATATAATGTAAATAACTGCTCTCTTTAAAATAATAATGAAATACGATGTATCCTCCATATCCAAGTCCTATAAATAACAATGTAATGATTGTAGCTATCAAAATACCATTTACTCCCCAAATCCGTCCTAAAAGAAAATTAAGTATAAGGTTTGCTATTGCTTCTATAAGTACACGATATCGTCCGTACCACCATAACCCAGCCCCGTCTTTATACAAAGAAATAATATCCGCCATTCCCAATTCATAGAAATATATACAAAACAGCGTTACTGTAAACATAGGAAACGAAAGGCTTTCCCCCATCCATAGTTTCATAAAAGGCTGATATAGACAAAACAGACATATACTGCAGAATCCATTAAGCCACATATAAATAAAATTCATCATGCTGAAATCTCTGTAATTTTTTGCAAGACTTTCACTGGCAATACTATTGCCTACGCTTGCTCTGATTGCATTAGGAATTTGAGATAATATGCTGTGGACGGCAGATAAAATATAAAAATAATTATTATAGATTGCTATTGTTGTTAATCCCATATAGATAGATATAACAATACTGTCAAATGAATTTCTCGTTGCAGAGCATATTTTTTGTAATGCAATACCTTTAACATGATTTTTTATACTTGTTTTATCTTCTTCAGAAATATTTCCTTTGCAGATAATCCCCGGAAATTTCCGGGAACAAACTACTGCTGTATAAATATTTTCTACTATAGTAAATATCGGAAATACAACTACATATATATAATAACTCTTAACTGTCAGCAAAATACCTATCTGTAATACATAAAGAATGCTTGATAAAACTGTATTGATATTACTGATAATATCGTTCCTTTGGTATGCGATCAATAATGCCTTTTTATGAGCAAACACAAAATAACTTATGGATGTATTTATTAAGTATATAAGATATAATATATAAATATTGACACCTGACGGATATTCTCCGTTAATCAACTGGGGGATCATTGGCATGAGTATAAGTCCAATGATCAATAAAACGCAGCCTATATACCTGTATATATTTTTGTATAATTTTAATAGAGCACATATTTGTGTTTTGTCATTGTCAGATATTGGCTTGTACATGCTGTACACTAAAGCACTGCCAAATCCTAACTCTGTCAAATTCAATACGTTTAATATAGATGTAAACAGACTGTTTAACCCCAAATATTCCTTACCAAGTGAAGAAACCATGATGGTTCTCACAAAAAATGGTAATAGCACCAATACAAGTTTATTTGCTGTTCCGGAAACAATATTTCTAATTCCGTTTTTCGCTCTTCCTTCCACAAACATCATCTCTGTTCTTTTATTGACATTCCTCTAATCCTTTTGGAAAATAAGTAAATATAATCTAAAATTCTGCATAAAGGATACAGTTTTTTATACCAATTTGACGATACATTATACTCAAGCAATTCTGTAGGCAAGATCCGTATATATTTTTTAATAATTTTATCTATAGGTTTATGATCGTCAGTTACCTCTTTCATAAATTTATCTCTGTCATGGTTACCTGCTAAGCTTTTAAACAATTTAGGATTATATCTTTCAATATATTGTATATCCGCTTCATAAAATACCAGACTGTTTATCCGGCTGATAACCCTGTCTCCTTTATCGGTTTGCGTAATTATTGTCGATATATTTCGATTCTCCATTTTAAAAGGAATTACTCTTGTCTGATTCTTAAAATCCGCTAATGTTATATCTGAAGCTCTGTTGCCAGAAAACTTGCATGTTTCGCAAGATTTTCTCATACATAATCCGTTAACATAAGCATGATGGTAATAATCTCGTGTAGCATATTCTTTCCTCCCATTGTCAAAGGTATAGCTGCAGCAATTTGAATTTACATGATCCTTCAGCATTCTTTTTTCTCTAAACTCAAAATGTTTTATTTTTCTTTTATATTTATTCTCTAAATATGTAATCCATCTTTTAAAAACAACTGCCGACCCTTGTCCATGACATGCAAAATCCACGGTTATGAGTTTATCATAATCTTTTTTCAGATAATTCTTTAATCCGTTAATCTGGCATGGAGTTCCCGAAAACAAAACATATCTGTCTCCATCTAAAAAACATTTTGCCTGCTGATAAGCGTCGCCTGGTATGGAAGTTACGTATTTGCTTTTACAAAATGTTCTGAGTTTATCTACACTATCGGCATAATCCAGTTCAACATCCAGTCCATTCCATTTGGCTCCAAATACAATTCCATCTAAACATTCTATCACATAAAATCCAATGGAATAAAAAATCCCGCCACTGGAACTGTTTTCCCATATCTTATAATCTTTCGTTATTGCAGCATAATAGTTCTTATACTTGTTGTGATAAGTACCATGATTCATTGGACATACCATATGACACAAATCGCAATGGACACACAGTTTACTGTCTAAAATCTGCGGAAACCAGAATCCCTCTTTATTTTGAATAAAGTTTATTATATTTTGGGGACAAACAGCAACACATGCTGCACATCCGCAACAGTATTTTTCACTTTCAAATAATTTCATCACGGCTGCCTCTTCATAATTTTTTTTATAAGATACGGTAAATCATAGGCTAAATAATAGTTTACATAGATATCTGCTATTGATTTTTTCTGAAAGTCTCTTTTAAGTGCATCATAAAACAATGGCCGTCTGTAATTTAACTTTCCATGATTATTATAGTACTGACATCCATAGCATTCCTCTCTAAGCATGAAATCCCATTTATCCATTCTTTCAAGTAAATATCTCTTAATAAACGTCGAATTTTTCTTTCTGTTTAAAAATTCATCTGCTTCTATACCATCATTATTACATATATTTTTTATTGTACACTTAGTAAAAACATTGTACTCACTATTATATTTTCCAGTGCTGTCCAACGCCTTTTTCAGATAACTGATAGATGATTTTCTTAAATGTTCTAATCGTTTATTTACTTTCTTATAATTAATCTGTACTCTGCTGAAATTGTTACCAACACAATTTGTTATTTGCAGAGATGAAAATAAATCTGTCAATCTGCTGTTTCTTGATAATTTACTTTTCGAATTATCCTTTAAAAATACATGAAACTGTTTATTATAAACAATGGATAAAACAGCAATATGAAACGAATCTGTACAGATGAAATCTGCTTTATCTATTAGACTCAGTAATTCTTCAGGCGATGGGTTCTCTATATTTGCATATATATTATCTTCTGATTGAGTACAATGCAGTATAATCGGGCTAAGTTTTCTATTTTGGGCTTCCTTCAAAGCGCGCTTATAATATTTTTCATTATTTTTCAGAAAGAAAATAATCATATATGGCGTTTTCATTTCCGATACATTCTTTTTTAATTTATCCCAGTCCTTTTTTTCTAATAATAATACCGGATCCACAACATGAACAATATCATTTCTTCCGCTTATTTCAGAGGCTAATTCACATCCGGTTTTTTCCCGAATAGACACATATTTAAACCGTTTTATAAGCTTACCTATTCTATTAGAAAGATTCTTATTATCTATTTCAGATATTCCGAAACTTGGTGCATAAGCTACAATTTTTTCATTTGGAACAAAATCAAGAAAATATCTCTCGTCAAATCCATCCGGAGACCATATCTGATCGCTTCCGCATATGATTGTTCCATAAAAATTTGATATTTCTGACAATTCCTGATAACTATAGCATCTCTTTGTGTAAGAAAAAAAGGTCTTATAAAAATGCTCAAATGCTTTATAATTAGAATAAATTTTACTGTTTTTTCTTTTTGGCTTCATCCTAATGATGCCTGTCTTTATTAAATCATATAATGTCCGCATTGGTAATGGCAATTCAGACAGCCTTCTATAATCGATTAAATCAACCGAATATCCCATTGTTTTGACCACGTGACTTAAAGCGTATGCCTGAAAGCCTGTTCCATAATTATCTGTATGATGCCATGTCATAATAGCTGCCTTTTTATCAGGTATATCATTCATGTTCTGTCTTCCATCTCATTCTCAATATCTCCAATGCCACATCCAAGGGATCTATAACATTTACCTGATCAGACCTATGCTTCACATGCCTGTACAGAGCAGAAAATTCCGTACACCCTAATACGATATTCTTTTGTTTAAAATCCATAAGATATTTTTCAAACTCTGAGATATGATTATCATCCAGTTTATTTTGTTTTACCAGTTCAATATAATAACGCATTCCAGAATATTCATTTTCACAGGGGGCCTGAACCTTAATGCCGTATTTTTCAAAAACCGTGTGATAAATCTGAGACTCAATCGTTCCTTCTGTTGCAATAACAAATACCTCAGAAACATTCTGTACCTGAAGCATTTTCGCACATTCTTCAATAATATTGATGATATATCCTTTTAATTGCGGAGCTCTTTTAAGAATGTCGTAAAGGAATATATGAGAAGTATTACATGCAAGAATAATGTTTGTATTCTCACCTCCCATTTTCACTAAATATTCGATTGATTCCTGAATGGACTCTATAACTTCTTCCCTTTTCTCATTGTACAATACAGCCCTTACGCGGCTTGGCATTGTACAGCGATTATCGATAATCACTCTTGGACGTTCCCATTCTTTCTTGGCTGGAAACCTGTCCAAAATTCTTTCAAAAAAACTAAGTGTGGCATATGACCCCATCCCGCCAACAATTCCTATCACAAACTCTTTCTTTTCCATTTCAGCCACCTCATGATATAATCACTTCAACTTTTCAAAACACTTTTTTACAGTCAATTTCAGGCCATGATATTTAAGATAATACAGAACATTTCCGATTCTCCATCCTGCCCTTTTTCCAAATAGCTTCACGCATTTTAAAAGAATCCTTTTTTGTTCTCTAAGCTCTGGTGTCAGCCACGATCCGTCTGCATAATGAAATGCAACGCTTTCTTTATGGTTCAAGCCGCCGTATGTCCAATCTGTCAGAAAAAACTTTGTAGGATACATGCAGATATTGCCTTTCAGACGCTGAAATTTATTCTTATGTATAAAACCAAACTGATCTATTAAAATTTTATGTATGATGACATTGACTGTCGTCATATCATAAACATTTGGTGCATAAGTAAATGGACGTTCCTTATAATAGTCCAATACAGCCTGAGCTAATGGATGATGTTTCTCCATTCCAAAAACACAAACAGTTACATCATCCTTTCCTATCCCCAAAAACATACCATCGTTTAAAAATCTGTCAATAGGTTTTAATAATTCCGTATCGGTCTCAATATATACCCCGCCTTCTTTATACAATATAAAAAACCTGGCATAATCCGTTACAAATGCAAATTTTTTTGCTTCATAGGCCTGTTCAACAAAAGGTATACAATGTATATCAAAATTCTCTTCGTTCCACAGTTTTATCTCATAGTCCGGACAAAATTTTTTCCAGCTTTCTAAACATCTTTTTGCTAATTCAGGTAATTCTTTTTTCCCAAACCAAAAATAATGTATCACTTTTGGTATCGCCATTTTTATTCCTTTCCTTCCGTCTTATTCAAAATCCACTCTGCCAAATATTCTGCCGAATTTCCACATTTATACAGTCCCTGCTTTTCCCAAAACCGCCTGATTTTATCTTCATAGACTTCCATATCAAAAGACAATATTGCATGTTCAAGTTCTTCATTATTAGCAGAAATCGCAAAGGGCAATGAATAGTAGTCCATATAAAAATCCCGCTCCTTCAAGTATTCCTCAATATCGGAAGCAAAAATAAACACTTTCTTTCCTGCCAGTGCTGCTTCAAACAGACTGTCCGAATAATCTGAAATTAAAACATCACAGGCTGCAAATAGTTCCTGTGCTTCTGCAATCTTACTGCCATCCAACACATGTTCCCCGAAAAAGCCGCCTATTTTCACATCTTTCATACCTGGGTGAAGGCGGACCATGCAGATATACTCGCCTCCCAGCCTGCTCTCCAAAGCTCTTTTTACTCTTAAAAAATCAATAGCATAAGGCTTCAGGCTATGACTTTTTCTGAATGTGGGAGCATAAATAACTAATTTTTTGTTTTTATCAATATGGTAGAAACTGTAAATCCTGTTTCTGGTATCTGTCCGATTCATCAAAATATCCAATCTTGGGGAACCGCAGGCAGCTATTTCACCATCATACCAGAAGGATTCTCTATAGATTCGTGTCCTTGATTCACAGCTTGATGGAATTAAATCAATCATTTTCGAATCATTTTTTGCATCCTTAATATACTGTTCCGGTAAAGAAGTATCTTTTTCAATTTTCTTTAATGGTATGAATCCATGCCATGTCTGAAGATAAAATTGACCGTTTCTTTTCCTTATCTCGAATGTCTTTCTTTCATTATCCACCCATACTTTCGCTGTTGACATTTCATAATAATATTTGACGCTTCCTAGTTTTACCGTTCTTATGGTATCCGGAATGCCTGTAATATGATTATCTCTGACTACCCACACCAAATCCAGATTTTTATTATTTTTCAGCTTTTCAGCTATATATTTGGGATCGTTTCCATATCCCAAACCGCTAAAATTTGAAAAGATAATTTTATTTTGTTTGATTTTATAAGGACAATATTTTATATATAATAGATTAAAAGCTTTAAACAGTTTTTTTGTTGCCATATAAAAAGCCTGAAGCAAACCGTATTCTTTCACTCTGTCTGCTAATAAACTCATGGTACTTTTCCCCCGCTTTATGTGAACATTATTCTGACAGTTTGTATCTTTCTAAATTTGAATGATAGTAATTATAAAGTTTATCTATGGTTAATTGTGGAAAACATATCGTTGCACATAATATATACCACATACTCCCCAGATATCTTCTGTTATTTATCTCTCTAAGAGCGATTTCAATATTTTTGTTGGCATAAAAGAATTTCCGCTTCTTCTTATCAGTTATTTTCTTGTTTTTTATATACTCTCTCTGGTGTTCAATTGAAAAAGAGTCTTTCCCATTCTCTTTACGCTCTTTCATTAACTTTATAATATATTTATTTATATAATATTGTTCTAATTGCCTTTCAACAGATGCGCTGTTGAAGCGAACCCTATAGCGCAGTAAGTACTCTTTAAGAATCCCCAGTCTGTACCCGGAATCAATCATTCTCAGCCATAAATCCAAATCTTCAGAATTTATTAACAGCCGATAACCGTTCAGCCTCTTTAATACTTCTGTTTTTACCAGAACAAGAGGGTGAACAATAATATTAGAATACCTCAGCACTTTATTTGGATTTCTGTCTATAGGCAAATCCACACCGATTTCATTACCATTCTCATCAATATTAATTTTATATGCCGATACTAAATCATACTCTCCTTCTTTTATAAACTGAATTTCTCTCTCAAATCTGTTTTTTTCTGAAATGTCGTCGGCATCCATCCTTGCAATATAATCTCCGGAAGCTATATGAATCCCCAGGTTCAGCGATCTTGCAAGTCCTACATTTTGTTCGTTCCGGATTAATTTAATACGTCCGTCATTTTCACATTGTCTGTCCAGAAATTCAATTATTTCATCTCCAATATAAGGATTGTCCACAATAATTATAAATTCAAAATCACGGTATGTCTGTCCTAATATTGACTCTATTGATTGCTGAATCCAGGATAAATTTTCATTATATATGCTCATCAATACGCTGATCATTGGTAATTCCCTCTACTGGCTGTTAATCCGGACATCAATGTGATGGGCAGTAAGACTCCTGTAAACATCCACAACGATTCCCCTTTAAATTCAAATATTGCTATCCCTAATATGAGTATTACTATTATCAGCTTAATATTTCGTCTATTGCCGTGTTTCATTACCGAAAGCGCAAATTCATGAACCAAAAGCAGAATAGCCAGTGTTGACATCATATAATTGCCTATTCCGTAGTATAGCATTGGTCTCATGATTCCTGAGTCCGTATGCATATAATATGAACCATTTGCATTCAAATATCTGCCGTCCCCAAATAAAAATGTATTCCATTCTGGCAGCCAGTACATATCTGTGGTTAAATGTTCTATTGAGCCCATATTATCATAGAATTTTCCCGTTTTAAGATAATTTTCAAACGCCGAAAAAATCCACCTGTACCATCCTTTAAAAATTTCCACTCTTTCCTTTAATATAATAAACACTGCAAGTCCCATTAAGAATACCGCTGCAATTTCAAGCACATATTTCATATTGCCTTTCATAAACACAAAAAAGCATGTCACAAGAATACAGCTCACCGAACACAAAAGTCCGATTCTTCCATACAGCGCATTTCCTATCAGAGGAAATATCATAAGGGACAGATATTTTTTTTGCTTCTCAAGCCTGTCATTATTATTCAAAATTAGTATGCAGGCCAATATGACCGCAACGGTACACACAAATGTTTCATTAAATCCTGACCATCCGGTCCATCCAAATCTTGTTTGATATTCCGAATGACGCATATTTATCATATCTGCATTTGATAAATATATGATTTTAAACATTAGTTTTCGTATTGGTGACAGTATCAAAGAGGCGGATGAGACCATGACATACACAGAAGCTCCTTTTATAAAGTATTCAGAAAACTCTTCGAATCCGCCATTTGGGCTTACATGCTTTTTAAAGACAACAATTAAAAAAGTATATTTCATTACCCATAGGACCATACTCCTCCAATAAGAAAATATATAAGAAAAATCAAATGTACACAAAATTAATGGCCAAAATATAGATATAAAAAACAAATAAATATAGATTAATTTGAAAAGCTGAAATTCTATACTTTTATTATTTTTATATAAGTCGAATGTCCAGTCTAAATTCAATATCAAATATATCAGTGGAAAACCATATACATACAAATAAGAAAGATACCTTAAATTCCCTGTCAGTTTCAGTGGAAACTGTATCAATGCAACCAAGAGTATATACCACATTTTCATCTTTATTTTTCCTTTGCACATATATGTTACCTACCCAATCAAACTTTCATATTTCTGTTCTATATGCTTTGCTGCAAATTCAATAATATATTCATCAGGAAAGCTCACATCTCTTTCTTGGCTGGTTAAACTTTTATCTATAGCTTTTGCCCATACAACTGCATTTTCTTTACCAATGGGCAAAAACTTAACACTCCCGCTTATATTGATTTCTTTGGAAATTCTATCTGAAAAGAAACATGGCAGACCGGAGGCCTGTGCTTCAACGCCGACCATAGGAAAGCCTTCAAAATAGCTTGGTAACAAAAAAGCATCCATAGCCTGATACCATTCCCTGGCTGAAAGCTGTATTCCAGCAGAATAATAATGTTTTTCAAGTTTTTCTCGCTTTATTTTATATCGGAACTGATCATATAAATCATTCCCTCCTACTGTTAATAATTTATAATCTGGCGATATTTTTAAGAGTTCAATTAATACATCTATTAAAAAGAATATGTTTTTTTCTTCACCGAATCTTCCTACAAATCCTACGACTTTCTCATGATCAGTCATTGACAGACTTTCACGCACCTGTTTTCTAACAGTTTCATTATATTGGTATAAATCATATTCAATAGCATTGGCAATCATATCATTTTCTTTAAAATCTTTTCCCCACATCCATTCTCCGGCTCTGTTCCCGCAAGCCCACTTACAGATGTCAAATTTTCTTATTATTGGCCGATTCACCTGATTTAAAATTTTTCTTAATAATCCATTTGGAGTAGCACTTGAATGGGAATGGCAGATGATTACAATATCCTTTTGTTTCAGACCAATCATAACAGGCATTAAATTAGCTGCCGACTGCATATGAATATGCATGATATCAAATTTATGCTCCCATAAAATATTTTTAAAAGCCTTCATTGCCAAAAATGGATGATTTTTATAATGGGGAAGGGAATATATATGACCCCCCAATGATTTAATGTCTTCTGAAAAAGCAATTCCATCGCCATAGATATCCAGATAGTCGAATTGAATGATATCCGTATTTATATTTCTATGATAATTTAAAACAAAGTTTTCAACTCCGCCCGGATTAACGCTCAATCCTACATGCAATATTCTAAGCATGGTATACGCCTCTTTTATCTACATATTCCTATGAAGAACCTTCTTAAAAATCCACCCCCGCAAACTGCCTGGGACCAACGCCACGCACAGCTGAACTGCTAACGTATAATAATATTCCTTTGCGCCTATATAGTTCGTTTCCTTTACCATTTTACGTCCTTCCCTGTATTTGATAAAATACCGGAACCCGCCGCGGCGCTTATACATGTCTTTTCCGATTCTTACAGAAACCAACGGCTCTTTGATGTTTTTACATTTCGCGCCCTTCTGAATCATACGAACCCACAGATAGGTATCCTCCATCAATAGGCAAGTCTGATAATTACCGGCCCTTAATACCGCTGACTTTTTATACATTACAGACATATGGTTAAAGGCATCTCTTGTCTTCTGGTATTCTTTTATATCCTCATCCTTTGACGGTACCTTTCTTTTTGCAACGATGATTCCCGGGTCCTTTTCAAACTCATTGATGTCGCTTCCGCAGATATCAAGCGCAGGGTCCTTCTCAAATTCCTTTAACTGTTTCTCAAATCTGTCCCTGCGGGCCAGATCATCCGCATCCATTCTGGCAATCAATTCATAGCTACATGCTTCTATCCCTTTTGCCAATGCATAGCCAAGCCCGCGGTTTTGATCATATGACACGATCCTGTAAAGCCCCGGCTGAACGGAAACGTATTTTTCAATCACCTTTTCTACTTCTTCAGAGACAGGCCCGTCTTTAACAATGACAATTTCATTGGGAGCGACGGTTTGATTAAGGATACTTTTCATACAGGCATCAAAATATTCTGCCTTTTCATGGATATATAAAGATATCAGAACTGAAAATTCAGCATTTTTATTTTTGGCTATCATTTCCATTCCGCTTTCCTCTTTGTTCAAAATTCCGTTTACTTTTACCCCAAAAGCGGCTGCTTCCCTGTGTTTTACCCGTCCCAAGGTCATGCTTTATCTTTTACATACTGCAAAAATTGTTTTTATCATGACTCCCAGTTCCCTGAAAAAGCTGAAGTGTTTCACATCCCGAAGATTATATTCCATCTTCTCCGGAAGCACCTGTTTCACATAAACCTCATCCGCATCATCCGCTGATTGAAGCAATCTGCTTTCATCCTTATACCTGATACTTGCCTCACTGGTTACGCCGGCTGCAAGCAGCAGCGTTGCCATCATTTCCGGAGTATAGGCACGAACGTATCGGGGCACCTCCGGTCGTGTGCCACAGAAGCTCATGTCTCCCAAAATAATATTGATCAGCTGCGGCAGTTCATCTAACCGATATTTCCGCAGCACTTTTCCCACTCTCGTCACCCGCATATCATCAGATACAGTAACCTGTGAGCCTAAACGCTGCGCGTCCTTAACCATAGTCCGGAATTTTATAATCTTAAATCTTCTTCCGTACCTGGTGATTCGCTCCTGTCTGAAAAATACTCCGCCTCTGGAATCAACCGCTATCAAAACAGCGATTCCCACGAAAACAGGCAGAAGAACATACAGCATACACACAGAAACCGTAAAATCAAATCCGCGTTTCAGAAAAAGGCTGAGTCTTTTCTTTTTCAAACGGTCATAATACGGACGAACCGCCTGGTTCTGCATATACTTTGGCAAATAACTCCATTCTTTCAGCATCCTATATCCCTTCCTGCAGGCAATAAAACCGCGACTGCTTCCACACTAGCTTCCGCCTGAAATTCATAGATATTCTTTGACAATCCGGCTGTAGGTTTCAATCACATAATCTGTCTCTTCATCCGTCAGTCTTGTATATAGGGGCAATGTAATTTCATTTTCAAACTGTTTATATGCATTGGGATAATCACTGATACGGAATCCCAGATTTTTATATGCAGTCATCATAGGCAATGGCTTATAATGGACATTCACAGATACTCCCGCTTCCGCCATTTTTATGATGATTTCCTGCCGCTGTTCCATGGAAATTCCCGGCACCCTGGTAATATACAGGTGCCCTGATGATTGATACTGCCTGTCATAATGTTTGAGTACCTGAATCCCCAACGGCTTAAAAGCCCTGTCGTATTTTTCAATGATCTCTTTGCGTCTCTCAAGCATTCCGTCATAACGGCTTAATTGCGCCAGACCAATCCCGGCCATAATATCAGTCATGTTGCATTTGTACCACGGACCTGCGATATCATATTCCCATGATCCGGGCTGATTTTTTTCCAACGCATCCTTTGACTGTCCATGCAGCGACAGAAGTTCCAGCCGGCCATAGATCTCTTCATCCAAAATCCCCGGTATACTCTTCCATGTCAATGCGCCGCCTTCCGCCGTAGTCAGATTTTTAACTGCATGGAAGCTGAAACTGGACCAGTCCGCGATGCTGCCTGTTTTCTTTCCATGCCAGATTGCGCCAAAAGAATGGGCAGCATCCGCGCATACCGCTATCCTCCCCATGGCTTTCTGAATGGCATTGGCAGGACGGAATCGTGATCTTTTGTTTTCGACAATAGAAAAAATCCTTTCATAATCGCAGGGAATTCCGCCCAAATCCACCGGAATAACAGCCTTCGTTCTCTCTGTAATCATATCCTCCAGCTTCTCGTAATCCATTTCCGGAGAATCCTTTTGTACATCGGCTAATATCAGCTTGGCCCCCACATGACACACAACAGATGCGGATGCCGTATATGTATAAGACGGTACAATAACCTCATCCCCTTTACCGATTCCTAAAACCCGAAGCGCCATCTCCGCACAGGCCGTCTGTGAATTCAGACATACGGCCCGATTTACACCGCAATAATCTGCTATCCGGTATTCAAATTCTTTTGTTTTAGGTCCTGTCGTAATCCATCCGCTTCGGATAACCTCTGCTACCTCCTGAATTTCCAAGTCTGTCATATCCGGCGGCGAAAATGGTATTTTCATACTGCTGAACCGTCTCCTCTCCTGTCCTCCTTAATTGTGTGACATGCCCCTCACACCGTACGATACTTGTCTTCCGACAGCCGTATCCCGAAAAAAATCTTCTGTCTGCGGTTAAACAGAGGAACCTCCGCCACGGCAAACCGCTTATGGAGATTCAGCTTTACAATCCGGTCCACGTAATGTTCCAAAACTCCTCTAACTTCCAGAAGCTGCTTGTTATCTCCCAGCGTAATATCCGTGATACCGCAGACCTCCTGCAGTTTTGCCCCGCAAACTTCCTGCAAAAAAGAAAGATCCTGAGCACTGATTGGCACCAATTCATCCTCCCCCTTATCATCCTTCCCAAAGATGACAAACTGGGGAAATTCTCTGGATTTCTGAAGTTCTTTATGCAATTTTTCCGGATCCTCACTCCGAATAAAAATATATCCTGGAAACATGATATCCTCTACAGGATGATAGATTCCTTCATGACGGAACGGTTTTTCCTTTTTAGGGATACTGCACAGCGTATAGAGAGATTTTGGAACCACTCTCCTAATCAGATCTGCTCCTTCATACTCCCTCCCTTTTTCAGTCTGAAGGATATACCAGTTTTCTCTTCCCATGTTCTGTTCCTTTTCTTGAAATTTCGAGATAACGTAGCCCGGAGAGGGAATGATATTGTTTTCTCCAGAGTTCTTGAAGAGCGTGCTCAGGAAAAAACAATATCATTCGCTCTCCGGACGGATCTTCCACTGCCCAAAGCCAGATGGTTCCTTATCCTGTAGCTGCAATCCGACTACGATTCCCCTTATAAAATCCAGTTTTTCAGGTGCAAGTCCTGCAATCATGCGAAATAACTCTTTATCTTCTTTACGGACATTCACTATATTTATCTCGCTGCACATACATTTGCCCCCCTTTTCTATTTATAAGCATACAAAATCCAATGCCTTCACAGATGCATTTCGCAATTCGTTTTGCATTGATAAATGCATTATATAGTATAGTTTTGCTTTTGTCAATGCATTTTCAAATCATTATCGCAGGATTCTGATATCCATGTTACTGTTCACAGGTACCCTGTGAACGTAACAGCATATGCCTGTTTGAAATTACCTGCGGTTATGGGGCATATACTTTGGCCCCATAACTGTATTGGCTCATGACGAATCAGCGGAGTGATTCGTCATGGAGTGAACCGTAACATATCCATACCTATCACGGATGTTACCGCCTTGACTAATTCACTTTAGGGATGTATAGTAAAATATAATTATGAAAGAGTGGTAGTACATAATGGAAATGCATGAAAGAATTCGAGATTTAAGAAGAAATCATCTTCACTTATCACAAACGGCATTCGGCGAGAAATTAGGCGTCAGTCGTTCTGTCATTAATAATATCGAATTAAACACATTAGCCAGGCCAGAGCAAAAATTATCCCTGATTAAGCTGATGTGCCGGGAATTTAACGTAAGAGAAGAATGGCTCCTAAAAGGTATTGAGCCTATATTTGTACAGACCTCCTTCTCTGTTATGGAACAGCTGAAAGAGGAATTTCACCTTGATGCATTCGCCTACAGTTTCGTTTTAGAATATCTGAAGCTGGATGTGGAAAAAAGAAATCTTTTCCGATATTTCTTTTATAATGTGCTAAATGGAATGAGGGAAGATAATGACCGTTTAAAAGATATTTCTCCTGAAAAACAGAACTCAGAGACTGAAAAGACAAACAATTCTGACAGCTGAAAAATGAACAGACAAAAAAGAAGCATTCCGTTCAATATGGAATGCTTCTTTTACTCCACGGCCTCCCCGGCCGTTAAACCGAATCTCCCCTCACTCTCCCCTATACTCACAATCCTTCTTACCGCAAGCCCTGCACCCCTGGGTACCGCACCTGGCCGGCTTATCACTGATTCCTATAAGCGCCGTCACCGATTTGGAAGGCATCATCAGGAGGCTGTCTGTCAATGTGATTCCGATCCGTTTCCCTGCCTCCAGGCATCTGAGGAGATCCGGCTGACAATCCAACGAAAAGTCCCCGTATCCCGGGCTGAAACGCGGCCGCAGAAACCTCATCTTTTTCTCATATACCATTTGAATCTCTTCATTGATTTCATCGCAGTAATCCTCCAGCATAGCTGCGGCGGCGGCCTGAATCACCACCGCCTTACTCATCTGAAGCTTTCCATATCTTTTAAGAAGCATATCCACTCCTGTCCCCAGAGTAGCGGCAAACATCACTACGCCCACACAGCCATCAAGATTCTTCTTAAGAGCCCTGCTGCGGGTTTTAAAGCCATACACATCGATTCCGTCCTCTTCAAAAAATCCCAAGGGATATTCCCCATAAATGGATTTTGGAGACGCTGCTCCTTCCAGCTCTTTCCAGCACTGTTCCACCAGCGCAAGAACCTGGCTGTCCGCTTCCTGTCCATGATATCCCAGATACCGCAGTGTCTCTTTTACATTCATGACAGCTTCCTCCAGTTTTCATCTAAGTATGCTCCCAAATCTCTCTGCACCTGACATTCCTTCCATATAAATCACGGGGACTACAAAATTTCTGACAAACTCTCCTGAATCCGTCTGGCCACATCCGGCTTATTCATAGAATAAATATGGATGGCATTGACTCCATTGGCAATTAAATCAATAATCTGTTCCGTAGCATAGGCGATTCCCGCCTGTTTCATAGCCGCCGGGTTATCGCCGAACCGATCCACAATGGCTTTAAAGCGGGACGGCAGGTACGTTCCTGACATCTGGCAGATCTGCTTAATCTGAGATGCCCGGGTTACCGGCATAATTCCTGCCACCACCGGAATCGTGATCCCCCTCTCCCGGATACGGTACAGATAATTATACAAAATGTTATTATCAAAAAACATCTGCGTGGTTACAAACTCACACCCTGCATCCACTTTTTCCTTCAGATGAGTAATATCCTCCGTCTTATTGGCAGACTCCACATGCCCTTCCGGATAACAGGCCCCGCCGATACAGAAATCCCCGCTCTGTTTAATCTCGTAAATCAGCTGGGACGCATACTGATAATCCTTTTTCACTACTCCGTCTTTAGGAATATCTCCCCGAAGAGCCAGAACATTTTCAATCTTTCTCTCCTTCAGTTCCTCCAGTACATGATGAACATGTTCCTTCGAGGATGACACACAGGTCAGATGTGCCAGCGTCGGAACCTGATACTGATTATTTAATGTATCCGCAATATCTACCGTATAGCGGCTGGTTCCTCCCCCCGCCCCGTATGTAACACTCATAAAGGACGGATGCAGCTGTGCAATCTCTTTCGCTGCCTTCTCTACAGATTCATAGTTTTCCACTGTCTTTGGCGGAAACACTTCAAAGGACAGGGAAGGCTTTTCCCGAGCCAAAATATCTCTGATCTTCATAATCGCGTCAAACCTTTCTTCTGTTTTCTTTCACCCCTCTCCCACCTATTTTAAACGCTTTTTCCTGTTTTTGCAATGGTATAACTCTCTCTTATCTTCCCATAAAAATACTTGCAATCGGAGAATCGGACGGAAGAATCAGCGTATTATTGCTTCCTGTCAAAGACGCCCTTGCCGCATCCAAGGCTCTGGTAAAGGCGTAAAACTCCGCTCTCTCCGGCGTACTGTATGCTTCCGCCAGAATCCTCATATATTCCGCCTCTCCCTCTGCAGTGATGGCTGCCGCCTCTGCCTGGGCATTGGAAATATTGATGGCAATCTCTCTGTCCGTGGTGTTCTGGATAACTTTGGCCTCCGACTGCCCTTCCGCCGTATAGGTAGCTGCGATCTTGTCACGCTCGGAAATCATTCTTTCGTACACAGCCTCCTTATTGTCCGCAGGCAGATCCAGCCGCTTGGTTTCCACAGACAAAATCTGGATTCCGTACTGCTCCATGGCGTTTCCGATATTTGCCATAATAGCCTCCGACAACTCCCCGTCCCTGCCGCTGATCACATCGTTCTGGCTTAAACTGCTGATTACATTTTTGATGGAGTTGTACACCGTAGTGTCGATTCTACGCTCCGCATTGGGAAGGGAGGAATTAAGGGTCTGGGCAAACTTTAACGGATCTGTAATTTTCCACAGCACATAACTGTCCGTCAGCATGGTTTTCTTGTCCATAGTTATGACATCCGACGCCGCCAGGTCATAGAGCAGGATTTCTTTCGGAAGTGTGTCTGCGCTCTGAATAAAGGGAATCTTAAATGAAATCCCCGCCTGGTTTACCACCCGGTTTACCCTTCCGAATTCTCTTATGAGTTTATATTCATTTTCTTCCGTAACTACCAAGGAATTCCCAATTCCCACTAAAACGATGATTGCCAGAATACCCCCAATACTTTTTCCAATGGCTTTCTTCATAATATATACAATTCCTTTCTGCTTCTTATTCATTTTTCTAAGCTTCTGAGACTGCCTTGCCCATCAGGGATTTTTTCTAACCCTGGGACTCTTGCCCGCTCTGAGCCTCCTGCCCCATAACCGTTTCTCCACTTTCATCATTTCCCGATGTCAGAAAACTGTCCAGAGGCAAAAGCGTATTGGTCTTATCCGTTCCGTCAATAATCACCTTAAGCCTTGGAAGCACATCCTCCATAGCCTCATAAAACATACGCTGTTTCGTCACCTCAGGATTCTTCCGATACTCCTCATACATGGCATTAAATTTAGCCACCTCTGCATTGGCCTCATTGATTCTTTGTGTCTTTTCAGCCTCTGCATCCTGCTTAATCTTGTCAATCTCCGCGGCAGCTCCAGGCAGTTTCTCATTGCGGTACTTATTGGCATTGTTGATAGCGGTTTCTTTCCCCTGCTTTGCCGTCTCCACTGCCTTAAACGCCTCCATGACAGCTTCCGTAGGCGGCTCCGAATCCTGAATCGTCACCTGCATCACCTGAAGCCCGATATCATGTTTCTCCAGCTGTCCGATAATCATATCCCTGATTTTGGACTGGATCTCATTTTTCCCTGTAGTCAGAACTTCGTCTACATCATAGCTTCCGATGACGCTGCGGATACAGCTTTTGCTGATATTTTCCAAAACAAGCTCCGGCTCCTTGGAGGCATATACCGCCTTCACCGGATCCGCCACCTTATATTCAATGAAAAAATCCACATTGACGAAATTGTAGTCTTTGGTAATCATCAGGGAATCGCCTTCCTGGCTCTCGTTATTCTCCAGATCATATCCTATGGAAAATCCCTGGATCGTGGTATTTACCTTCCGCACCTTCTGAATCATAGGCAGCTTAAAATGCAGTCCCGGCTCGCTGACATTCTTCGCCACACCGAATGTGGTCAGCACTGCCTGCTCCTGTTCCTGAATATTATAGAAGGAATCGAATCCAAACAGTGCGATAATCACGACTGCCACTATGATTCCCGCCGTCTTTTTTATCCTTTTGATTCTCTTTTCCATATTACTGCGCCGTTCCATTTTTTCCGGATCATAAGTTTCCATGCTATTCTCACCTTTCTTTTTCATGTCTAACCTATACAATGATTATTATCATTTTACATAAAAAGTTTACATAGATGTACGTTCCCAATTTAAAAGAAAAAGACCTTTACTGCCACCTGGTGGTTACAATAAAAGTCTTGCTGTCTTTCAAATAGTATGCGGATAATCTCTATCGTCCTGACGACATCTATTCATCGTTTCCGATGCGCTACTCCCTCTTATGTTGTCACTACTATACCACATCTCTTAAAGTTTGTCAATTATTTATCAATGTCTTGTAAATATTTTACAATCAGGGTATACTCTTACTAACTTTAACTGCTTTGACCCCAGAGCATGTCTGAAAATTCATTCCCGGCAGCTGCACGCCCCACTCCGCGGTATATTTGGCCCAAATTCACTTAACGTAGCCCACTACGCCGCGTTCATTTGGGCCAAACCTCCCACGAAGTGGAACGCACAGCTGCCGGAAAGCAATTTTCAGACATGCTCTGGGAAGTCAAATGTGTGTATATCCCCAAACTATATCCGGTATCAGAAAGGAAATTCTCACATGAAATCCGCAGGCATCAAACATTTTCTTGAACGAAAGGGTGTACATATCACCGTCAAAACCTATCTCATCGACGCTATGGGGGCCATGGCCTTCGGCCTCTTTGCCTCTCTTCTCATCGGAACCATCTTCGGCACTCTGGGCGAAAAAACCAACATCCAGATTTTTAACACCATCGCAGAATATGCCAAAAGCGCCACTGGCGCCGCTTTGGGCGTTTCCATTGCCTATGCATTAAAGGCGCCGCAGCTGGTACTGTTTTCCGCTGCCACCGTAGGTATCGCCGGAAATGCCCTTGGAGGCCCTGTGGGGGCCCTGGTATCCTCAGTCGTTGCCACAGAACTTGGGAAGATTGTCTCTAAGGAAACCCGGGTAGATATTCTGGTTACTCCCGGAGTCACCATTATCTCCGGAGTTTTCATTGCCCAGTTTGCCGGTCCCGGAGTGTCCGCATTCATGACCGCTTTCGGCAGTCTGGTAAAAACCGCTACGGAACTGCAGCCGTTTTTTATGGGAATTCTGGTATCGGCCCTCATCGGCATTGCCCTGACTCTCCCCATCAGCAGCGCAGCCATCTGCATTATGCTGAGCCTGGACGGACTGGCCGGAGGAGCGGCCACTGCAGGCTGTTGCGCCCAGATGATTGGCTTTGCAGTCTTAAGCTTCCGTGAAAACGGTGTAGGCGGTGTTTTGGCCCAAGGCCTGGGAACCTCCATGCTTCAGATGGGCAACATTGTAAAAAATCCCAAAACCTGGATTCCTCCTACCCTGGCCTCCATGGTTACCGGCCCTGTAGCCACCATGGTCTTTCATCTGGAGAATATTCCCGCCGGTTCCGGCATGGGGACCTGCGGATTCGTAGGTCCAATCGGAATCTATACGGCCATGGGAGGCGGTGTTACTATGTGGCTTGGAATCCTTTTTGTCTGTTTTGTACTTCCTGCCGTTTTAACCTGGATATTTGGAGAGATGCTGCGCAAAGCAAGCTGGATAAAAGAAGGAGATCTGAAGCTGGATCTGTAACTGCGGGGACATCCGTCTCTCAATCGAGCGTACCGCTTTACGAAAACAAAAGATTTTCCTGGAATCCGTGTATGGGCAAAGCCTCTCTCGTCATATACTTGAAACAAATCTTCCATCATAAAGGATTTCCCATGCTATCTTTTTCCGATCTTTTTAAAGGTGTTCTCGTGGGAGTAGCCAACATTCTGCCTGGCGTCAGCGGCAGTGCGCTGGCTGTCTCCATGGGAATCTACGGTCAGATCATTCATGCCATGACAGACTTTCCCAAACATCCGAAAAAAAGCCTTCAGACCCTGCTGCCCTATATCATCGGGGCATTGTGCGGCGTCATCGGCCTTTCCTTTACAATCGAATATCTGTTTTCCCATTATCCTCTGCATACCAGCCTGCTGTTTATGGGACTGATTCTGGGAGGGGTTCCTTCTATTTTTTCCCGGGCTGTAAAAAATGGGCCCACCGGCTCCTGCATCAGCGTATGTGCCGCTGCCTTTCTTCTGGTCACCCTCCTGTCCGGGGCAGACCCTTCCGGCTCCCAGCCGGTAAGTCTGACACCATCCCTGTCCTGCGGCCTGAAACTGTTTCCCTTAGGGATCCTGGGGGCTGCCACCATGATTATCCCTGGTATCAGCGGTTCCATGATTCTTATGATGATGGGATACTATCAGCCGCTCCTCTCCCTGGTCAATGATTTCTTCAGAAATCTGGCTGTATTGAATCTCTCCTCTGCCTGGGCAGACTTTCGGATTCTGCTTCCCTTTGGGTTTGGAATTCTCATTGGCTTTTTTGTCTGCGCCAAGGTGCTTGATGCATTGATGTCTCATTTTGGCGCTCTTACATACTGCGGCATTCTGGGACTGGTCCTGTCCTCCCCCATTGCCATTCTTTTGGAAATACCAAAACAGTTTTTTACAATGCCTGGCATTGTAAGCGGCGTGTTACTTTTTTCCGCCTCCCTCATCTTTACCTGCTGGTACTCTGAAAAAGGTACCTAAAGGTGCTTTCATCGGAACCTGAGCCAGAAGAATCGCACAGAACACCAGTACACAGCCAAACAGCTCTTTCAGAGATAATTTCTGCCCCAGAATCACCCATCCGGCCAGAAGGGAAAATGCGGACTCCAGGCTTAAAATCAATGCCGCAACCGTAGGGTCCGTATTTTTCTGCCCCACCACCTGAAGGGTATACGCCACACCGCAGGACATTACACCTGCATAGCCAATGGGCAGCCATGCCTTCAGAATTGAAGACAAAGACGGCTGTTCCGTGAACATCATAGCCAGAAAAGCCAAAACCCCTGCCGTGAAAAACTGAACACAGGAAATAAAAACCCCGTCCGTCTTTGGCGAAAAATAATCGATAACTAAAATATGGAAGGAAAACGCGATGGCGCCGAAAAACAGATACAGATCTCCCTTTCCCACATGAAATCCTTCGGTCATGCACAGCAAATACATGCCTATAGTAGCAATCACGACACTGATCCACACAGTCCATCCCACCTTCTTCTTCACAAAGATTCCCAGGACAGGCACAATGACAATGTAAAGGGCCGTAATAAAGCCTGCCTTTCCCACAGTGGTGTGCATAATCCCCAGTTGCTGGAGAGAACTGCCTGCAAACAGGGCGATTCCGCAGCAGATGCCGCCTGTGATCCCGATCCTGTTGCTGTTTTTTTGCTGCTTTCTTTTTTGAGAAGCGCTGTGCCTGCCTCCCTGAAATAAAGCCTTCAGACGCCCGGCGTCCCTGAATTGATGACGCCTAATCGGCGGCAGACTTTTTAAGTAAATACAGGGAATCAGAACCACACCGCCAATCAAAAAACGGACGGCATTAAAGGTAAAAGGCCCTACATACTCCATGCCTACACTTTGCGCCACAAAAGCGACGCCCCAGATAAATGCTGCCAAACCCAGCATGAGATTGCTGTACATTCTCTTCATCGTATTTTCCTAGTCTCCCATCATATATTGTTCAAACCCAGAACTGTACTCTTCCCTTCCGTCCGGATAAATCCACATGGCCTCTACGCCGTCCACAGACTCAACAAAGCTTTTTCCCTCTTTCGGCTCCATATTAAACACCGCCGTGGACAGGCAGTCTGCCAGACCGGAATCCTGACACAAAATGGATACGGATGCATACATGTCCCACGGCATAAGCAGGTCAGGATGAATGATATGATGATATTTCTTCCCGCCTACCGTATAGAACCTCTGATACACCCCGCTGGTTACCAGCGACATGTCCTGAATTCCCAGTCGGTGAAGGTAAGTCTGGCTGCTTTCCAGATCCGGATTCTGGATTCCTACCACCCACATTCCATCCGGCCTGGAGCCAATGGCCCTTACATTTCCTCCTACACTGATCATGGCGTTTCCAAGCCCGTCTTCCTCCAGCTTTCGGCATACCATCTCCGTGGCATACCCCTTTCCCACAGAACCCACATCCAGGCTCATCTCAGGATCTTCCAAATATACTGTAGAATGTTCCCTGTCAATCTTCACCTTCGTGATATCCGTATGCCTGGCTGCTTCCTTAAGTTCCTCCTCCGTAGGAAGCTTGGCCTGTCCCGAATCATTGCTTCCCGCCTCCCGGTATTCATGCCAAAGGGAAAGTATGCTTCCCATGGCGATATTAATCCGTCCGTCTGTCTTCTGGTACATCTCTATGGCTTCTTCCAGCATATCAATAATCTTTTCATCTACCTGAACCGGCATGATTCCTGCATTGTCATTGATGGTTTTTATATTGGAAATTCCCGGATAATCTGTATAAATGTCATAAAGCTGATGATACACATTAAGCTCATTATGAAAGCTTTCCGCATAAGCCCTAAAGGTTTCCTCATCCTTTGTGTATGCGATAATGCTGGTAACCGTATCAAACATTCCAAAAAACTGGGCATCATATCTGGTAAGTTTTGATTTTCCCCCTGGCTTCCCTCCGCCAAGGCTGCATCCTGCCAAAACAAAGCTGATTCCCAAAATTAAGATCCCTGACATCCATAACTTTCTATTCCATGAATGTATATTTTTCACCTGTACTTCCTCTTTCCGCCATAAAATAATTCTTATCTTCTGAACCATTTTAACATAAAAATTAAATGATGCAAGCAAAAAATGCCTTATTGGCTGATCTGCAGCTCATTCGCAGTTGGAGGTATCATACTTTCTATACATATTTCATATATTATCCCTGTAGGTAAAGACAGATTACAAACGATTTTATAAATTTTCTTAACATTCTCTAAATCCCCTTGCTGTCTGCCTTTGAGTGTGCTATAATCCGGAAAGTTACAAATAAAGATTTTTGATTGTCTAGAAATTTCAGAGGTGCTTTATGAAACAATTGCTGCAGAAATATAGGCATGCATGGATTCTGCTTTACGGTTTTATCTATCTTCCATGGTTTTTATACCTGGAGAAACATGTAACCCGTGATTATTATGTGCTTCATACCAAGCTGGATGACCTGATTCCCTTCAGTGAATACTTCATCATTCCATACTTTTTATGGTTTTTGTACGTGAGTGCTGCCATCCTCTTTTTCTTCTTTAAAGACCGTCAGGACTATTACCGCCTGTGCGTATATTTATTTACGGGTATGACCTTAAGCCTGATTATCTGTACAGTCTTTCACAACGGTACGGACTTAAGGCCAACAGTAGACCCGGAGAAAAACATTTTTTCATGGATGGTATGGAAGCTTCATCAGGCTGACACTTCCACAAACATTTTTCCTAGTGTCCATGTGTTTAACTCCATCGTGGTCCACGTGTCTGTTATGAAAAGCGAACACTTTAAGAACCGCCGTTTTGTGCGTACGTTTTCCCTTGTACTTGCTTTTTCTATCTGCATGTCCACCGTAGTTTTGAAACAGCATTCCATTGTGGATGTGATGGGCAGCATACTGATGGCATATGGGTTATATCCTGTGATCTACGGACATCAGTACGTCAGGGAGCAGGGAAAAGCTTTTACATTGAGGCGCAGCGCATAGATAGATAACAAAACTGCTGTCATAACAGCGAATCCAAATGTTATGACAGCAGTTTTTGCGATCCTTTCTTTCTCTCAATTCTCAATCCTTTACAGAAACATCCTGCTCTACCCGCTCAAATCCCACACTGCCTAAAAATTTCTCAAAAGCAGTTCTTCCTTCTTTTGTACACTTATAAACTCCGGCATCCTCCAAAACTTTTTCAAATACCAGGCCTACTTCTCTCTTTAAAATATCCTGTACATTTTCCGGCGTGATGCTGTCATACTTAGGCAAAAATTCGTTTACCCACTCTTTATGCTTGGCAATGGATTCGTTGGAAGCAATCTCTTTTCCCTCTGTAATATACTCTCCCAAAAGAGCCAGCTCTTCCTTCAGCCTGGAGGGCAGCACTGCCAGGCCCATAACCTCAATCAAGCCGATATTCTCTTTCTTAATATGATGCAGTTCCTGATGAGGATGATAGACGCCCAAGGGAAATTCCTCTGTGGTAATATTATTTCTCAAAACCAGGTCCAACTCAAAATATTCCCCGTTCTTTCTGGCAATAGGCGTAATGGTATTGTGAGGCTCGCCATCTGTCTCTGCAAAGACAAATGCCTCCGCGTCCGTATACCCACGCCATGCGTCCAGCACCTCTGTCCCCAGCTCAATCAGCCTGTCAGAGTCCTTTCCTCTCAGACGCAGTACAGACATGGGCCAGTACACAATCCCTGCTTCCACATCCTCAAAGCCCTTCTTCACAAATTTCCGTTCCATGGCCGCCTTTGCCATAGCAAAAGTATAATGGCCGCCCTGGAAATGGTCATGACTCAAGATGGATCCTCCTACAATCGGAAGATCCGCATTGGACCCCAGGAAGTAGTGAGGGAACAGTTTTACAAAATCAAACAGTTTTACAAATGTGTTCTTCTCAATTTTCATCGGCACATGCTGTCCGTTAAAAACAATACAGTGCTCATTGTAGTATACGTACGGAGAATACTGGAATCCCCACTGGCTGTCATTAACCATAATCGGAATAATCCTGTGATTGTTCCTGGCAGGATGGCCCACACGGCCTGCATACCCTACATTCTCCATACACAAAAGACATTTGGGATAGCCGCTTTGCTTTGCCAGTTTTGCCGCTGCAATGGCTTTGGGATCCTTCTCCGGCTTCGATAAATTCACTGTAATATCCAAATCCCCATATTTGGTATCTGCAGTCCACTTCATATCCCTGCACACACGGTAACGGCGGATATAATCCGAATCCTGACTTAATTTATAAAAATATTCTGTAGCCTCCACAGGAGAAGCCTGGTAGTGGTTCCAGAATTCCTTAATCACCTGGCTTGGCCGTGGCATCAGGCAGTTCATCAGCCTGGTATCAAATAAATCCCGAAAGGTAATACTGTCCTCTGGCAATACTCCTGTCTCGCAGGCATAATCCAGCAGTTCCTTTAACACTGCCTCCAGTTCCACCGGTTCATCCTTCCACTCCGGTTCTTCATACTCATCCAGCTTCAATACATCCAAAATCTGATTGGTGGCATAGATCCTGTCATCCTCTGTAATCAGTCCCATATCAAGACCATATTGTACCAGCTTCCTGATTGCCTGGTAAATCATAATGATTCCCCCTTATTTATTATATGTACTCTATGAATCGCTCCCATATCTGCCTGTGCAGGATAATTCTCTGTCACAAATTTTTTATAATATTCTGAACCCGTTCTGTCACCAGACCTCCCAAAAGCCCTATGAGGGCTCCGGCCACTACACCGGCAACCATGAGAAAGGGCAGATAATAAAAGACACCGGCTGTCTGGGTGATAAGAGCGGCCATGGTCAACTGACCGATATTGTGTCCGATACCGCCGATGATACTGACTCCAATCTGACTGAACCAGTTCAGCTTCCGAAACAGAATCATAAGAATCAGACTGATAATCCCCCCAGCCATACTGTAGATCATGCTGGAGGCATTGCCAAAGGTAAACCCAACAAAAACAATCCGTACCAAAGATACTGCTATGGTTCCTTTTACCCCTATAGTATACAGCCCCACAATCACCACCAGATTCGCCAACCCCAGCTTCACTCCGGGAATTGGGATAGGAATTGGAACGATGGCCTCCACATAACTGAAAATACAAGCCAGCCCAATCAGCATTCCATAGGTCGCCACCCATTTGGCCGCTGCTTTTCCTGAATTCATAAATCCTCCTTATGTTCCCGCCCCTCACCGGCCTTCCTTAAATTCTTCACATTTTCTTTCATAGAAGGTAAAGCAAAAAGAAGGTGCTGACTATTCGACAACACCCTCCCTGGGTTACTGTGCCTGGTCTAAAGCAGCCTGCACTGCATCTTTGGCTCCATTGCTGGTAAGCGTACAACCGGAAACGCCATCAACATCTGCGGACTGAGCGCTGGTAAACTGCTCTGGAAGCTTTTTCAGAGCCTCTCCTCCTAACTCCGGTGTCTCACTGTCACCTGTCAGCTCTACGGAATCAATTCCGGAATCTGTAATCACTACTACGGCCCTAATCTCTCCGCCAAAGCCCTCTCCGGTACCTTCGTAAACTCCCGGTTCATAAGACACATCCGATGCAGCCTTTGGCGCTGCCTCCTCTTGTGTCTCTTCTGTCTTGGCAACCTCAATCACATCAATCTTTCCTGATGCCTGGTCAAGTGCCTGTCCCACAGCCTCCATGGCCGCATTGCTGGAAATCGTAGCCCCCGCCACGGCATCTACTCTGGAAGTTCCTGCTTCCACAAACGCCGGTCCTAATTTTTCCAGGGCAGCCCCGCCCAGTTCCGGTGTCTCACTGTCACCCTTTAATTCTACGGACTCGATTCCAGAAGAGGATACGGTCACCGTAGCCGTCACCATACCACCAAATCCCTGGGCAGTTCCCGTGTAGGTGCCTGCCTCATAGCTTATGTTTCCTGCCGCAATACTGTCAATAGCTTTATATAAAGGTTCGGATCCCAAAACCGTACCCACCGCCAAAACCAGCATCACTCCTAACCCCACATATCCTTTTTCTTTCTGTGTCATATGTTCCCGCTCCTTCTATTTATTGTACAAATTCTAGATTTTATTTTAACACATTACTCCCTGTACTTCAATCTCTATTTTCTGCTAAATCAATGCCAATCGGATCTGTTCCATCATACGGGATACAAACATTGCCTCACAAAATGTCGCCCTTCGAAACGGAATGACAAAAAGCGGCGACACATGGGTCAAGCATTACAGAGGCGTGGATATGCCCCATTATCTGTTTTCCGCTCAGAGAATGTAGATATCGTTTCCTCTTCCATAAGTTCACAAAAAAGGACAGGCTGCCGCAGAATTTACAGCAGACCCATCCTTTTCTTCTTATTCATATGCTTTCCATTTAAAATCCGGAATCACATCCGACCATTTTTGGATTCCAATAATCTCTTTTGCAAATCTTACGGTTTCCAAAGACTTCCTCTTATCAATATCCCTGTATACTTCCCATGCTTTTTTCCTGGAGGTAGCATTCACCACGCCAGGGGTAGTCATATCACAGTTCCACAGACCTACTGCTATATTTATATTTGTCTCATCAATATTATCCACCTGACGATGAAGAAGAAATGTGTCAATATATGGATTGCTGTCTGCAATATAATAAGCATAGGCAAGAGCTGCCGCCTGAATCTGCTCAACATTTCCTCTGGTAGGACTCTGAGAGGTAAATCCCTGTTCTGAAAGGATAATGTGCCTCACGCCTCCGTCCTTTGTCAGCAATTCCTGACGTTTGAAATAATCTGTCAGCACATGGAGATTCTGAAAATTCACAATATAGGAATCCGCACTGTCCGTGACTCTGGAAATTCCATTCTCCTGTACATTACTGTCATCCCAGAATTCCGGCTCTGTCATAGGATCCGGATAAGGATGATATGCCAGTCCCCAGTCCATATCCCCGCCATCTCTGGACATCTGAGCAAAAAGATCAATCACATCTCTGGCCGCATAGTTTAACAGTGTAGGATTGGTCTCCTTCCAATAGAAATCCGTGGAAAAAAAGACACGGTCGTTGCTGCTGATGCTTTTAATGGATGTATAACATATCCGAAATCCTTTCATGAATTCCTGAACATATGGAATAAGTTCCTTTGGACCTGCATAGTTCCACACCTGATTGTTGATTTCATTGCCGATAACCCAATTGGAAATCTTGCCTTCTGATCCCTGAAGTCCGGAGTAACGCAGCGCCAAAAAAGAAGACATTGCCTCCAAAGTCTCTGTTCCTTCTTTTGTGGAAGTATTGAACATATAGTAATTAGCTCCATTTACCCTCTGAATTCCCTGGGGCATCAGCTGAGGCACTGCATCGTTCCATCCATTTACAAGAATCGCCGTAACATTGATACCTTTTGCGGAATATGCGGACACAATTTTGTCATAGGATTCTACCATTTTCCTGCTAAAATGATAGGTCTTTCCCTTATAGTTATAATCGATTCCCTCTCCGATCAACTGGTCAAATGTCATGCTGACGGATACGTTCGCCACTCCCAATTCCAAGGCATCTGACATCATATCACCGTCCAATGTCAATCCCTTTTTGGATGTGGGTTCCTGATATGGATTCTTGTTGAGAGCTAATACTTCCGGATTGGATACGTAGGCCCGATTGGATATGGCATGATAAGAGGAACCGTCAAAGACTGCCAGCACAAAGCTGCAGTGCAGTCTATCATGCTCTGTTCCGAATCCCAGAGGCAATACAAAGGAAACCGGATCGCCTCGATTGATCCAGGCAGCATAATCGGCTCTTCCGCCGATTCCGTCCTCGTGAGCATCCAGTTCAAACAGATACAGATAGTTATCGTAGTATGCCGGATTAGAGCGGTCTCCTGTTACATTCCCCTGAACTATCAGATTTTCTCCGTCTATTACACAGGAAAGGCTGCCGGTCTCTGTTGGACTCGGAATCTGAGTTCCTGGCCCTGCTGTGATACTGGCAGCAAATGCATCGTCCATGGCGAAGCAGACGAAAAACAGGATTGCTGCCAATAAAAACCATGGCAGACTTTTATGCAGTTGTTTTTTCTTATCCATGCTATTGTTGTCCTCCTGAAGTCATTATGTACTCTTGGAGTCTCTCTGTGCCTGATTTTGTGAGATATTAATGCAGGAGAGATTCGGGGAGTGGAGTACATATCTCATATGTGGAGTTATTATAGCTTATTGTGAGGAAAATGCAAGGGGGATTCCCCTTACATAGTATTACATTTTCCTTAAATTGGGAGGAAGAACACCTTTAGACTGCCACAACGCAGCCGCGAGAGGGCATCCTGTGATGTCCTCTCGCGATGGTTTTATAAATATTTCATTCTCACTTACTCTTACTTAATTACTTTCACCGGACACTTAGCCGCGCACTTCCCACAGTTGGTACACTTCTCGTAATCAATGACAGCAAGGTTATTATCCATATGAATGGCATCAAACTCACACTGCTTCGTACACAGCGTACAGCCGATACATCCATTATCGCATTTGGCTTTTACATCCTTGCCCTTGTCATGGGAAGAACACTGAACCAGATGCTGTGCATCATATGGAACCAACTCGATCAGGTGGTTTGGACATGCAGCCACACATTTACCGCAAGCTACACATTTTTCTTTGTCTACAATGGCTACACCGTCTACCATATGGATGGCGTCGAAGGCGCAGGCTTTTACGCAGGAACCGTATCCCATACAGCCATAAGTGCAGGCCTTCTCTCCTGCTCCGGGGACTACAGAGATTTTCTGGCAGTCGTCCATACCGAAGTAATTGTACTGGACTCTGGTTTTGTCGCAGGTTCCTTTACATTTGACAAAGGCTACCTTCTTTACCGCACCGCCGCTTTCCACGCCCATGATGGCGGCAATCTTGTCGGCTACGACAGCGCCGCCTACGGGGCAGGCGTTTACCGGAGCGGTTCCGGCAGCAATAGCGTTGGCCAGGCCGTCACATCCTGGAAAACCACAGCCACCGCAGTTGTTGCCAGGCAGCTCCGCCCGGACCAAAATCTCTCTCTCGTCTACTTCTACTTTAAATTTTTCGCTGGCAATCCCAAGGAGTACACCGATAATAATACCGATAGCGCCGATGACGCCGGCTGCCAAAAGCATACCCATCATATTTTGCTGCCCCCTTCCTTAAATAAGCCCGGCGAATCCCATAAATGCAATCGCCATCAAACCGGAGGTAATCAGGACAATCGGGGACCCCTTGAAGCTGTTTGGAATGTCATTATCTTCAATGCTCTCTCGGATACTTGCCAAAAGGACGATGGCAATGGTGAATCCTACTGCTGTTCCAACGCCGTTGAAAATACTTAGGAGAATGCCGTAACCTTTCTGCACGTTGGTTAAAGCGGCGCCCAGTACGGCGCAGTTAGTGGTAATCAGAGGAAGAAACACCCCCAAGGCCTGGTAGAGGGACGGCATGCTCTTTTTTAAGAACATTTCCACAAACTGTACCAAGGCTGCGATTACCAAGATAAACGCGATGGTCTGCAGGTAGGTGATCTTCATGGGTACCAGGACAAATTTATAGATCAGGCTGGTGACGAAGGACGCCAGGGTGATAACGAAGATAACGGCCACCCCCATGCCTGCCGCAGTATCGGTCTTTTTTGATACGCCCAGGAACGGGCAGAGACCCTGGAACTGGCTTAAGATAATGTTATTAACCAGGGCAGCGCTGACGACTACTAAAATTAATTCTTTCATGTTCCCGCTCCTCCTTAATTTTCTTTCTTATCCAGTTTTGCACTCAGTTCCTTCTGTTTCGCTGCCAAATCTGCTTTCTTGGCTGCCAGGGCATCCTCTTCAGCCTGCAGGCGTCTGGTCTCCAAAGTGGCATGGTTTGCCATACAGGCAGAGCCGGTACAGTTCATACAATTGCCGCCGCAGGCCAGAACGGATTCTGGTGCACTTCCGTTGGTGGCGGAGGGCATTTTCACAAGATTCTGCCAAGCGGTCAGACCGGCCAGAACGAAGAATGCTCCGGGAGCCAGACCGAAGATGCTGATCTTGTAATCTTCCGGGATAAACTGGAAGCCGAATACAGAGCCGGCGCCTAAAATCTCACGGAAAATCGCGATGCTGGTTAAGCCTACCGTAAAGCCCAGGCCCATGCCGATTCCGTCAAAGGCAGACTCCAAGGGACCATTTTTAGCCGCATAAGCTTCCGCACGGCCCAGGATGATACAGTTAACCACGATCAGAGGGATAAAGATTCCCAGGGACTCGTTTAAGCTGGGAATAAAGGCCTGCAAAAGCAGCTGCACGATGGTAACCAGGGAAGCCACGATTACGATATAGGCCGGAATACGCACTCTGTCAGGTATAATCTTCCGCAAAGAAGAAATAATAAGGTTAGAGAAAATCAACACTGCCGTTGTAGTCAGGCCCATGCCAAGGCCGTTGATGGCTGTGGTGGTGGTTGCCAAAGTCGGACACATGCCTAACATCAGGACGAAGGTCGGGTTTTCTTTGATAATGCCATTATAAAGACGTTCCACACATTTATTCATCATCCCACCTCCTACTGTTCCACGCAGTTATTGACAAAGTACAGGGCCAGATTGACCGCGCCAGTCACTGCGTTGGATGTGATGGTGGCACCGCTGATGGCGTCAATCTCCCCGTCAGACGATGCACCGGATTTTGTTACTGTAAACTGCTCTACGGTCTTGTCGGCATACTGAGCCTTCCACTCCGGCTGAGTGGCGTTCATGCCAAGACCTGCCGTCTCGGCGATGGTTAAAAACTCGATTCCTTTTACTTCGCCGTCTGCAGTGATACCTACGGATACGGTAATGTCGCCGCCGTAGCCATCCTTAGAGGTGGTGGTTACCACATAGCCAAAGGCTGCTCCAGAGCCGTCTAAGCCGGTAGCACATTCATCTACGGACACGTTGCCGAAGCCCAAACCAGGGGCATCGGTGTTGGCCTTCTCCAAAGCCTGGGTATAATCATCCAGCTTAAAGGAAGCGGCATCTGCCAAAACCGTACGGAAGGCCTCCTCCTTGGCCGCCAGATTGGCTGCCTCAATAGGGCCTTTTGTAATCTCATAAACTCCGCCCAGGCATGCGCCTGCAATCAAAGTGATGGCAAACAGAATCAGGGCATCTTTCATAAATCCGCCTTTGCTCATGCTTTCTTGCCCTCCTTTCCAAATGCAACGGGATAGGTCACTTTCTCAATCAGCGGCACTAAAAGGTTGCTGATGATAATCGCATAGGACACTCCCTCGGCAGAACCGCCGAAAATACGGAACAGGCCGGTAAGAATTCCAAGTATCACGCCAAAGACAATCTGTCCTCTTGGGGTAATGGGACTGGTTACATAGTCCGTTGCCATGAAGAATGCGCCGAAGATCAAGCCGCCGCCGCACAGATGAGCCAGTACATAGCCCAGATTGTGTTGTCCGAAAATAAATACGAATACGGCAAAGGTGGCCAGATATGCTACAGGAATCTTCCAGCTGATTACCTTTCTAATCAGCAGATAAGCGGCGCCGATGAGCAAGGCAACCACAGACACTTCTCCGATGGTTCCTGGAATTTTCCCCACAAACATAGCCGCAACATCCACAGAACCGCCGTTTTTCAATACGGCTAAGGGTGTGGCTCCGGATATGCCGTCCAGCGTAAAGGTGGACATCTTGTTGGCAAAGGAAATCAGAAGGAAACACCTTGCCGCCAGGGCAGGGTTCATAAAGTTCTGTCCCAAGCCGCCGTACAGCTGCTTTACCACGATGATGGCAAAGATACCGCCCAGATAAGGAATCCACAGAGGAATCTCCGGCGGCATGTTCAGTGCCAGAATCATGCCGGTTACCAGGGCGCTTCCGTCCATAATGGTGACAGGCCTGCCAAGCAGACTTTCATAGACAAATTCACTTAATACGCAGCTTGCCACTGTGACGAGAATAATAAACAGCGCTTTCAATCCGAACTGATACACGCCAAACACCGCTGCAGGAATCATGGCGATGACCACATCTCCCATCAGGTTCTGGGTCAGCACACTGCTTCTTGCATGAGGTGAGGATGATACATTTAACAATTTACCCATAATCCGCCTCCTACGCTTTCTTGCGGCTGGCCATCACGGCCTTGCGCATCTCTTTAAATGCCTGAGTCAGGGGTCTTCTGGCCGGACAGATATAGGCACAGCAGCCGCACTCACAGCACTCCATACCATTCAGCTTCACAAATGCATCCAGGTCATGCCGCTCTGCCGCCTTCATCATCTTCTGAGGCACCACTCTTCCGGGACATACGCTGACACAGCGCCCGCAGCGGATGCAGGCAGAAGGCTCTAATTCTGCCACCTGGTCTTTGGTCAGACAGGTCAGGGCGGAGGAAGTCTTGGAAACCGGGATAGATAAATCAAACAAAGCCTGTCCCATCATAGGTCCTCCGGAGATCACCTTCTCCGGCTCCGTCTTAAATCCGCCTGCCGCGTCAATCAGTTCCTGATAACTGGTCCCTAGGCGGACACTGAAGTTTTTCGGACTTACAATGGCGTCGCCGGTTACGGTGATAATCTTCCTTAACAGAGGCGTCTGTCTGCATACTGCGCGGTAAATAGCAGCCACGGTGTCTACGTTGTCTACCACACATCCTGCATCGGCAGGAAGCATGGAAGAATTAATCTTTCTTCCGGTGGTGGCATAGATAAGGGTACGCTCACCACCCTGAGGGTATTTGGTAAGCAGGGTACGAACCTCAATCTTTGGTTCATCCTTTACCAGTTCTTCCATCTTTTTGATGGCTTCCGGCTTGTTGTTCTCAATGCCGATAATTCCTTTTGCATTGTCAAATAACCGAAGCATTACCTTCAGGCCTTCCGCCACGGTCTCCGGCTCTTCCATCAATATCCGGTAGTCAGAAGTCAGATAAGGCTCACACTCCGCACCGTTGACAATCACGTAATCGATTTTACTCGGTTCCTTAGGCGCCAGCTTCACGTGTGTAGGGAATCCCGCACCGCCTAAGCCTACGATGCCGGCTTCCTTTACTATATCCAGAATATCCTGTTTTGACAGGGATGACACATCTCTGTCCTCCCCCAGCCCCGGCACGGTTTTGTATTCATTGTCATTCTCTACAATGATACTGTCAACCATGGCACCGTTTGCCACCAGACGCTTCTCAATCCCTTTTACCGTACCGGACACAGAAGAAATCACATGGGCGGAAACAAACCCTCCGGCCTCACCGATTCTCTGCCCCACCAACACCTGGTCGCCTTTTTTCACCAGGGGTTTGGCAGGCGCACCGATATGCTGGGACAGCGGGTACACCAGCTCCCCCTTTGGCATCAGGACTTCAATCGGCTGATTTTCGGACAATTCTTTTCCCTCATATGGATGAATGCCGCCTATAAATGTAGCCAATCCCATCTAACCAACCCTCTTTCTATACTTTTTCTTAACATCTTTTAAGCAAATCGTACACTTGCTGTCATTTATCGTAAGAAGTATAACATAAAAAAGAATTCTTCTCAATTAGAAAAATAAATCTCCCTGCCGCAAATTTCTGGTTTTTCAGGAAAATTACGTCTCACCATATTTGTTAAATATTCTACAAGAAAGGCCTTCTTTCCAACTCCCACAGATTTTCCTCTGACTCTCAAGGGGACTCCTGCGCCGCAGTGGGGCTGTCTAAAAGTCATATTCTTTTCAAAACTTTGTGATTTTTTTGTTAATTAATGATAAATTTTTTCGGATTTCTGCTGAGAATCTGCTTTTTAAATTAGTTTATCTAATATATTCATTAATAATTTTCATATATTTTCTTATCGTCCAATTTCCTAAAGTTAATATGAAAGGGAGGAATCTTCCCCCCTTACTCTTTTTATAAAATCGTCTCATCTAATTTTTTTAACAATGCCAAAGCCCTGGCCCCATCTTCTTCTATATTCTCCGTTTTTCCTTCAATACTGATCCTTCCATTATAACCGATGGCCTTCAGGGAACGGAAAAATGCCTCGTATTCTTCTCCCTCCACAGACATAGGGTAGCGTCTTCCGTTGGCGGAAGCAATGTGGACATGGCCTAACTTTTTGATGATTTCCATATCCTCTATCCGGTCGTCATTGGTCATGACATGAAAAAAATCTGATAAAAGTCCTACATTGGGATGGTCCACAACAGCCTCCAGCATTGCCCCTTCCAGCATGGTGCAGATCAGATTGGTCTCGTTTCTGCTTAAAGGTTCAATCATCACCTGAATCCCATACTCTTTTGCCGCATCTCCCGCCATGCGGTGAATAGCTATTAATTTCCTATATGCCTGTCCAAACGGAACGTCCTTCGGACATCGTCTGCTTTTTCCACTTTCAAAAACCAATGTCTTTGCCCCGAAGCCGTCTACAAGCCTCATAGCTTTGTGAAAATAGGATTCTAATTCCTGGTCACTGACACTTCCATCCAAAAGAGTCATGGTTCCAGGGAACAAAACATTACATGCCTCACATTTTACTCTGGAATCTGCCAGCAGTTTTTGATACCTGCAGATCTCTTCATGAGACAACGCCATAGCAGATGCCGTCTCTAATTCAATATAGTCATATCCAAGTTTTTCTAAAACAGGAAGATTCTCTATGGTGGTACAAATTCCAAATCTCATACTGCCTCTCCTCTCATGCATTAGTCAGAGCCCTTTATCTCAATCTCTCCATTAAGAATTTCCTCGATTACATGAATACATCCGCCCATGGCAGCCGTATTGGATTTTGACTGACTCGTGTTCGTCAGAATCAGGACCTCTGAATTTTTCCATACATTCTCCCGGACTGTCTGCCTCACTTTTTCAATAAACAGGGCCTCATAATTGATCAGGCTTCCTTCCAGAACAATCATCTCTGGGTTGAAAAGATTGATAACATTCGCCAATGCGATCCCCAGATAATAGGCCATCTTATTAACCGCTTCCACACATAATGCGTCATTCAGCATACAGCCCCTGTAGATAATATCCATATCAATTTCATCATAATCCTGATGAAAAACCATGGATTCCACCGCGCTGCTTCTCCCGCTTTTCAGACCTTCCACCACATATTGTCTGATTCCTTTTTCCGAAGCAACGGTTTCCAGACACCCCCTTCTTCCGCATTTACACAGTCTTCCGTCAGGCTCTACAATCTTTTCCAGCAATTAAGTATCTTATTACTATCCATTATATGTGCCAGGTTTCCGTCTGAAATATGCAATCGAGCAGGGGAGGCGTTTCCCCCTACCGGCCACGCGGGGCGCACGTTGCGTCAGCAACCATTTCATCTGTGCGCCCCTGCGCATAAAAAAGCAGCCTCAGGTATTACCTGGCTGCTTTTTGATATAAAGCTTCTTTATTTATTTTTCCCACAACACTTCTTATACTTTAAGCCGCTGCCGCATGGACATGGGTCATTCCGCCCTACCTTATGTCCTTTTACAATGGTACCGGAAGCCTTCTGCTCTTTATACAGTTCTTTCCTTCTCTCCTCAGTCAGAATATCGTCCCACATAGGAAGATTATACAGCCAGTCGGCCTTGGCGCCTACCATGTTATAGTACAGCTTCTCCGGATCAATCTCAATCTTAACCACCGTATCCTCTTCCATGGTATCAATCGGATTCTCATAGCCTTTTAAGCTTTCATTGATTCCGTCTAAAAATCCTGTCATAATAAGAATCTCCGTATCATATCTCTCTGACAGTTCTTTTACCGTACCCTCAATTACCTGTGCAGGGTCTGAAAGCATCTTTTCATAAATCCCCTTCTCGATTGCAAAATATCCTGACCACAGATTCTCTCTCTCTTTATCGTTCAGACCATCACCATAAGCAAGATTGCGCCATGTTTCTAATAATGCCATACTTATATCCATCCTTTTCTTTCATAGAATTCCCACATTTTTCTGTTACAACATCTTTCGATAGTATATACCAAGTCCGCCGAATTTGCAACGAGAAACTGAAACTGGCTGCGCTCCTAACTGGCTGCGCCCCAGGGCGGGCCTTCCGAGATCATGCAGCCCGGCAGGGGTTTTAACTATGATAAAGTCTCCCGGACAGCTTTGCATTCAATTTTTTATAGATTCGTTCCCGAAACCAGTCTTCCGTAGACGCCTGCACTGCTTCCTCAAGTCCGAACCATGCCACGCCGCTGTTCTCATCCGATTTTATCTTAAGAGGCTCCTCCTCTGCGGCTTCCAAAAGATAGGTAACATTCAGATGCAGGTGGGAGGAGACATACTCCCCCTTCTTCTCATGCCCGTCCACTGTCAGTATCTCAACGGAAAATATTTCCTCTGTCACAGGCCTTACATGGCTTACACCGCTCTCCTCCTTAACCTCCCGAAGCGCCACCGAAAGCAGATCCTCCTGGCCGTCCGCATGCCCTCCCAGCCAGGACCAGGAATCATAGATATTGTGATAGGCCATCAAAACTTTGTCCCTCTGCGGATTCACCACCCATGCGGAAGCGGACATATGCGCTGTCAGGTTGGAACGGAGAAAGATATCCGGCTGAGTCTCAATCTGGCGAAGCAATATCTCTTTATCTCTGGCCTCCTGCTCATTGAACGGCTGAAATGCCTGAAGCTGCTTTATTAATTTCAAATTTCTTTCCCCATTCCCGTTTTATTTTAACCCGCCAATCATTTGAAACGCCTGCGGACTTAGTCATTTTATCATATTCTTCCCTAGCCTTCCATCATAATTTTCTTAAACACCTGTCAGCTTTTTAAAAAAAATTATCAGTCCTGTGTTCCTGGCTCTAGTCTAGTGTACAATCATGCAAATAAAAAGAACAATCGTACAAACAAAAAAGCCGACAGCCTCTTGCTTTTCCATAGTCTATTCAGCTATACTAAAAGAGTAATTTTAATCAATCAGGTAAGTAAGCCAGAAGGAGACAGCATTATGGGAGAAGAGAAAAAACCGGTATTGGTGGTTATGGCCGCCGGAATGGGAAGCCGTTATGGAGGGTTAAAGCAGATAGACCCGGTAGATGAATACGGGAATATCATCATGGATTTTTCCATTTTCGACGCCAAGGAGGCCGGATTTGAGAAGGTCGTCTTTATCATCAAGAAGGCTATCGAAAAGGAATTTAAAGAAAACATCGGCAGACGCATGGAGCAGCGTATGGAAACCGCGTATGTGTACCAGGAGCTGGACAAAATCCCGGAAGGTTTTTCGGTACCGGAAGGCCGGGTAAAGCCCTGGGGAACCGGACATGCCATTCTGTGCTGCAAAGATATCGTAGACGGACCCTTTGCCGTCATCAACGCAGATGATTATTATGGAAAGCAGGCCTTCCGGGAAATGTACCGCCAGCTCACATCCTCTGCGGATAAAGATACATATCAGTACGCCATGGTAGGCTATCATCTGAACAATACCATGACAGACAACGGCTACGTAGCCAGAGGCGTCTGCTCCACAGACGGCCACGGACGGCTTGTAGATATTCACGAACGGACCCACATCGAAAAACGGGGTGAGGACGGCGCGTATACAGAGGACGGAGGCGCTACCTGGGTGACTCTTCCAGGCAATTCTATCGTATCCATGAACCTGTGGGGATTTACCAAAAGTATTTTAGAAGAGCTGGACAACCGC
>CAJUPP010000008.1:0-8320 GCA_910588325.1 uncultured Hungatella sp.
TTCAAATATTTACTTATTGATAAAGATCAAAACTTTGACTATACTGGTTTTAGAATTCAACGTGAAAGGCATAACTATGGATAATCTATTTACAAATTCACCTTCCTCGGTTTCTTCCACCCGTATTATCTACACGCCATCTTCCTTTGCGCGCTCTTCTCTTATTCATCTGCAGGAAACAGGAACCTTACAGGCTCTGCATCCCCATAAGAGTGAGCGCTCCGGCTTAAACTCCTGCCTTTTCTTCACGGTTTTGTCCGGGGCCGGAGAACTGGTCTATGAAGGAAAGCGTTACGAATTAAGCCAAGGCGATTGTGTGTTTATCCACTGTAAAAAAGCATACAGTCATAAAACAGGAACTATAAATTCAGCTGACATAGAACTTTGGTCCTTATTATGGTGTCATTTCTACGGTCCGAACATGGGTGCAATCTACCAGAAGTATCAGGAGCGCGGCGGTACGCCTGTGTTCCAAACACAGCATTTATCGGATTACCATACGGTTCTTCATGATTTATATCGGATTGCCAATTCGGATGATTATGTCAGAGACATGAGGATTCATGAAAAACTGTCATCCTTGCTTACGTTACTCATGGAGGATGCATGGAAAGAGAAGGAGCACCCAGGCGGAGAACCGCACACGGTGTCTTCGGTTGTGGATATCCAGAAAGTCAAGGAGTTTCTGGATAATCATTTCATGCAAAAAATTACTCTTGATGATTTGGCGTCCGGCTTTTTTGTCAATAAATTTTATCTGATGTCTCTTTTTAAAGAACGTTACGGAGTTACCATCAATGCATATCTCAATCAGATGAGAGTTACTTATATCAAACGGCAGCTTCGTTTTACGGACAAAACGGTGGAGATGATAAGTTCGGAACTTGGAATTGAGGCAACGTATTTGAGCAGACTGTTTAAAAAGGTAGAAGGTATGAGTCCCAGTGAATATCGGAAAATCTGGAAAGGAAACGTCTGAAAAAGGACAAGGCGGCAGGAAACAGAGGCTGCATGATGTTGTGGAAACGAAACCCAACATTGTGCAGCCTCTTCACAGTTTTGGACATTCAGCATGAAAGGTAAATCCGCTAAAATATGAAAAAAGAGAAAAGCGATAAAATCATAAGAGCGATAAGAGCAAAGGAGCATGAAACACATGAACAAAACAGCGTTGATTACCGGAATTACGGGACAGGATGGTTCCTATCTGGCGGAATTTCTTTTGGAGAAGGGGTATGACGTTCACGGCATTACCCGCCGGGCATCCATTTCCAATACGGCACGTATCGACCATCTGATTTTCGCCGGAAGCATAACACTGCACGACGGGGATCTTTCTGACAGCAGTTCTTTGATACGCATCATCAATCTTGTGCAGCCGGATGAGATATACAACCTGGCGGCACAGAGCCATGTGCAGGTCAGCTTTGACGTGCCGGAGTATTCCGGAGATGTCGATGCACTGGGGGTCCTCCGTATTCTGGAAGCTGTGCGTATCCTTGGCCTGACAAAGAAAACGAAAGTGTATCAGGCATCCACTTCCGAACTGTATGGCAAGGTTGAGGAAATCCCTCAGAAGGAAACGACACCGTTTCATCCCTATTCCCCCTATGCTGTGGCAAAACAATATGGATTCTGGATTACAAAAGAGTATCGGGAGGCATACGGGATGTTTGCGGTCAATGGTATTTTGTTTAACCATGAATCAGAACGCCGGGGAGAAACATTTGTGACCCGGAAGATCACACTGGCTGCAGGCCGTATCGCAGAAGGGCTTCAGGATCATCTGGAGCTTGGCAATATGGATTCCCTGCGTGACTGGGGGTATGCGAAGGATTATGTGGAATGCATGTGGCTTATCTTGCAGCAGGATAAGCCAGAGGATTTTGTTATCGCTACCGGTGTGCAGCATACCGTTCGTGATTTTACTGAAAAGGCATTTGCAGCTAACGGTATTACCATCCGCTGGGAGGGAAGCGGTCTGGACGAAAAAGGTTATGATGCAGAGACCGGGAAAATGCTGGTCTGCGTGAATCCGGCATGGTTCCGCCCCACAGATGTAGACAACCTGTGGGGAGACCCTACTAAGGCAAAGACTGTCCTTGGATGGAATCCGCAGAAAACCAGCTATACACAGCTGGTTGAGATTATGGCAAAACATGACCGCAGGCTGGCAAAGCAGGAAAAAGCGATGCAGGAGGCAGAATAGTCATGATGGAGAAGAATGCAAAAATATATGTGGCGGGACATCGGGGAATGGTTGGTTCTGCCATTATTCGTGAGCTGCAGCGCCAGGGATACACCAACATCATCACACGCACTCACGGAGAACTGGACCTTTGCCGTCAGGAAGCCGTAGAGCGGTTCTTTGCACAGGAAAAGCCGGAGTATGTGTTTCTGGCTGCTGCAAAGGTAGGCGGAATTGTGGCGAATTCCGGGGCATTGGCAGATTTCATGTACGATAACATGATCCTTGAGATGAACGTGATTCATTCTGCATGGGAGAATGGCTGCAAAAAACTGGAGTTTCTTGGTTCCTCCTGCATTTATCCGCGGATGGCCAGACAGCCTATGACAGAGAGCTGCCTGCTGACCAGCGAGTTGGAAAAAACCAATGAGGCCTATGCCCTGGCAAAAATCAGCGGTTTGAAATACTGCGAATTTCTGAACAGACAATATGGTACGGATTACATCAGCGTGATGCCCACAAACCTTTACGGCCCTAATGATAATTACCATCCTACCCACAGTCATGTTCTGCCTGCGTTGATCCGCCGGTTCCATGAGGCAAAGACGGAGGGGAAAGAATCGGTTGTCTGCTGGGGAGATGGTTCACCGCTGCGTGAATTTCTTTATGTGGATGATCTTGCCAACCTGTGCGTGTTCCTGATGAACAATTACAGCGGCAATGAGACGGTTAACGCCGGAACAGGTAAAGAGCTGACCATCAAGGAGCTGACAGAACTGGTAGCGAAAGTAATCGGATACACCGGAAGGATTGAGTGGGATACCAGTAAGCCCAACGGGACTCCAAGAAAGCTTTTGGATGTCAGCAAGGCTGCAGGACTTGGCTGGACATACAAGACAGAACTGGAGGAAGGCATCCGCTTGTCTTATGAAGATTTTTTGAATAACCCTATGAGAGCGGAACGATAAACATGTTACGGAGTAAAAAACTATGAATATTATACTATTGTCCGGCGGATCCGGAAAGCGTCTGTGGCCGTTGTCAAATGACATCCGTTCCAAGCAGTTCATTAAAATATTTAAGACAGAAGACGGAAATTATGAATCCATGGTCCAACGTGTATACCGGCAGATTAAAAAGGTAGATGCAGATGCCACTGTGACCATTGCCACCAGTAAAACCCAGGTTTCGGCTATCTATAATCAGTTGGGCGAAAGCGTAGGGATTTCTGTAGAGCCGTGCCGCCGCGATACATTCCCTGCAATTGCACTGGCAACAGCATATCTGGCGGATGTAAAAGGGATTGACCCGGAAGAACCTGTTATTGTCTGCCCGGTTGACCCATATGTAGAGAATGACTATTTTGAGGCATTGAAGGCTCTGGGAAGGCAGGCTGCCAAAGGGGAAGCAAATCTTGTCCTGATGGGAATCGAGCCTACCTATCCTTCTGAAAAATATGGCTACATCATTCCTGAAACCCCGGACCAGATTGCGGCTGTGTCCACATTTAAGGAGAAACCCAACGCGGCGGCAGCCGACGAGTATATCAGGCAGGGCGCCCTCTGGAACGGGGGCGTGTTTGTATACAAACTGAACTATGTTCTGGGAAAAGCTCATGAGTTGATTGATTTTACGGATTACCAGGACCTGTTTGCCAAGTATGATACACTTGCGAAGATTTCCTTTGACTATGCCGTGGCAGAGAAGGAGGACAGAATACAGGTCATGCGGTTTGCAGGTCAATGGAAAGACCTTGGCACATGGAATACCCTGACGGAAGCAATGGGGGAAAGCAGTGTAGGCGACGCCATTATGAACGAAACCTGCGAAAATGTTCACATTATCAATGAACTAAATGTACCTGTTCTGGCTATGGGGCTGCGGGATGTTGTAATTTCTGCTTCTCCAGAGGGAATTCTGGTCAGCGATAAGGAGCAGAGCTCCTATATCAAACCGTTTGTGGATCAGATCCATCAGCAGGTCATGTTTGCGGAGAAAAGCTGGGGAAGTTTCCGCGTACTGGATGTGGAGGAAGAAAGCCTGACGATTAAAGTGACATTGAATGCAGGGCACAGCATGAATTACCATAGCCACAAGAACCGGGATGAGGTATGGGTCGTAATATCCGGTACAGGGCGTACCATTGTAGATGGCATGGAGCAGGAGGTTAAGGCCGGTGACGTGATTACGATGCAGGCCGGATGCCGCCACACGATTTTAGCCGAGAGCGAACTGAAGCTGGTGGAAGTTCAGCTTGGCAAGGAGATTTCTGTCTATGATAAACAAAAATATATACGGTAAGCCATTTTTGTTAAAGCCCCGGGGGAAGGATTATCTCTGGGGTGGAAGCAGACTGAATGATGATTTTTCTAAGGGAATCGATATGAGTCCGTTAGCTGAAACCTGGGAGTGTTCTACCCATCCGGACGGACCCAGCGTTGTAGCAAGCGGAGCATTTGCCGGGCAGACGCTTTCAGAAGTATTGAACGCGCACCCGGAATATCTGGGCACTCATCCTGATACGGACAGGGAACTGCCTATCTTGATTAAATTCATTGACGCGAAAAAAGATCTTTCCGTCCAGGTACATCCAACCGACGAATATGCTTATGAGCATGAAAACGGGCAGCTTGGCAAAACAGAAATGTGGTATGTGCTGGATGCGGCCAGAGATGCCAAGCTGGTATATGGCCTGTACCATGATATGGATAAGGAACAAATTCGTAAAAGCATTGAAAATGGCACGGTGGAGAACTATCTGCAAAAAGTGCCGATAAAAAAGGACGATCTGTTCTACATCGAAGCCGGAACCATTCATGCCATCGGTGCGGGGGCTCTCGTGGCAGAGATACAGGAAAGCTCCAACCTGACTTACCGGCTGTATGACTATGATCGGGTAGATAAGAATGGAAAAAAGAGGGAACTGCATATTGATAAGGCCCTGGAGGTGGTAAATCTGAAGGCCAGTGCAGAGCCCAGGCAGCCCCTTCGCGTACTGAAATACCGTCAGGGCTGCGCCTCGGAGCTGCTGTGCCGCTGCAAATATTTTGAAGTATACCGTATGATTGTCAATACGGAGCGGCATAGAGGACTTGTAGGATATCAGGCGGACAGAAGTTCCTTCCGTGTTCTGCTTTGTACGGACGGCTGCGGTTCTGTTTATTATGGAGAGAATGAACACCTGATTTTTTTCAAGGGCGACTGTATGTTTGTGCCGGCAGATTCGGTGAAAATCCGAATTCATGGTCAGGCCCAATTTCTTGATGTGAGGGGATAGAAAACCCAACAGCATAAGCCGGATGAATACGTCCGTCTATTGGATGAGTTAAATGACGCTCGTCTGCTGGTTGCCGCTTCTGAACGTATGGCACACTTTAATCCCTCTCTATAGCTTTCTGGAGGAAAGTCGAATCCAACTCAGGTCTTGGTTCTGTTATTCAGGTCAATAAACTGGCAAACATCTTCCAGCTGCTTCAAGAGTCTATAACCCATCCTCTCCAATCAACTTTAAAGTCTGCATTTGAACATTTCCAAATTCTATACCCCTGTGCTTCAACTCATAATCCGTGGTCTGAAATGAAAGTTTATTTGCGGTATCCCTTGAAGATGGGAGGACTTTATGGTATCGTAACTATAACTTAAGGTGACTGGCAAAATAACAATCAGGATTTTACAGGAAATTAGAAATGAATGGTAATTGGAAGGAACTTTTTTAACAATATGTCAGGATATGCAGCAGCCCATAAGCCATATACCCAAAGCTATGCTGACAGGAGCGATTGTTGCTTTGTGTATGGGATTGTGCTCAAAAATTTTTGGCTGTCAGGCTAAAATAAACCGAAAGAAGATGTGTCTTTGGTTTTTTGCGCATCCTATACGGTGATTCTGCTGAATGTGGTATTCTTTTCCAGAGAACCAGGATCCAGAACAGGGATAGATTTGACCTTGTTGGGAACTTGGGAAGGAACGATACAGTCCCATGGGTTTGTGATAGAAAATATTCTGCTGTTTATTCCTGTTGGTACATTGATTTCCTGCGTCTTCCACCCTATGAAAAATGGTCTGGCATGTATTTTGACAGGATGTATGTTCAGTATCGGGATTGAACTGACCCAGCTTGTAATGAAAATCGGTTACTGTCAGCTGGACGATGTGGTGATGAATACCATAGGAACAGGTCTGGGGTGGAGTTTCTATAGGATTTTATTATTTTTTAGGGGATTGTTTTAAAGCGGCAAATGTATCCGTCACTCTGTCCTGCACCGACTTCAGAGACAAAACCTTTATAGTTTATGGACAAACCAGCTTATTCGAAAAGAGCATGATATACGAAATAAATCTATTGAATTTTTCTGATACAAAAGATATGCGGGGAATACTTTTTGAAAACAGCATTATGAACATAATATAAATAAAAATAATAGATAGAGCAGGGAAAGGCGGGAATGAAGGTATCAAGAGAAGAGGATATTGAGCCGCTGTTGATTCCAGCAGAGAATTATTCTTCGAACTTTGTAAAGGCTCTGATATGGCTTTTTCAGTATCTGGATGATACGGAAATTCTTTGGACTGATCAACAGCTGAAAGATTTTATCATGAATTATATAGATGATGCGGATAAATTTCTGGATCTTTTGAACAGAGACACCAGAAGACTGTACCACATAACCGTTTTGTCGGAAAGGGGAAAACTGTCTGACGGATATCACCCTCAAAATTGTGCATATTTATTGAAAGCATATTTTCTTTTTCAGATAACGGATCAGGATGTTAACAAATGGCTGCCGGAATATTTGTCTTTCGCACAGCTGAATGATCTATATAGTCAGATTGTAAGTCTGAATATGTCCGTTTCATCCGTTTTTATGAACTATGTATTTGAGAATAATCAGTGGCTGAATTATGAAGAGCGCTATCATCCCAATATACTGTTAATGAACTATCTAAGCAATCTCTGCCGTGAAAGCAGGTTCATAGAGAATGTGATACAGGATCTTCCTGAGAATGAATTCCTGATGTGCTGCGTCAAAACGAAGACTCAATTTGAGAAGATGACTATAATTTCGGGAATTCATTTTATAAAGCTTCAGACGCTTCTGCTGACTATGGCAGAGGTTCCTTTTTATTCTTGTTCCGCACAGAAAATTGCGCGGAATACAGCTCTTTTATTCCGGGATTTTCTGGCAGATGTCCGCGTTGTAAAAATAATTATCGAGCCAAATCTGGGATACAGCGATCAGGAAACGGGATTTCGCCGCTCTACACAGATTGAGATTTTTTTCATATATAAAAAGCTCTTTTGGAAGCACAACAATCTGTATTGGTTCCGGCAGGGATTTGAGCAAAAGCTGGAACAGGTATTTCCGGATAAAAAATCTGAAGAATACCAGGCCCTCAAATTATTTTTCAGGCATCGAAGTCATTTGCCTCTTGTAGAAAGTGAGATGAGTCTTGAGGATGTAAAAGCTTTTCTTGTAGAATTGGCAGACGGGATGAAGCGGATGAATATGGGAAACTGTGTGTATGATCGAACCAGGGCAGTTGATATTGACGAAACTCTGCTTCGGATCCGTGTAAAAGAGGCGGCCCATGAGGCATCAATGGGATACTTTGCCGGCGCAGTTGGTTTGTGGGAGCCGGATGGGGCAGGGGGGGAATTTGCAAGGCTGAATGTTCTTCTGAAGCAGAAATTGATTAAGAGTTTTAAAAGTTTATTGGGAGAACCTGTATTTGAAAAATATTTTTTAGAGGAAATGTCAGTCGAAGAGATATTGGAAGCCGTGCAGGAAATGGATGCCTAGTACTGCGTCCTTGAAGATCAAATGATTTAAGTATCTTTGCTTCACTACTGGCTAAAAATTTATCAATTTGATTACGATATTTCCAGTCATTCTCAATATCAAAATCACAGTCTTTTAATTCTATAAATGTTACGTTTATTCTTCCAGAATAAGCAAAATTAAAAATGAATTTACAGATACAGATTATTTCTTAATTACCTTTTTTTGTTGCCCTTAAAGCGTACAGATTGTTGCGGTTGAATTCAAAATGTGTAAAATCATGACAAGCGGGGCTGGGGGGGGTATAATAACGTAAATTCTACAAAATGCAAGTTTTTTGTAATCCTTTTAT
>CAJUPP010000008.1:8420-77972 GCA_910588325.1 uncultured Hungatella sp.
ATGACCTTACATATGAGGAAGCCTTGGCAGTGCAGACATTTATCGATATGCTGCGGGGAAAGAAGACAAATTTTCAGTGACATGTACTGTCGAAGGCGGGGGTTAAACACTTTTAAATCACTTAAATTTTAAATAATCTTTTATACAAGCCTTTTGCGGCTTATTTTTTTGTCAAACTTTGAAACATATATGTTGTACGGTATTGTACTCTATTGGCTTTTGCGACTGAATCGGTTAGAATAAAGTATGAAACTTAATTATGATTAAAAATCAAAAGACCCCACATATTTTATTCAGAAAGGATTCCGGAACGGTTCCAAGACAACAACTAAAAACGTTGTACGGATCGGAAAACATTCTGAGCAGCCCTCTTTCGACTACCAGCACATCCACCGCACGCTATGATGAATACATTTCCCATCTGTATGAAGCCAGCTGCGGCATCGTCAGGAGGAACACTTCCGTATGCTATTATGACTGCAACAACCTCTGCTTTGAAACGGGATCGCAGGTACTTACTGCTTTAAACGCAGTATTTGATCTGCAGTTAGACAGACAGTATTACCAGCCGAAAGAGCTGAATAAAAAAATTAAAGAAATTTCAGGATAGGGTTTCCGTACAACAAACCTAGAAAATAGAAGTGGCTGAAGTTCCCATAAACAGGGGGATTCAGCCATTTTATTTTTCAATAAGTGTTGAAAACGGGATTATAATTATTTTTTACTTATATGTCAACGCCAAATTTGACGCTTAAATCTGGAGTTTACAGACAAGAATGATGCCATAGCAGACAATGTAAACAGTTGCCTCAGGTATTCGACGAGCAATGCGGAAAGTCCATTGGGAAATTGCTCTTAAAGCGTACATATTGTTGCGGTTGAATTCAAAATGTGTAAAATCATGACAAGCGGGGATGGGGGGTATAATAACGTAAATTCTACAAAATGCAAGTTTTTTGTAATCCTTTTATCAGGTCTGTCCTGGTGAAAGTGTTAGGAGAAAGTATCTATGAGCGATAAAATAGGAAATCGAATCAGGCAGTTAAGACAAAGGGCAGACATGACTCAGTCAGAGCTGGCCAAAGGTTTGAACGTTTCTCCTGCATTGATTTCCGCCTATGAATTGGGAGATCGAAAGCCCGGTTTGAAAAGCCTGACGCAGCTGGCAGAATTTTTTCAGGTTTCGTCAGACTATTTGCTTGGAATAAACAGTTCCTGTCTTCATGGGATGGATGACCTTACATATGAGGAAGCCTTGGCAGTGCAGACATTTATCGATATGCTGCGTGGAAAGAAGGCAAATTTTCAGTGACATGTACTGTCGAAGGCTCTCTATACCTGTTTTTGGGGCAGGTTCTCCGGGAGTATATTGACAGCAAAAGGAGGAGCAGGATGAGATGGAGAAAAAGCGTGTATACATGTGTGTCAAGAGAGCGCAGGATATCTTGTTATCTGCGCTGGCGCTGGTATTTCTCTTCCCTCTGCTGCTTTTGATTGCTCTGGCGGTGGTGATAGATGATCCTAAGGGCAGCCCTATTTTCTCCCAGATCCGCTGTGGCAAGGGGGGAGAGTTGTTCCGTCTCTATAAATTCCGTACCATGTGTGTGGATGCAGAGGAACACCTGGAGAAGCTGTTGCCCTATAATGAGATGACCGGACCGGCATTTAAGATTAAAAATGATCCCAGAATCACCCGTCTGGGGCGGTTTCTGCGGTCTACAAGCCTGGACGAATTGCCGCAGCTGGTCAATATTCTGAAAGGCGATATGTCCATTGTGGGGCCCCGGCCTCCTCTGTACAGAGAGGTTAAGGAGTACACCCCGTATCAGAGGCAGAGGCTGGCAGTTACCCCCGGGCTTACCTGCTTCTGGCAGGTGAGCCCCCAGCGCAACCGATTAAGCTTTGACGCATGGGTGGAGTTAGATCTGCGATACATACGGGAACAGAGCTGGCTGCTGGACTGGAAACTGATTTTTCAGACAGGCAGGGCTGTTCTTCGAAGAGAAGGCCTGTAGGAAACAGGGAGTTTCCGAAGAGTACTTACAGGCCTGACAGGAGGGTTTAACATGCAAAAAAATACAAGCAAGAAAGGCCAGATCAAGGCGGCCGGATCAAAAGGGAAAAGGCGGGTATTCCTGTGGGGGCTCCTTGTGATCGCTCTGCTGGTCTGCGGAGGACGCTGGCTGCTCTCAGACCAACTGGAAACCACATTTTACCATGTGTACTCCCCTAAAGTGACGGAGGGAGAAAACATCCGGGTTGTGGTTCTGTCAGACCTGCACAATGGGGAGTTTGGCCCGGGAAATGCAGATCTGCTGGAACAGATCAGGGCTCTTGGGCCGGATGTTATTGCCGTGGCAGGCGACATGGTTAACTCAGACGAGGATAATCTGGATATAATCCTGACCCTGTGCAAAGGCCTGGTTGAGATTGCCCCGGTTTACTATAGCCCCGGCAACCATGAGAGCAATCTGATGTATGAAAAAGGAAGTCCCATAGAGAGTCTGCTTCTGGAGCTGGGGGTTCATGTGCTGGTCAACCGGGCCGAGGAGGTGACAATCCACAGGACTCCCCTTTTAATCGGGGGACTTACCACATCCCCGGAGGGCTATGAGGAGTATGGAGCCCGGTTTTTCCAGGAGTATGAAAAAAGCGGCATGTTCAAGCTGCTTATCGCCCATTACCCCAGCCTTTACTACGAATATCTGGCAGACGGCCATGTGGACCTGGGTATCAGCGGCCACTACCACGGCGGACAAATCCGGCTTCCGGTTATAGGCGGTGTGTATCACGGAGACACAGGCCTGTTCCCCAGGTACAGCGGAGGAATGTACAGCCTTCCCCACAGCACCCTCTTCGTCTCCAGAGGTATGGGAGGCCACAGCAGGCTTCCCAGGGTCAATAACCGGCCTGAACTGGCAGTCATAGATATCAACGGCCGTCAGGATACCCAATGAAAGGAGTGATAACAAAATGATTCTGGTATGTTTCATAGTTCCGGCACTGATTGTGTGCCTGGTTATATTGTATGCAGTGCTGGTTGGGCGCTTCTTCCTGATAAAATCCAAGATCCCGGTTTTGGGCTTTAAAGGCGTGCTGAACTGCACGGCAGGAAGACGGCGAAAACTGGCGGCGATGGGAGCCTTGTTTTTTATAGTCAGCTTTGGGGCCCAGGTAGCTGTGGATCTCTGGGCTCCCGATATGCTGATGGTATTCAACTACGAGGAGGCGGCCAGAGGGCAGAACCCCAATGTTACCCGGTTTAACGAATCCAACATCCTCTCGGAAAGTATTCTGGAAAAGGTGATTCAGCGGGGCGGCCTGGGCCTTACGCCGGAGCAGCTGTCCAAAGCTTTAAGCATTTCTACCTCTCTGGATTCCAAAAAGCTGGATGTCACCCAGGAGTCTGACCTGAAAATCTCCACCGAGTACAAGGTCCGCTGTGATGAGAAGGTAGCCTTCCATGGCACGGATCCAAAGACAGTGCTGAATCTTCTGGCCGATGTGTACTGGGAGGAATTTGTACTCCGCTATGGGGAAAACGACAGCATACTGGACCTGTCTTTCGACGGAATGGAGGGTATGGAGTATCTGGACGTAAAAGATTATCTGGAGATGCAGGCCAACAAGCTGCGCAACTATCTCCCCGGCTACAGCAGCGAGAGCAGCAGCTACCGGGCAAAGGACAGCGAGGAGACCTTTTCTTCCCTGTCTGAAAAGATCGGCAATTTTATTGACATTGAGCTGGAACGCTATGAGGCCTTTGTCCTGGAAAACGGCCTGTCTCAAAACAGGGACACCTACCAGTCCCGGATGCAGTACGCCAATCACCGCCTGGACACTTTGCAGAGAAAGGACATGGCGGCCCACGACGTGCGGATTGAGGCCATCAATATGTACAACGCCTATATGACCCGTTTTGTGCTGATTCCCACCTATGACACAGATAAGGAATTTTACATGTCCAAGACCAAGGTAGGCGTGGACTACTTTGCCGACGAGGCCGAGGAGTATCTGGAATCCGCCACCAGGCTGGTGGAGGAGGCACAACACAACACATATGCCTCCGCCCAGATCGGCAGGGCCAATCCCTCTTCGGCGGCCTGTGAACAGGCAGACCGGCAGATTGAGGCTTTGAAAGCCGAACTTATGAACCTGGCCGCCCAGGCGTTAAAGAACCTGGACGCAGACTCCGGGGAGGCAACCATTGACAAGATCCGTATGAATATCCATGTGGAGCCGATTATCACAGAGGAGGATCTGCTGGTGCAGCAGTCTAAGCTGGACAACGGCGAGGAGGACTATGAGCTGAATCCCACCCGGTATGTGGTGTCCTTCAACTGCGGCGTCGGCAACGGCAAAGAGTATCCCAGAAAGGTTCTGAATCAGATTCTTCAGGAATATGCCGCCTACTACGGCAAAACCCATGTGAATACCTCCCTGGCTGCCAATCCGGTCAGTGATATTACCTCCAAGGGCTACGATTACCTGGAGATGGCGGAAGTCATGGATGATACGTTAACCAATATTACCCGGCATCTTACAGATAAGATTGAGTGGAACGGTGAATTCCGCTCCAGCCGGACGGGACGCAGCTTTCAGGATCTGAAGGACGAGTTTCAATTTATTCAGGATGTGGAGGTGCGGCAGCTGTTTTCTGAGATTCTGGCAGGCCGGATCACCAAGGATCGGGATCTGCTTCTGGAGAAATACCGGAACCGGAACAATGACTTGTCCATTGCTAACAATGCCGCGGCTTTTGAGATTGAGAAGATACGGGGCATTATAAACGCCTATGAAAATGCCATGGGAGAGTTTAACGTCCCTGTGGTCAGTGACGACGGAACAGAATCCGGAAGTCTGCTTCAGAATAATGTGCTGCCGGATGTCTATGACGACTGGAACCGGGATGAGGACGGGGAATGGACCCCGGTGGACAGGACTGCCCAGTATGATCAGCTGCTGATGAAATATATTGAGGATCGCACCTACTATGAACACAACGTGATTGACAGCGATTACAACAATTATATCATCAGTGTGTTTGCAGGGGCCCCGGCCTCCTCCTCTGAGGAAAGCCAGAACAACATCCAGGCCCGGATTGCCCGTCTGGCGGAAAAGATCAATGCACTTCAGTCTGTCTACTATGAAACCAACGACGAGTACAACGAGTATCTGGGCGCCCAGAACATCATGATGCTGTCCAGCGTGCGGGTGACAGAACGGTTCCCCATCCGGATTTTTACGGTGCTTATTGTGGTGATTTTCGGTGCGCTGGGCTGTGCCGGCGCGGCGCTGTTTGGAAGAATCGAGGACTTTATCGAGTACTATGCCTTTACCAACAAGGTGGACGGCCTGCCTAACCGGGCCAAGTGCGATCAGTATATCACACGGCGGGAGCGCCGGCCTGTCCCGGGAAGCTTTGCCTGTGTTGTGTTAAAGATTGCCAATCTGCAGATGGAAAATGCCCGGCTGGGCCGGGAGGCCGGCGACCGGATGATAAAGGACTTTGTGGAAATTATCACCTCTGTGTTTGTGCCCTCTGACAAGGTTTTTGTCGGCAACAACGGGGCGGGCCAGTATCTGATCTTCGCAGAGTCCATGGACAGGGAACAGGTGACTGCCGCCCTGTTCCAGATAGGTATCGTGCTGAACGAGAGAGCCCAGGAACGGGGCTACCGCATGGATGTGAAAAACGGATTTGCCTGCGGGGAGGAGGAGCAGTGCTTCTATATCCGGGAGCTGTTGTCCATTGCCATGAAGCGGGCAGGGGATGGGCATGCCTCTGACAAAGAGGAAAAGACGGTGGCTTAGGAAAAACAGGAGGATAAAGGGATTGATCTCGATTATATACATGTTGCTGGCAACTGCCATGTTTTTTCTCCAGGACACCTATTTTGTGGTGGCCGGCGTGGAGCTTAGCCTTAAAAATCCCTGCGGGCTGGCGATTCTTTTCCTGGCCTTAATAAATCTTATAGCGACGGTGCGGCTGGACCGCCTGTTTCTCCTGATCCGCCACACGGCGGTTCAGGCGCTGCCTTTTTTGATTCCGCTGGTCTTTTCCGCCGCAATCTGGGTGGGTACCAGGGCGGAGAATGTGGCGGTTATAAACGGCATTTCCATGATTTTTCCCCAGCTTCTGTCGGTTCTGGTGGCTGCCGCTACCTTGTACCTTTTTGGAGAAAAGGGAATCTGGTACTGTCTGGGAGCCATGTGCGCCGCAAATTTTATCAGCGTTCTGGTGGTCATTTATACAGGAGGGCTTGGTTCATTTCTCCAGGAATTTTATACTCTTATAGTTACTTTTAGCAGAGAGACCGGCCCTTTGATGACGCGGCTGGAAACTCATGATCTGACCTTTGCCTTCGGCCCTTTCCTTATTTATCTTCTGCTTCACTGGAAGGCATCCTCTTATCGCTGGCTCTGGCTGCTGCTTGTGTCCTTCTTTTTTCTGGTGGGGCTGAAGCGGATCGCATTTCCGGCCTTAGCCCTGGGGGTTGCGGCAGCACTTCTTTTAAGGAAGCTTCCTTCAAAAGCCTCCAGGCAGACGGCCATGTGTGCAGCCGTGGCCATGATGGCAGTCAGCTTTCTTTATATTGCAGGAATTCACAATGGCCTTTTTGAATATCTGGAGGCCCATGGACTGGACACCAAAGGGCGGATCCGGCTGTTTGCCAATGCGGCGCCTTACTATGAGATCAGCTTTACCTACACAGGCCTGGGAACCGGGTTTGAGCGTATGGTGGAGTGGATGTCAGGGGCTGTACAGACAGTTCCCCTCCGTTCCCAGACTCAGATTCACAACGATTTCCTCCGCATGTATCTGAACATCGGATTTTTTGGGTACTGGGTCTGGCTCTGGAGCTGGCTGCCTGCCCGGCTGGGCTACTGGTCCCGTCAGGGAGGAAAGGACGGGGGATGTCTTTTCCTGGGCATCTGTGTCTACTGCTTCGTCCTTTACGCCACGGACAACACAATCTATTATCCCTATACCATAGTTGCCTGTACCCTGATTCCCATGGCCTGCGGTTTTGATGTCCAGGCAAAAGACGCGCTTGCAAGACGCTGTGCCCAGTGGAGCGGCGGGGAGGAAAGGGAGGCCGGCCAGGATAGAGCCGGCATTGAAAAGTGAACAGACATGAAGCGTAAAAAAATGCGGATATGCTTTGCGGCATCCTCTGGCGGGCACCTGGCGGAGCTGATGCTTTTGCGCCCTCTGATGGAGTGCTATGACAGCTTTCTGGTTACGGAGAAGACATCTTACAAGATTGACGCGCAGGATATGCGCTGCTATTTCCTTGCGCAGATCAACCGGCGGGAGCGGTCATTTATTCCCAGGCTTATAGTCAATACGTTTCGCTCCTTAAAAATCTATATGGCGGAGCGGCCGGATGTGGTGGTCTGCACAGGAGTACTGGCGACCGTGCCTCTGTGTCTCATTTGCAAGCTGTTTGGGAAAAACTGATCTATATCGAATCCTTTGCCAAGGTGAAGAGTCCTACCATGACAGGGAAACTGCTGTATCCCTTTGCGGATCGGTTTTATATCCAGTGGCAGGAGCTGCTGGCGTTTTATCCAAAGGCCATATGGGTAGGCGGTATTTATTGAGGAGGGCCATATGATATTTGTGACAGTGGGGTCTCAGAAGTTTCCTTTTGATCGTCTTATAAAGAAGGTGGATCAGATGATTGGGGCTGGCCTTATAAAAGAGGAGGTTTTTATCCAGACCGGAACCAGTGGGTATGTTCCTGCCTGCCCCCACCAGGCATTCTGCGGACAGGAACAATTCGCAGGACTGATGAAATCTTGTGATATCCTTATTACCCACGGCGGCGCAGGTACTATGGCAGGCGCCGTGAAGCAGGGGAAAAAGGTGGTCGCGGTCCCGCGTCTGGCCCGGTACGGGGAGCATGTGGACGACCATCAGACAGAGCTGGCGATGCAGCTTCACCAGATGCATCTGCTTCGGGCCTGTCTGGATGTGGAACAGCTGCCTGACAGTCTTAAGGGCCTGAAAAGCCATGGCTTTGACAGTTTTCACTCCAACACCGGGAACTTCCTGGCTTCTCTGGATGCATACATCCGTACGCTGTAAGCAGGAGGACAGTATGAAAATATTGGAGAACGGTCCCAGTGAAATACATGCCCGGGGCGGGATGGTCCAGGTTATCCGGGATATCCGGGAGAGTGGCAGGCTGGGGCAGGAGTTTGAGATTGACAGCTTTCCTTCCTATATAGATGGAAGGCTGCCGGTGCGGCTTTTGTATTCTGTCTGCGGATACCTTCGGTTTCTTTTGTGTTACCGCAAGTATGATCTGTTTCACATCCATACGGCAGAGCGGGGCAGCACCTTCCGCAAGAATCTTTACCTGCGCACGGTGAAGAGGGCCGGAAAAAAGGCGGTCATCCATGTACACGGCGCGGAGTATCTGGCCTTTTATGACAGTCTGGGCGGCCGGAGGAAAGGGATCGTGGACGGATTCTTTGGCCGGGCGGATTTGGTGCTGGCCCTGTCTGACGGCTGGAAGCGGGAGCTGGAGGGCAGGTTTTCCATGAAGGCCTGCCGGACCCTGTATAACGGTGTGGATACGGAGAAGCTGCGGCCGGCAGTCTCGGAACCGGAAGGGCGCCGGAACGTATTTCTGATGCTGGGCAGGCTGGGGGAACGGAAGGGAACGTATGACCTTATAGACGCCATGGAGCTGGCAGTACGGCAGAACCCTGAGCTGGGGCTCTGTCTGGCAGGAGACGGCGAGGTGGAGAAGGTCCGGGCCCTGGTAAAGGAAAAGGGGCTGGATAAGAATATTTCGGTACCGGGGTGGATAGATGAGGATGAAAAGCTGAGGTACCTGAAGGATGCGGCCACAGTGGTTCTGCCATCTTACCACGAAGGGCTGCCTGTGGCGATTCTGGAGGGGATGGCGGCAGGCAAGGCTATTATCAGCACTGTTGTGGGTGCGATCCCGGAAGTGGTGGGAGAGGAAAACGGTATTCTGGTAAAGCCAGGGGACGTGCCTGCCCTGGCGGAGGCTTTGCTGCGGTGCAGCAGGGACACAGAAGGGCTTAGAAATATGGGGGAAAGGAATCGGGAAAAGGCAGAGCAAAGGTTTGGCATCCGGCGGATACACAGACAGCTGGCCGGGTATTACAGACAGGTCATGGAAAAGGAGGATGTCTGAAATGGAGCGGGAAAGGCCTTTGATCAGCGTGATCGTGCCGGTATATAATGTGGAGGACTATTTGGAGAGGTGTCTGGATTCCCTTCTTATGCAGACTTATCCCAAGGTAGAGATACTCCTTGTGGACGATGCCTCCCGGGATAAAAGCGCTTCTATATGTGATGCATATGCGGCCAGAAACCAATGGGTACAGGTTGTCCATTTACCGAAAAACAGGGGGCCGTCGGCGGCCAGAAACCAGGGAATCCTCCAGGCACAGGGGGAGTACATCTCTTTTGTAGATGCTGACGATCAGGTGGAGAAGGAGCTTCTGGAAAAGCTGTACAAAAGCCTGACAGAGGCGGGAGCGCAGATTAGCGCCTGCGGGGCCGACGGTATTGAGCTAAAAGAGGGCCCTGCCGCTGTCTATGGCCAAAGGGAGGCTGTCTGTTGTCTGGCCCGGGGGTTCCCCTTTAACCTTGTACCCTGGGGGAAGCTATACTGCGCCAGGCTGGTGAAAGAGAATCTTTTTAGAGAGGATATTTTTTACAGCGAGGATCTGCTGTTTTTATATTCTGTTCTGAAACAGGTCAGCCGGGTCAGTTACCGGCCGGACATTCTCTATCACTACACCAGGAGGGAGGGCAGCCAGATGCACAGCGGCGCCAGTGAGCGGAAGCTTACGGCTTTTATGGCCCAGGATTTTGTCTGCAGGGAGGCTGAAATGTATTTTCCGGAGGCTGCAGAGGATTTTCACCTTCTGGCCCTGGAGGCCAACCGCTGCCTGGCTGTGCTGACTGTGAAAGAGGGAGGAGAGGATGTCAGGACCCTTGCATACCTGAAGCGGATTCAGGAGAATACCCGGCAGCATTTCAGCTTTGGGATTCTGGCCCGCATCCCCAGAAAGAGGGACAGGGCGGCGCTGCTGGCTCTGTGTGCCAGCCCAAGGGGATTTTGGGCGGCAGCGGCGGCATTTACCTGGATGAAAGGATTGGGAGGCTGGCTGAGATGGAAGAGCAAAGACCGCAAATCAGCGTGATTGTACCAGTGTACAATGTAGAGGAATATGTGGAAAAATGTCTGGCTTCCGTGGCGGTCCAGACCTACCCTGCCATAGAGGTACTGGTGGTGGACGATGCCTCCACGGATGGCAGCGGCAGTATCTGTGATGCCTGGGCGGCCGGGGACAGACGGTTCCGGATCATACACCTTACAGAGAATCAGGGGCTTTCCGCCGCCAGAAACCAGGGAATCCGGCAGGCTTCAGGGGCTTATATAGCTTTTGTGGATTCTGACGATTATGTGGAGCCTGGCTTTTTGGATGTTCTGTACCGTGAGCTGACAGAAAAGCACGTGGATGTGAGTATCTGCGGAAATCAGGGACAGCATCTGATAAACGGCCCTGCCCAGGTGCTTTCTCTAGGGGAAGCGGCTCTTTGCCTGGCCCGGCGTTCTCCTTTTCTCTGGAACGCTTGGGGGAAGCTTTTTCCGGCAGACCTGGTGAAGGAGATTCTCTTTGACAGGCAAATCCGCTGTGGGGAAGACATTTTATTTTTTTACCAGATTTTAAAGCGGGTCAGGCGATTGGCCTATGTGCCGGATACGCTTTACCACTATGTTTACCGGCAGGGAAGCCTGATCAATGACGGTGTGACAGAGAAGCGCTGCAAGGTGCTTTCTGTCCTGGACAGGGTTTGCGAGGACGGGGCCGCCAACTTTCCGGAAGGGGAGGTCTGTTTCCGCCAGGCAGCCATGGATACGGCTGCCCGCCTGGCTATGGAGGCGATTAAGGAGGGCGCAGACGGGAACGTTCAGGACTATCTGAAGCGGTTTCGGGATGCGGTGCGCCGCCATGTCAGCCTTAAGGCGCTGGCTCTCTGTCCGGATATAAAGACCCTGGCGGCGGAGCTGGCTCTCTGGGCGGGAGTACCGTTTTTTAAAGTGCTGGCAGCCGCTTACCGTGTTATAAAGCCTACAGGCAAAAACAGGACGGGGTGACGAGAACCAATGGACAGAGCAGAGCCTATGAAGAAAAATTTGAAATTTGCCATGGCCGGAGAGCTTCTTCTGGCTGCGGTGAAATTGTTGTCCCGCCGGGTGTTTGTTGTCCTGATGGGGAAGGAATATCTGGGGCTTAACGGGCTTTTTACGGATGTGCTTTCTATGCTCTCTCTGGCGGAGCTGGGGTTTGGCGTCTCTGTCACCTACAGTCTCTACCGCCCTGTGGCCTGCGGGGACAGGGAGATGATCAAATCCCTGATGGGGCTTTACCGCCGGTTTTACCGGGGGGTAGGGCTGGAGGTTTTCGGATTGGGCTTGTGCCTGATCCCTTTTTTGGGTTTTTTTGTGAAGGAGATGCCAGGAGACATTCCACATATCCCTTTTTTCTATGTACTGAATCTGGCAAATACCAGCATATCCTATTTTTTTTCCTATAAGTCCACCCTCCTTTTTGTGTATCAAAAGAAATACATAGAGACCGGGATCCGGGCCGCCGTGTCGCTGGCTGCTGCCGGGGCGCAGATGGCGGTGCTGTATCTGACCGGGAATTACTTGTATTATCTGTACCTTGCCATAGCAGCCACGGTGGTACAGAATCTTGCCGTCACGGTGAAGGCAAACCGGATGTTTCCCTACCTGCGGGAGAAGAATATCTGCCCCCTGCCTGGGGAGGTATTAAAAGAAATCGGCCGCAACGTAAGGGCCATGGTGCTTCACCGGATCGGGGCCGTGGCTGTTTTTAATACGGATAATCTGCTGATCTCCCGGTTTGCAGGGCTGGCGGCGGCAGGGCTGTACTCCAACTATATGATGATTCGGGGATTTCTGAACATTGTAGTCAATGCGGTGTTTGACGCCATCACGCCTGCCCTGGGGAATCTGACTGCCACGGAGACAGAGGAAGGGCAGAGGAAGGCTTTCCGCTGCCTGTTCTTTTTCTCCGCATGGCTTTTTGGGTGGATGAGCATCTGCCTGTTTTGTCTCTATGACCCTTTTATCAACATATGGCTTGGGGAAGGGTATCTGCTGTCCAAACCGGCGGTGTTTTTGATCGTCTTGAATTTCTATGTAAACGGCATGCGCAATCCGGTGAACAATACCAAAGGGGTTCTGGGGCTTTTCTGGGATGATCGGTATAAGTCTATTGCCGAAGCGGTTTGTAATCTGGTGGTTTCCGTGGTGCTGGCCCGGAGACTGGGGATTGAGGGCGTTGTGGCCGGAACCCTTCTCAGCACCCTGGCTTTCCCGTTCTGGTGTGAGCCTTTTGTCCTTTGCCGCCGGGGGCTGCATATGCCTGTGGGCCCCTATTTTGTAAGGTATGGGATGCATCTGACAGTTGCTGCGGCTGCCGGGATACCAACATGGATTCTGTGTGGTCCGACAGGCGGCGGCGCTGCCGGTTTTCTATTGAAAATTTTCATCTGTGCTGTGATTCCCAATCTGATTTTTTTGTGCTTATACCGACGGACTAAGGAGTTTGTGTTTTTTAAAGACGGGGTAAAGCGTATGGTACAAAGGGGTGGGAAATTTCATATCTGAAAACAAATTGCTTTAAACAAAAAAGCACCGTTTCCGGTGCCTTTTGTAACCTCTTGCATTTTTGGTGCAAAGATGTTATAATCAGAGTACCAATCAGGAAAGTCCTGATTGCCCTTTCAAATTAGAAAACAAAAATAATTGTCCTCAGCTTGACAGGTCGGAGGACAATTATTTTTTGTGACTATCCAGGTAAGTGAGTGCAGCAAAAACCACTAACAATAAAGTCAGTATTTCCATCGTACTCATAAACTCACCCCCCCTTCCTGTATGTAACATGAAACAGAAAGGGCAATCCATAACTATCCTCTTGATCCTCTGACTAATACCCAGTATAACAAAGTTTCCCCATATTGGCAACGACAAAACCTGTCCGTTTTCCAGTGCAAAAGTGTCAAATCAATACTAAGGTGTCGGAAAAGGCGTTTTTTAGGGTACTTATCTATGGACTAGGGCGAAACAGCCCAGAGTCACTTGCCAAAATAGGGAGTTTGCGTGTATAATGTTCACGTAAACGACGCATTGAACACTTGACGACGAGTGTGAAAGCCCACAAAGTAATTGGAGAGGAGCGGAAAACACCCTGCTTCCCTCTTTCGCAGAAATCACCAAATATGGAGGATCAACATGGCAAAGCCACAATACACAGCCGACAGCATCACGGTCTTAGAAGGTCTTGAGGCTGTCCGAAAACGGCCAGGCATGTACATAGGAGGAGTCGGGACCAAAGGCCTGAACCATCTTATTTATGAAATATTAGACAACGCAGTGGACGAGCACCTGGCAGGCTTCTGCAATCAAGTCTGGGTGACCTTGGAATCCGACGGTTCCTGCACCGTCAAAGACAGCGGCCGGGGAATCCCGGTAGGAATGCACAAAAAAGGCGTCTCAGCCGAGCGAATCGTCCTGTCTACCCTTCACGCCGGAGGAAAATTCGATAACCAGGCATACAAAACCAGCGGAGGTCTTCACGGAGTAGGCTCCTCTGTGGTCAATGCCCTGTCAGAGTATTTAGACATCAAAATCTACCAGGACGGCCACATTTACCACGATGCCTACGAAAAAGGAATCCCTGTAATCGAGCTGAAGGAAGGACTTCTCCCCGTCTTGGGAAAGACAAAAGAGACAGGAACAGAGATCAACTTCCTTCCAGACAGAACCATTTTCGAGAAAACCAGATTCAAGGCAGAATGGCTGAAAAGCAGGATTCACGAGACAGCATATCTCAATCCAGGCCTCACCATCACCTACGCAAACAAGCGTCAGGGAGAAGAAGAAGAGATCATCTACTGCGAACCCGAAGGCATCGTAGCCTACGTAAAAGAGCTGAATGCCAATAAAACTCCTGTTCATGATCCCATTTACTATAAGGGAAAAGCGGATGATATTGAAGTAGAAGCTGCATTCCAATTCGTAGATGCCTTCGAAGAAAATATATTAGGCTTCTGTAATAACATTTTCACCCAGGAAGGCGGCACTCATTTGGCAGGCTTCAAAACCAAGTTTACGATGATGATTAACAGTTATGCGAAGGAACTTGGAATTCTAAAAGAGAAAGACGCCAATTTTACAGGAGCCGACACCAGAAACGGTATGACGGCCATCGTGGCAATCAAGCATCCGGATCCTATTTTTGAAGGACAGACCAAGACGAAATTAGCCAGCGCCGACGCTACAAAAGCAGTATTTTCCATTACCGGAGACGAACTGGAACTGTATTTTGACCGTAACCTGGAAGTGCTGAAAGGAATTATCGGCTGTGCGGAGAAATCAGCCAAAATCAGAAAGGCCGAGGAAAAGGCCAAGACCAACATGCTGAGCAAATCAAAATTTTCCTTTGACAGTAACGGGAAGCTGGCTAACTGTGAGAGCAGGGACGCCAGGCAATGTGAGATTTTTATTGTAGAGGGAGATTCCGCCGGCGGTTCGGCAAAGACGGCCAGGAACCGGATGTATCAGGCCATTTTGCCGATCCGGGGAAAAATCCTTAATGTGGAGAAAGCATCTATGGACAAGGTGCTGGCCAATGCAGAGATTAAGACGATGATTAACGCGTTCGGGTGCGGATTTTCCGAAGGGTATGGCAATGATTTTGATATCAGCAAGCTGCGCTACCATAAGATTATTCTCATGACCGATGCAGATGTGGACGGAAGCCATATCGACACCCTTCTTCTTACATTTTTATATCGCTTCATGCCGGAGTTGATTTATAACGGACATGTGTATATTGCCATGCCGCCGCTGTTTAAGGTGATTCCCAAGAAGGGGCAGGAGCAGTATCTGTATGATGAGAAGGAGCTGGAGAAGTACAGGAAGACCCATACAGGGGATTTTATACTTCAGAGGTATAAGGGGCTTGGAGAGATGGATGCAGGCCAGCTTTGGGAGACGACTCTGGATCCGGAGAACCGGGTGTTGAAACGGGTGGAGATTGAGGATGCCAGACTGGCGTCGGAGGTTACGGAGCTTTTGATGGGAAGTGATGTGCCGCCGCGGAGGAGATTTATTTATGATCACGCAGAAGAGGCTGAGGTGGATGCATAAGGGGCAGACCAGATAGAGAGTCAGGAAAGAGGAAAACATGGCGGAAAAGATATTGACTACGGAATATTCGGAGGAGATGCAGCGCAGCTTCATGAATTACTCCATGAGTGTTATTACGGCCAGGGCCATTCCGGATGCCAGGGATGGGCTGAAGCCGGTTCAGAGGCGTGTGCTTTATGATATGAGCGAGCTGAAGCTGGGGCATGACAAGCCTCATCGGAAGTCGGCCCGTATTGTGGGTGATACCATGGGTAAATATCATCCTCATGGGGACAGTTCCATCTATGAGACTCTGGTGGTGATGTCTCAGGATTTTAAAAAGGGTATGGCGCTGGTGGACGGCCATGGCAATTTTGGTTCTATCGAGGGAGATGGGGCGGCGGCCATGCGTTATACGGAGGCCAGGCTGGAAAAGTTCACGGAGGAAGTGTATTTAAAGGATCTGGATAAGACCGTGGAGTTTGTGCCTAATTATGACGAGACAGAGAAGGAGCCGGAGGTTCTTCCGGTAAGGGTTCCCAATCTGCTGATTAACGGGGCCGAGGGTATCGCGGTGGGTATGAGCACCAGCATTCCGCCTCACAACCTGGGAGAGGTGATTGATGCGGTAAAGGCTTATATTGCCAATCCGGACATTTCTACGGAGGAACTTATGAGGCTGATGCCGGGGCCGGATTTCCCTACAGGGGGAATTATTGCCAATAAAAAGGATTTGCTGGAGATCTATGAGACAGGAACCGGAAAGATTAAGCTGCGTGGGCGGGTGGAAGTAGAGCTGGGGAAGAGAAGGACAGACAAGGACAAGCTGGTGATTACCCAGATTCCATATACCATGATTGGAAGCGGGATCAATAAGTTTCTGATGGATGTAGCGGAACTGGTGGAGTCCAAGAAGCTGACGGATGTGACGGATATTTCCAATCAGTCCAATAAAGAAGGAATCCGCATTGTGCTGGAGTTGAAGAAAGATGCGGATGTGGAGAGAATCAAAAATATTTTATATAAGAAGACAAAGCTGGAAGATACCTTTGGGGTTAATATGCTGGCTATTGCAGACGGCAGGCCGGAGACATTGAATCTAAAGGGAATTCTTAATAATTATCTGGATTTTCAGTATGTGAATAACAGGAAAAAGTATCAGGTTCTGTTGGAGAAGGAACTGGAAAAGAAGGAGATTAGAGAAGGGCTTATTAAGGCATGCGATGTGATTGATCTGATCATTGCGGTTTTGAGGGGCTCAAAGAATCTGAAGGATGCCAAGGCATGTCTGATGGCTGGAGATACCAGTAAGATTAAGTTTCGGACAGCCGGGGTTGAGGAGGATGCGAAGAAGCTTCATTTTACGGAGAAGCAGGCCACAGCGATTTTGGAGATGAGGCTGTATAAGCTGATTGGGCTGGAGATTCTGGCTCTTGAGAAGGAGTATAAGGAGACTTTAAAGAAGATTAAAGAATACAGCCGGATTCTAAAGAGCAAAGAGGCCATGGATCAGGTGATTACAGAGGATCTGGATGCTATCAAGGAAGAGTTTGCGCTTATTCGGATGACAGATATTGAGGACGGCAAGGAAGCGGTCTATGTGGAGACGCCGATGGAGGTACAGGAGGTGGCCTTTATCATGGATCGGTTTGGGTATTGCAAGCTTTTGGACAAGACCACCTATGAGAGGAATCAGGAGACGGTGGAGGGAGAGCATCCCCATGTGGTGCGGTGCATGAATACGGATAAGATCTGCCTGTTTACGGATGCGGGAAGCATGTATCAGGTGAAGGTGGCAGATGTTCCTTTTGGAAAGCTTCGGGAGAAAGGGACGCCCATTGAGAATATCAGCAAGTATGACGGGACTAAGGAGAAGATTCTGTTTTTGAGCAGTCTGGAGCAGATGATGGGGAAACAGCTGATATTTGCTACCAGGATGGCATTGGTGAAAACGGTCCCGGCAGAGGAATTTATTACCAACAACCGGATGGTGGCCTCTACCAAGTTCCAGGATGATGATAAGCTGGTGACCGTGCGGCTGGCGGTAGCAGGGGATGTGGTGCTGCAGACAATGAACGGATATTTCCTGCGGTTTGACGGGGCGGAGATTTCGGAGATGAAGAAGAATTCCAAGGGGGTTCGGGGGATGAAGCTGGAGAGGGATGATGAGCTTGAGCATCTGTACCTGGTGAATGAGGATCAGGTAGCGGTTTATAAGAAGAAGGAGATTTCCCTTGGCCGTTTGAAGGCTGCAAAAAGAGACGGAAAAGGGACGAAAGTAAGACTGTAGCTTTTTAGGTTTCTATAAAAGAAAAGGAGGAGATATTTATGGCAGATTCAAAGGTACCAACCCCTCATATTCAGGCATTGGAGGGCCAGATCGCGGAGACGATTTTACTTCCGGGGGATCCGCTGCGGGCAAAGTTTATTGCGGATCATTTTCTGACGGATGTAAATCAGTTTAATGCTACCAGGAATATGTTTGGGTTTACGGGAAAGTATGAGGGCAGGCCGGTGTCGGTTATGGGAACCGGGATGGGGTGTCCTTCCATCGGGATTTATTCTTATGAACTGATTCATTTTTACGGGTGTAAGAATCTGATTCGTGTGGGGACGGCAGGGGCCCTGAATCCCAAGTGCAAGGTCAGGGATATGGTATTTGGCATGGGAGCCTGTACGACGTCGAATTATGTCCGGCTGTTGGGGCTTCCGGGGGATTATTCCTGTATTGCAAGCTATGAGCTGCTGTCTAAGGCAGTGGAAAGTGCCAAGGCACTGGGGCTTAACTACCATGTGGGAAATATTTTAAGTTCGGATATGTTCTATGGACCGGAAAAACAGGCAGCTGGCGGTATGACATGGACGGATATGGGAGTTCTGGCTGTGGAGATGGAGGCGGCTGCCCTCTACAGCAATGCGGCGGCAGCGGGAGTGAATGCGCTCTGTATCGTTACGATTTCCGATTCGGAGATTACCGGTGAGGTGACTACGGCAGAGGAACGTCAGATTACGTTTACCAATATGATGAAGGTGGCTCTGTCGCTGGCATAACAGGAAGGCAGTATTTGCAGAGAGGCGCAATAAGGGAGAGTTATGACTTGTATGGGTTGTAACTCTTCCTTTTTTCGTCTGCTCTTTTTCGATTGTTGACAAATGGAGTTTATGTGTCTATAATATTTACGGGTAGATAATAACAATTTGATAGTATCACAATGGTAATATGAAAATAGCGATAGAAAGATGGAGGGGATGTATGGATATGGTCTATAATCTGGAGGATTTGAGGAAGGAGTATAACAGGGGAGAGAAGTATAAGTTTGTGTTTTTCTGGGGTCATACGCCGGCGGCGGACGGCCATATCAGCGAAACGTGTTTCAGTCAGTGGTGGCAGTGTTATTTTCAGGTGGACAAAGTGAGGTACAGCTGTGCGGAGCAGTTTATGATGGCCCAGAAGGCGCGGATGTTCGGGGATGAGGAGATGCTTGAAAAGATTATGGAGGCCCGGCATCCCAAAGAGATGAAGGCCTATGGGAGGGCGGTAAAAGGCTTTGATAAGGAAATGTGGGATAACGCCTGCTATGACATTGTGAAAAAGGGGAACCAGGCGAAATTTTCGCAGAACCCGGAGCTTTTGGAGTTCCTTTTGAATACCAGGAAGCGGATTCTGGTGGAGGCAAGTCCCAGAGACCGGATCTGGGGAATCGGCATGGGGAAGGCCAATCCGGATGCAGAGAATCCTTTGAAGTGGAGAGGAAGGAATCTTCTGGGGTTTGCACTGACAGAAGTGAGGGATCAGCTTCTGGACGGGCAGGTGCCTGAGACATGAGACATGGAAATACAGTGACAGAAGAAGGCGCGGGGATGATGGGCACCGAAAATGTGATGAGAGATAGGGACGGGCTGACGGAGGAAGAATTCCTGGCAGTTTATGAGCCAGGGGATTATCCCAGGCCTTCGGTGGCCGCGGATATGGTGATTTTTACGGTGACAGATCATCGGGAAGAAGAGAATTATCGGAAAATTCCGAAGAAGGAACTGAGAGTTTTGTTAATAAAAAGAGGAGGACACCCATATCTGGGATGCTGGGCGCTGCCAGGCGGATTTGTCAGGCCCACAGAGACCACCAGACAGACGGCAGAGAGGGAGCTGAGAGAAGAGACAGGTGTGGAAAAAGTATACCTGGAGCAGCTTTATACCTTCAGCGATCCGGGAAGAGATCCCAGAACCTGGGTTATCAGTTGTTCTTATATGGCATTGATTGACAGCAGCCAGGTAGTAATTCAGGCCGGGGATGACGCGGCTTCGGCGGCCTGGTTTAAGGTGGGGTGCCGGATGATAGGAGAGAGAAGAAAAGAGGAGAAAGACAGGGGGATAGAACAGGAACTGTGGGAATTAACTTTTTCCTGTGAAGATATTTTTCTGCGGACAATTTTAGAAAAAGAGGCAGGAGAATCATTTGCAGAAAGCAGGATTGTGGATAGGGGAGGGCTTGCATTTGACCATGGTTGTATCATTGCATATGGCCTGGAACGACTGAGGGGAAAATTAACATTTACGGATTTGGCGTTTCACTTCATGCCGGAGTATTTCACTTTGACACAGCTGCAGCAGGTTTATGAAGTGATTTTTGATAAAGAACTACCTGCAGCGGCATTTCGCAGGAAGGTAATGCCGATGGTGGAAGAGACGGAAAAGTATACGGAAAAGGAAGGGCATCGGCCTTCCAGGCTTTACAGGAGAAGGAATAGAGCCGATGATGCAGCAGAGGGCGGGGGGCGATTCACAGCTACACCGTGAATCGTAACAATTGTAATGAAGAAGGGAAAGAAATGGGAAGGTTATGGACAGAAAGGCAATTGCAAGAGAAACTCTGGAGATTATGAGACAGGGATATTATGAAGTGAAGAGTGAGGATGGGATACGCAGAATTGACGTGTCAAAAGATATGGAGCGGTCTGTCAGTCAAAGTATTCTGATTACGCCCAAGCAGGGAGAAGCACTTTTAAGAAAATATGATACAGGAAAAGCAAAAGGTTTCATAAGCTGTGTGGAAAATATTTCTACGGTGGATGCCATAAGAAAGCTGGCTATGGAAGGTAAGGGAAAGATTGGAGTGTTGAATTTTGCCAGCGCCAAAAATCCGGGAGGAGGGTTTATCAATGGAGCCATGGCTCAGGAAGAAAGTTTGGCAGCATCTGGTACCCTTTATCAGACGTTGACGGCCCATGAAGAATATTACAGGGAGAACAGGGCGCATAAGTCTATGATGTATACGGACTATGGGATTTATTCGCCGGATGTGACATTTTTCAGAGATGGAAGTTTTAAGCTGGTGGCAGATCCGGTTCACGCATCGGTTTTGACTCTTCCGGCTGTAAATATGGGGCAGGTTCTGCAGAAAGGAGAGGATGTAACAGAGGCGAAACGGGTTATGAGACGGAGAATGAAGCTGGCTCTGGCGATTTTTGCGGAACAGGGGGCAAGAAATCTGGTCCTTGGCGCTTATGGGTGCGGAGTGTTTCGCAATGACCCCAGGCAGGTGGCAGTCTGGTGGAAGGAGATTTTGGAGGAAGGGCTTGGGAAATGGTTTGAGAGTGTGATTTATGCGGTTTTGGATACATCGAAAGGGCAGGATTGTATTAAGGCATTTATGGCAGATGGCCGCCCATAAAGCCTTTTAAGAAAAGGATAGAAGAATGTCAATGGATATGTTATAATTCTTGTGTTGTCCAACCTACACCCGGCAACGGGAGGAGGTGTTTACATGGAGTTTGTCATATCTTTTATAGTCGCTGTTGCGGCTGGTGTAGCCTGCCACTACATCATCAAATGGCTTGACAGCGACCGAAAGGACAACAAATAGCCTAGTGGGTGCTTTGCCACTATAAAAGAAAAGAAGAATCCCCAAACTGTACGCTACTACGGTTTGGGGATTCGTTCTACGTTCACATGGAACTGTCATATCTTTTTGCCTATCGGCATTATAGCATATGCAAAAACTTTTGGCAATATGCTTTTTTTATTGCCCGTCAAAATGATACTGACTTAACAGCTCATTCTTCATATTCCAAAGGGGCAGGGATAAATCCACATGGGTGCGGTGAGGGTATTCCAGGCGGAGGGATTCTACCCACAGGGTATCCAGCTCTTTCTTGCAGTATTCCCGAATGTCCATAACCTTTGGAGATTTATAGACACAGGATCCGTTTAAAAATACGGGAACCATCAGTTCCCGGATGGTGTAGCTGCCGGGAGCCAAGTGGGTCTTCTTCCAGGTCTCAACAGGATCAAACAGGAGAAGGGAATCTTTGGAATCATAAGTTTCCTCAACCAGGCAGATCAGGTCAGCAATGATTTTTCCGGTTTCTTTGTTGTAGATTCGCTGGATCGTCTTATTGCCCGGGTTGGTGATTTTCTCTGCATTTTCGGACAACTTGATTTTCGGGATAAATTTTCCGGTAGTGTTGTCCTTGATGGCGGCCAGTTTATAGACTCCGCCGAAGGAAGGACAGTCCTTGGAGGTGATCAGGTTGGTTCCCACGCCCCAGGAATTGATGGCAGCGCCCTGAAGTTTTAAACTGCTGATCAGATTTTCGTCAAGATCATTGGAGGCGGAGATTACCGCATCCGAAAATCCGGCGGCATCCAGCATTTTTTTGGCTTTTTTGGACAGGTAGGCCAGATCGCCGCTGTCCAGACGAATACCGTAAAAGGTAAGGGGGATTCCTGCTTTTCGCATCTCAGTGAAGACCTTGATGGCATTGGGAACACCGGACTTTAAGGTATCGTAGGTGTCTACCAGAAGAATGCAGGCTGTGGGGTACAGTTTGGCGTAAGCGCGGAATGCAGTTAATTCGTCCGGGAAACTCATAATCCAGCTGTGGGCATGGGTTCCTTTTACCGGAACATCAAACATCTGGCCGGCTAAAACATTGGAGGTGCCGATACAGCCGGCGATCATGGCGGCTCTGGCACCGTAGATGCCTGCATCCGGTCCTTGGGCGCGACGAAGGCCGAATTCCATAATTCCGTCACCCTGGGCGGCATAGACGACTCTGGCGGTTTTGGTGGCGATCAGGCTTTGGTGATTGATGATATTTAAAAGGGCGGTCTCCACCAGCTGGGCTTCCATAATGGGAGCGATGACTTTTACAAGGGGTTCCCTCGGAAATACTACCGTGCCCTCGGGGATGGCATAGATGTCCCCCGAAAAATGGAAGTCTTTCAGATATTCCAGAAAGTCTTCTTCGAATAGTCCGGTAGAGCAAAGATAATCGATATCTTCCTGCTCAAAATGGAGGTTTTCGATGTATTCGATTACTTGTTCCAGGCCGGCGCAGATAGAATAGCCGTTGTTGTTGGGATTGCTTCGGTAGAAAGCGTCAAAGATAACGGTTTCGTTGGCTTCCTTTTCTTTAAAATATCCCTGCATCATGGTTAGTTCGTATAAATCAGTTAGTAAAGTCAGATTTCTTTTGGACATGTTAAGATTCTCCTTTTCAGACCTGTAAACAGTTGGAGCTGTTTGGTTTTAGAAAGTATAGCATAGATTTGGGAAAATACAAACAGATTGATAAAAAAATAACGAATGAGTTGAAATAGGGGGCCGCTTTGAAGTAACCATAGAGTGTTTTCCGACACGCTTGCGCTCAGGTTTCCACGTAACAGCACTAAGCGCCTGAAGGACAGGCGCTTAGTGCTGACGTGGAAAATGGTCTACAGACATTCTAGGTTACTTCAAAGCTACTTTATTTCAAGGCGGGGGAAGAACAAAAACCCCTTGGGGCATCAGCAGATACTGTGACCCAAGGGTTTTGAGGAATTTGCTATTTTGAGGGTGTTACAGATGTGATATGCGGGTTGACGCCCTCGTACCAGTAAAGAAAACCTTCCATGTCGATTTTGTCGCCGATGTTGAGGGCTTTTACGGCGGCGTAGACATCCGTGGTGTTGTCGCATAAGTAGGATTCTACGGTGAAGGTGTAGGTGTTGCCGTCTAAGGAAACATTGAAATACAAATCGTCGCCGTCCTGGCCGGAGCCGTCCCAGCTGTATAAGTAGGCCACATCATTTCCGGAGGCATCCTGTCCGGCTGCTTCTACGGTCATACCTTTGAAAGATACGAATTTGTTCTGGTGATTGATTAAATCATCGGAAGCCAGGAGGGAGGTAACATCCTCGGCCTGGGCAATATAGCTGCCTTCTTCAATCTCGAAGGTTGCATCAACGATTTCCACTTCGCCGGACCATTCTGCTTTGTAGCCGGTTACCTTAATCTTGGTGCCTGGAGTTAATTTCTCATAATCTTCTTCGGAGCATGCCATGTTGTACAGGAAATAGGCTCCGTCTTTGTCCTGGGAATAGACAGTGGCTTTGTTGTCCCACCAGGACTGTTTGGCCTGTACATAGGTTTCGATGACGACTTCCGTGTCTAAAGCGGCGGCAACGTATTCTTCGTAAGTCATAACGCCTTCGGACTTGGTGTCGGTATCGCCGGAATTGGAGTCCTTGCCGGAAGACGCGCAGCCTGCACAGGCAAGGGTCAGTGCAAATACAAGAAGTAGTGCTGTTAATTTTTTCATTTTACTCATTCTCCTCTTAAATAGTTAGAATATTTCAAGCCCTATTATACACATTATTTCCGATAAATCAATAGACTTTCCTCTTTTTCATTTTTCGAATAAGGACATATAAAAGAATCAATGCCCAGGCAATTCCCAGGGAGGAAAGCAGGAAGACGGACATAGGCGGCAGCTTTCCTAGATCGGCTTTTTGGGAGGCGGGGGTATTCCCGGAAGCACCGATTTGGTCTAAGCGGTATAAGGAGGCCATGTCACTGTAAAGCGTTTGGATATAGCCATCATCAATGGTTTCTCCTCGGCGGACGGATTTGACTGTGTTTTCAATCATTTGTCCAGAGGCATCCCGCAGGGAGGCGGAACCGTTGAAAACAGGGGTGACAAAGGTGTGGTCTGTGTGATCAAGAAGAAGTTTGGCAGCTTTGATTTTTACATCGTAGTACTGGCTGTTGTCTTCCCCGCATCTGGACAGATAATCCTGATACTCAAAGGACGTTTGAGCCTTGGAGGTGACGGGAACATAGCCCTCTGTCTCAGAGTAGGCAATCTGCACATCATTGGTTAACAGGTACTGGGCAAAGAGCCAGGAGGCCAGAACTTCCTGGGAATCGGCCTTGTTGAAGACACAGACCGACGGGCCCTGGGAAATCATCCTGGGATTTTGAGGGTCAAACTGGGGAATGGGCATGACCTCAGTTTCAAATTCTACCAGTTTGTCAGGGCTGATATCGCATAGGGGGGCATGGGTTCCCATCCAGGTTGCTCCGGCTGTGGAGTCAATAGCAAAAATACACTGCCCTGCATTGAGAAAATTGGCAGGATAGCTGGAGATCTTAAAGGTGGAGAAGGCGCCGGTTTTGGCATGGTCTGCAATGGTAAGCAGAAGTTCTTTGGTGGTATCGTTAAAGAGAAGCACTTCTCCTTCTTCAGAGGAATATCCGGCCTGATACTGTCTGAGCATCTGGATCATCATGTTGTCCGTGGATTTGTAGATAAAAGGTATCAGGACTTTCTGGCCGTTTATCAGATAATTGCCGTCCTTATCCTGGGCCATGGCTGCTTCCGAGACCTGCCAGACAAAATCCCAGGTCAGTTCATCAGGCAGGGTATAGCCGAGGGCTTCTACATAGGTCTTGTTGATATAGCAGGCCTCTGTGGACCGCATGTAGGGGATGGCGTAGTAGTGGCCCCCAAAGGTGCATTCCTCCAGAAACTGAGGGATAATTTCCTTGGCGGCCGGGGAATCAAAACGAAGGCTGCTTCCGCCAAAACCGTAGTTTTCATTGTAAAACAGTTCCTCCAGGGGTACGACCATATTGGTTCCGGTCAGGTAAGTGGCGATATGGTCCGGATAGGTGATGCACACATTGGGGGTGGTATTTGTTGCAATATTGGTTATAACATCATTGTAAATCTTGCCGTAATCCGTGTACAGGCGCAGCTTGACGGTGATATTGGGATATAAAGCCTCAAAATCAGAGATTGCCTTCTCGTAGATGGCTGTCTGAGTCTTGTTGGTATCATTTTTGGCCCAGAAGGTGATTTCATAATTTTTAGAAAGGTCAAATTCTTTTGGGACTTCAAAAGGGCTTAGGCCCTCCTTTCCGTGGCATCCGGTCAGCGTCAACAGCGTGACGGCAAGAAGAGATAACAGAAACTTCATCCTTTGATCCCTCCTCTCGATACTCCGGCCATTATTTTTTTGCGGAACATGAAAAACAGGACAATGAGAGGCACGGAGATAACCACTACGGCTGCCATCATTGCCGGAATATTTTCCCGGCCGAAGCCATTTTCACGGATTTCCTGAATGCCGTTGGAAACCAGGTAATAGCCGGGATTATCTGTAATAAGCCGGGGCCACACATAGGAATTCCAGCATTCGATTACCTTCAGAATGACGATGGTAATCAGTGTGGGCTTGGATATGGGAATGACAACCCGTAAAAGGTATTTGAAATCAGAGGTGCCGTCCACTTTGGCTGCATAGTACAGGCTGTCTGGTATCTGTTCAAAATTTTCTTTTAACAGGTAAATATAAAAAACGGACATAACTGATGGCAGAATCAATCCCGGGAAGGAGTTGCGCAGATTAAGGTTTGTAATTGTCACAAAGTTTGTGATGATGACCAGTTCGCCTGGGATCATCATCATGGAAAGGAAAATGAGAAATACGGCATTTTTCCCCTTGAAGTCAAGACGGGCGAAGGCAAAGGCGGCAGGAATGATGACTGCCAGCATGACGGCGGTGGTGATAACAGTAAAAATAAGGGTGTTTAACAGGTATTTTCCCAAGGGAACGGCAGTGAAGGCATCCGCGTAATTCTTAAGAGTGGGGGACAGGGTGAAAAACTTTGGGATGTATTCTGAATTATATGCGCTGTAGCTTTTTACCGATGTGAGAATCATCCAATAAAAAGGAAACAGGACGATAACGGCCCAGAAAGCCAGAAAAAGGTAAGTGACTGCAACGGCTGTTGTTCTTCGGATTTTATAGGCTTTGGCGGCATTTGTATAAGTGTTCATGTGAAAGATAACTTCCTTTCTCGCCGGAGGCGATACGTAATTAATATTTTTTGCTGCTGGCCAACAGATTGATGCAGGTGATTGTCAGTACGATGGCAAACAAAAGGATAGCCGCTGCTGCCGCATAGGAAGGATAGCCGCCGCTGTCCCCGTACAGCATATCGTATACATAGCCCACAATGGTGTTCATTTCCGCTGCGTTTAAGTCTGTGCCAAACAATGCGACCACATCACTGTAGGCTTTAAAAGCACCGATGAAGCCTGTGATAATCAGATAGAAAATCATAGGGGAAATCATGGGCAGGGTGATGCGCAGGAAGGTTCTGAATCTGGAAGTGCCGTCTACCTTTGCAGCGTTATAATAGTCCGGATTTACGGAGGCAAGGGCACTGGTCAGAATCAGAATTTTAAAGGGCATAACCACCCAGATGGTGTAAAAACACAGCACGAACATTTTAGCCCAGTATGGCCCGTCGATAAAGTCTACGGAGCTGCCGCCAAACCACTGAATAATCAGATTGATGAATCCATCGGAGTAGGCCGTCTTTTTAAAGAGAATCATAAAAACCAGTCCCACAGCCAAAGTGTTGGTCACATAAGGAAGGAAATAAATCGTCTGAAACAATTCTCTCAAAGGCCTTATGGAATTCAGTCCTACGGAAATCAGCAGGGCGATGGCTGTGGATAACGGCACGGTAATGACAACCAGGATAAACGTATTTTTCACGGCCTGGAGAAAATATGGGTCGTGAAGTACGTAAGAGTAATTGTAGGACCCGATACCAAAATAAGTCTGGGAGGCGGAGTTGTAACCTTCCTCAAAGGAATAGACAAATACGTCAATCAGGGGATAGATCATGAATACTGCAAGGAACAGGATAGCAGGCAGAAGATACAGCCAGCCTTTCAAATGGTTAAAATCAGAGTGTTTCATGCCATACCTCCCTCTAACAGTCCAACGGCCCGAACATGAATCCGCTCTTCGGTCTCTTTGTCAAAAAGAAATGTTTTATTGGGGCGGAGAGAGAAACGGACGAAAGGCCGGGCCGGATCGATTTTATTCTCTGTGCTGATGATGGAGCGGACTTTGGGATTTAAAGAGGCATGGTGAGTGGAAATCACGCTGATATCCCGCCCCATGACCTCGACTCCGCTTAAGCAGCAGGTAAAAGGTCCGTTTTCATCAAGGATAAAGCCCTCCGGACGGATGGCTGCGTAGACTTTTTTTGTGCCGTCTTCTCCACAGGCACCTTCAAAGTCCTTTTGGACGGAAGCAGTGACCAAGTCTTTGGGGAAATTCCTGGCAGAATTTTCGGAAGTCCTGTATAGGCTAAGATCCAGCACTGGTTCCTCGCCGATATACAGTTTCCGGTTCTTGATGATTCCGTCAAACACATTAATAGGTGGAGTGCCTAAAAATTTAGCTACAAAAAGGTTGGCCGGATTGTCATAGACTTCCTGAGGATTGCCGGTCTGCATGACTACGCCTGCGTTCATAACCACGATCATGTCAGAGATGCTCATAGCCTCCTCCTGGTCATGGGTGACAAAGATGGTAGTGATGTTGGTTTCACGCTGGATGCGGCGGATTTCCTCCCTGGTCTGAAGTCTTAAGCGGGCATCCAGGTTGGAAAGAGGCTCGTCTAAAAGAAGAACTCCTGGCATTTTTACAAGTGCCCTGGCGATAGCTACCCGCTGTTGCTGGCCGCCAGACAGTTCCCCCGGCTTTCTGTCCATCAGCTCTTCAATTTGAACAAGTTTTGCGGCCTCAAGGGCCTTCTTTAACATCTCGGATTTGGAAAGCTTGTCTTTGCCTTTTAAGTTCTCCAGAGGAAATAAAATGTTCTGCTTTACCGTTAAATGAGGATAAAGGGCATAGTTTTGAAATACCAGACCGATTCCTCTGCTTTCCGGAGGAAGGTTGGTGACATCGTCTTTGCCAAAGAAAATCGTTCCGCTGGTAGGCTTCTGCAGGCCGCTTATGAGATTTAAGGTGGTGCTTTTGCCGCAGCCGGAAGGGCCCAGGAGGCCGATTAATTTACCGTCAGGGATTTCAAAAGTAAAATCATTGACAGCTATCACGTCTTCACGGCTTTTTTTGTTGCGGTTTGGGTATCGTTTGGTCAGGTTCTTAAGTATCACTTCCATGATAAGGCTCCCATCAAGATCATTTTTCCTTAATTATACTGAAAATGGAGTGGGATGTCCATTTTAATAATGATATTTTTTCTTCATGCCCATTAAAAACAGGATAGTTACTAAGGCGGCCATCAGTTCGGCGATAACGATAGAACCCCATATGCCGTCGATTCCCCAGATCAGAGGGAAAATCAGGACGGCGGCAATCTGAAAGACCATGGTCCTGAGAAAAGAAATCAGAGCGGATACCAGGCCGTTGTTTAGGGCAGTGAAAAAGGACGAGCCATAGATGGCAATACCCGCAAATAAAAATGAGAAGGAGAAAATGACAAATCCCCTTAGGGTCAGGTTCAGAAGATCCGGGTCGTAGCCTACGTAGACAGCGGCTAAGGGGCGGGCCAGAACTTCTGCGGCGATCAACATGGCCACAGAGAGGATACCGATGATGTTCAGGCTTTTCTTTAAAAGGCTTTTCAGTTCCCGATGATTTTCAGCTCCATAGTGGTAACCGATGACCGGGGCGGTGCCTACGGAATAGCCGATAAAAGCGGCCAGGAAAATCATGTTCACATACATCAGGACTCCGTATGCAGCAACCCCGTCTTCTCCTGCATAGGCGATCAGCTGAGCATTGTAGAGCATGCTGACTAAGGACATGGAGATGTTGGACATTAACTCGGAGGAGCCGTTAGTGCAGGCTTTCAGGATAGCCTGGCCATCATATTTGGCTTTTGTCAGCCTCAAAAGGCTGGAATTAGGGCGAAAAAAATAAAGGAGCGGTATAACTCCGCCTACGACCTGGCTGAAAGCAGTTGCAGCGGCAGCTCCTGGTAACCCCAGAGAAAAAACAGCGACCAATAAGGCATCCAGAACCATATTGGTGACACCGGATGCGATCGTGACAATCAATCCCAGCTGCGGCTTTCCTGCGGTTACGAAAAAGCTTTGGAATTCGTATTGCAGAAGGAAGGCCGGGAGGGCCAGGAGTATGATTTTTCCGTAAATGATACAGTCCTTAAGCATTGTGTCCTGTGCGCCCAGGAGAACGGCCACTGGACGGAGAAAAGCGATACCAAGGGCGGCGATAATGATGCCGCAGATAATAGATACATAGATAAAAAGGGAAAACAGGCTCTGAGCCTTTTTGTCATCCCCTTCTCCCATGGTTTTGGAGATCAGAGCGCTTCCCCCTGTACCGAACATGAAGCCTACGGCGCCCAGAATCATCAGGAAGGGCATGATAAAATTGACTGCGGCAAAGGAAGTCTTTCCCACGAAGTTTGAAACGAAGAAGCCATCTACCACACCGTAGATTGAGGTGAAAATCATCATAAAAATAGATGGCAGTGTAAAATGAAGCAGTTTTTTATAAGTGAAATGGTCTGATAATTGAATGTTCATAATTTCCTCCGTTCTGTGTACGTTTCACAGCATTGCATGCCCAAACCAGCGTGTAACGAAGTCAGCAACGGCAGGTGTTAGATCTTTTATATTCCAGCCGGTAGTGTTGATGGTGAGGTGATAGCCGCAGGCACTGCCCCATTTGCTGTTGGTAAGGATTTCACGGGCAGCGGCCCGGTTTTTGTCGATTCGTCGTATGTTTAGCTCCAGCTCCTTTCGGGACAAATGCTCTTCGCTGGAAGCCCGTTCCATGCATCGGCGGATTTTGGACTCCATGTCTGCACAGACAAAGAGATTGAATGGCTGTTTTGCCTGCAGAATGACATCTGCATTTCGGCCTACAATGACACAGTCTTTTCCTGTTTTGGCGATGGATTCGATGACCCGTTTCTGCTCTAAAAGCAGATTTGTCTGCGTGGATTGCAGGGACGAAGTATTGAAGATGGAACGGCGGAAGGTCAGAGGGACACTTTGCCATGTGCGGCTGTCCAGTGTCCGCTCGACATAGGATTCTTTGAGCCCCTGTTTCTGTGCAATGGTAGTGATGATTTCTTTATCATAATAGTCGAACTGAAGTTCATCGGCAAGCCGTTTCCCCAGTTCCCGGCCGCCGCTGCCAAACTCCCGGCTGACGGTGATTATTTTCATGGCTGAAACCTCCTCATTTTAATTGAAAATATTGGTTTATGAGAGTAAAACTTTGGGTATTGATAGCCTTGAATGGGGATTATAATATGGGATGGCAGGAAAGTCAAGGCGAAAGTCAGGACCATAGGATACTCATGAAATAGTTGATAGAAAAAAAGCTGGAAGTATGCGTTATGGTGTGATAAAATGGAAAGACAGGAAAAGCGAAGGAACTGTAAACTTCGTAAAAAGGCCAGGGAACAAGGGAGAGAAAAGGTGATATGAAGGACAAAGAGAATGTAAAGAATATTATCATAGGAGGAGCCGGCTTTATTATATTTCTTCTGGTGCTGATTTTGATGGCCAATATTCAAAAAGAGAGGGAAAAGAATGAAGACTGGCGTGTAGAAGGACAGGTCATAAAAAGAGAGGCAGTCACACGGGATGATGAGAAAAACGGGACGGAGAAGGTGTATCTCATTGACTGTGAAGATGAGAATGGCGTCGTCCATACATTTGAACTGACAGATGCGGCTCTGGATGGAAATATCAGTGCAAAAGAAGCATTCAGAGAGATAGAAACCGGCAAGGCCTACAGATTCAAAGTGGGCTGGCGGGAAAAAGAAATTATGGATAAGCCCGGATATTATCCCAGTATTTACGGGGCGGCTTCCCTGGTGGAAGTGAATCTGGCACTGTCTGCCCAGGCTGCAGAGGCAGAGGCGACGGCGGATACGGAGGAAACAACAGACGGGAAGGAAACCACAGGGGCGAAGGAAAGGACATCTATTCCGGAGACAAGAGCTTCTTCAGATACGGAAAATGATACGAAAGCGACCACTGCCGTCCGGGAGAGAGAGACTGCCGAAACAACGACCGCCCTGGAAACTTCCACAAGAAGAGAAGCGGAATCGGAGGAAAGACCTTCCAAATTGGAAATTGGAGGAATCAAGATAGAACCTGTGGAACAAACTGTTGATGAAGAGCTTATGGAGAGTCTGGAGGCACAGGTGAAAAAAGAGTTGGAGGAGAGCATCCAGGCAGAGTTGGAGGAGAGCTTTGATATGGAGAGAAAATCTCTTCGAAAAGAGATAGAGAACCTGGAAGAGAAGCTGAAATAAGAACTGAAAAGACAGACATCAGCAAAGCAGATACAATCATCACCGCCGGCTGAATGTAGGGGCGATATTTAAAAGGAGAATTTTATATGCTTACATTAGAAAATTTGTCATTTGGCGTACAGGAGGAATGCGGTGAGAAAGACATCATCCGCAATTTAAATCTGACCATAGGCGAGCGTAAATTTGTTGTGATTACCGGACCGAACGGAGGAGGTAAATCTACGCTGGCAAAACTGATTGCCGGAATCGAAAAGCCTACGGAAGGGAAGATTACTTTTGACGGAGAAGACATTACGGAAAAAGGAATTACGGACAGGGCCAATTCAGGAATCAGCTACGCATTCCAGCAGCCGGTGCGCTTTAAAGGTGTTCAGGTATTGGATCTGATCCGACTGGCAGCCAGGAAAAAACTGTCTGTGGCAGATGCCTGCCAGTATTTGTCAGAAGTGGGACTGTGTGCCAAGGATTACATTAACCGGGAGGTAAATGCCAGCCTGTCAGGAGGAGAATTAAAGAGGATCGAGATTGCCACCGTCCTTGCCAGAGGTACCAAGCTGTCCGTATTTGACGAGCCGGAGGCCGGAATAGACCTGTGGAGCTTCCAGAACCTGATTGCGGTATTTGAGAGAATGCGGGAGACAACGAAAGGAACAGTTTTGATTATTTCTCACCAGGAGCGGATTTTGAATATTGCAGATGAGATTGTGGTGATAAAAGACGGACAGATTGCCCATCAGGGAACCAGGGATCAGATTCTTCCAAAACTTCTTGGAACCGCGTCGGCAGTAGATGCCTGCAGCAAATTTTATAAGGGGGAGAGATAAGATGGCAGATTTTGCAAATATCGATAAAATTCAGCTTCGTCTTCTTAAAGAGGTGGCGGATCTTCATGAGGTTCCGGCAGGCGCTTTCAATATCAGAGCCAACGGACAGCTTGCTCAGCGGGTAAATTCAGCCAATATTGAGATTGTTTCAAAAGAAGACGGCACCGGGATTGACATCCATATACGTCCGGGAACCAAAAAGGAGAGCGTTCATATTCCGGTGGTTCTCAGTCAGAGCGGCATAAAAGAGATGGTATACAACGATTTTTATATTGGAGATGACGCGGATGTAGTCATCGTGGCGGGCTGCGGCATCCACAACGGCGGAGACCAGGATTCCAAGCACGACGGCCTTCACCGGTTTTTTGTGGGAAAGAATGCAAAGGTGAAATATGTAGAGAAGCATTACGGCTCCGGAGACGGACGGGGAAAGCGCATCATGAACCCGGGAACGGAAGTAACCATGGAAGAGAACAGCTATATGGAGATGGAGATGGTGCAGATCAAAGGCGTGGATTCTACGAAAAGAAGTACGAAAGCGGATCTGGCAGCAGGAGCCAAGCTGGTGATTCGGGAGCGTCTTCTGACCCATGGGACCCAGTATGCGGAAAGCGGATTTGTGGTAAACTTAAACGGAACCGATTCCAGCGCCAATGTGATCTCCAGGTCCGTGGCAAAAGAAGAATCGAAACAGCTGTTTGTCGCAGAGATCAACGGCAATGCCAAGTGCGCCGGACATTCCGAATGCGATGCTATCATTATGGACGACGCAAAGATCAGCGCCATCCCCAAGATTACTGCCAATGATGTGGATGCGGCACTGATTCATGAGGCGGCCATCGGCAAGATTGCAGGAGAGCAGATTATAAAGCTGATGACTTTAGGACTTACGGAGGCCGAGGCTGAGGCGCAGATTGTTGATGGTTTTTTGAAATAATTCATATTTTTGCTGATTTTTCACTTGTTCATCGGCTCTGCGTCTTAGCGTCTGGCTTTATGCCAGACTGTGCTGTTTATAGTCTTTCTGACAAAGGGAAAGACGAGTTTATAGCTTCGCTAAAAGCATCCGTCCTGCAATTCAATTACGACACAAACCTCTTTTCCATTGCCGCATTCCCGGCACCACCATGAATGAAAGGGGTTCCTGTGAACCCTCCGGGGGATGTACACAAAAGGCCAAAAACGGGCATTTTGGCGCGTCGTACGGTCAGCGCAGCAAGTGCGCAGACCTACAGCAAGAAATTCGTGACTTTCCCCAGTAACCCAATAATTAAGACAGGCAATGCCCGCAATAGCAACAAATGGAAATGATAACGAAAAAGTCTTGACAAGTTCTGTAACCTGGAGTAGAATACGACACATAAACAGTTTCCGGTGATAACACGGAAAAGTATCTGCAGGAGGAGCATATGTACAATTCAAAATCCATGATGATGAATATGTATATGATGAACGGCATGTGCATGTGCCGTATGTTCATGTGCATAAAATCCAGTGGTTTTTGAAGGTCTATGTGGACAGTGCTTGCAGAAAAAAGACGAAAAGATAGCTGACATCAGATATCTGTAGAAGTTGAATTCGAGCCGTAGGTCTATGGGACTTGCGGTTTTTTGTATTTTAAAGAAAGGGGAAAGCAGGATGGAGAAGCCTATGATTCAGATTCGGAATTTGGGAAAGACATTTAAGACTTCTTCCGGCGAAGTGAAGGCTCTGGATAATATTAATCTGGATATTTGCCAGGGAGAGATATTTGGAATTATTGGACTAAGCGGAGCCGGAAAGAGTACGTTGGTGCGATGTATGAATTATCTGGAGGTGCCTACAGAAGGAGAGGTTTTATTTGAGGGAGAGAGCCTGTCCAGGATGAATGGGATTCAACTGAGAAAGACCAGACAGAGTATGGGGATGATCTTTCAGCAGTTCAATCTTCTGGCTCAGAGAAATGTGATTCGGAATGTTTGTTTTCCTCTGGAACTGGCAGGAGTAACGAAGAAGGAAGCAAGGGAAAGGGCTATGGAATTGCTGAAGACTGTGGGACTGGAAGAAAAGGCCAGGGCTTATCCGGCGCAGCTGTCTGGAGGGCAGAAGCAGAGAGTGGCCATCGCCAGGGCATTGGCTACGAATCCTAAGGTGATTCTGTGTGATGAGGCTACCAGTGCGTTGGACCCTAATACCACGAAGTCTATACTGGCGCTTTTAAAGGAGATTAACCGAACCACGGGAGTGACGGTGATTGTCATTACTCATGAGATGGCGGTGATTGAGGCGATCTGTGACAGGGTGGCGATTATTGACAAGAGTCATATTGCGGAGGTAGGTACGGTATTGGAGATTTTTTCAGAGCCCAAGTCCAAGATTGGCAGACAGCTGATTTTGGGAGATGCGGCGAAGCAGGTAGATTTTCATAATGCCAGGCAGATTCGGATTATTTTTGACGGGCGGGAATCTACGGAACCGGTGATTTCCAATCTGGTTTTGTCCTGTCAGGTCCCTATCAATATTATGTATGCGGCTACCAGGGATATCGGTGGCAGGGCTAAGGGGCAGATGATTGTTCAGCTTCCAGAAGGGGAGGCAGATGCAGCAAAAGTGGTAAATTATTTGAAAACAGTTAAGATTCCTTTTGAGGAGGTGACAGAGCATGACCTTTGATGCGACGACGATTGCAATGTTAAAGACAGGGATTTGGGAGACTTTTTATATGGTGGTTCTTTCTTCTTTTCTGGCTTATCTGATTGGGCTGCCTTTGGGGATTATTCTGGTGGTGACGGATAACGACGGGGTTTATCCGATTCCGTGGCTGCAGAAGATTTTGGGACTGGCCATTAATCTGATGCGGTCGGTTCCGTTTTTGATTCTTTTGTTTATTGTGCTGCCGCTGTCTAAGATCGTTATCGGAACCAGGATTGGATCTCCGGCGATTATTATTCCGCTGACCATTGCGGCGGCGCCTTATGTGGCGAGAGTGGTGGAATCTTCTTTTCGGGAGATTGATGCAGGGGTAATTGAGGCAGCAAAGTCTATGGGAGCTTCTGCATGGCAGATTATTTGGAAGGTGATGCTTCCTGAATCGAAGCCATCCCTGTTGTTGGGAGCAGCGCTGGCTGTTACTACTATTTTGAGTTATTCCGCTATGGCAGGATTTACCGGGGGAGGCGGTTTGGGGGCTATTGCGATTAATTATGGCTATTATCGTTATGAACCGGGGTTGATGTGGATTGCAGTTATCCTTTTGGTGGTTATGGTACAGATTATTCAGGAGGCAGGGAACTGGCTTTCTAAAAAAAGTGACAGAAGGATGAGATAGAGTGATTGCATGGGCGGATAAACGGTATAAGGTGTAGTAAAAGCGCGGCTTTTGGGAATTTCCGGGATTATAAAGGGTTTAAAGACCTTTATAATAAATAAAATATAGCAGCATGAGAGGAGAAACGTTATGAGAAAAAAATTATGTGTAATTGCAGCGGCAGTGTTGGTTGCGGGAAGTCTTGCAGGGTGCGCAGGAAGCGGCAATAAAGAGACAACAGCAGCGGCAGAGACAACGGCGGCAGAAACAAAGACAGACGAGAGTACGACGGATGGCGGTGAAGAGACCACAACGGCAGAGAAGGCGGCCCCGGGAGAGCTTAAGAAAATTGTAGTGGGAGCCAGTCCGGCACCCCATGCGGAAATTTTGAGGGCGGCTCAGGAAGTTTTGGCAGAGAAAGGATATGAGCTGGATATTAAGGAGTATGTGGATTATATTCAGCCGAACCTGGCTTTGGAGTCCGGGGATTTGGATGCCAATTATTTCCAGCATCTTCCGTATCTGGAGACCTTTAATGAGGAGAATGGAACAAAGCTGGTGTCTGCAGCGGCGATTCATTATGAACCCTTTGGAATCTATGCAGGTAAGACGGCTTCTTTGGAGGAACTGGCAGACGGAGCAAGAGTGGCTGTGCCCAATGATACGACCAATGAGGCAAGAGCGCTTCTTCTTTTGGAGGCTCAGGGACTGATTAAGCTGAAAGAGGGAGCGGATTTGACGGTGACTAAGAATGATATTGTGGAAAACCCGAAGAATCTGGATCTGTATGAGGTGGAAGCTGCTCAGATTCCGCGTGTGGTGGAGGATGTGGATATTGCAGTTATTAATGGAAACTATGCCATTGAGGCAGGATTTAAGGTATCAGAGGCATTGGCAGTGGAAGATTCCGCATCGATTGCAGCGACTACCTATGGCAATGTGATTGCGGTTCAGGAAGGTAAGGAGAATGAGGAAGCAATTCAGGCATTGATTGAGGCGCTGACAAGCGAAGAGGTAAAGAAGTTTATAGAAGAGGAGTATGAGGGAGCGGTGGTTCCACTGTTTTGATGATGTGTTACTGTTCGCAGGTGCCTTGTGAACGTAAGAGCATGTGTCCGTTTGAAATCGCCTGGGGCGATGGGGCATATGCTTTGGCCCCATAACTGTATTGGCTCATGACGAATCAGCGGAGTGATTCGTCATGGAGTGAACAGTAACGATGGCGTGACGATGCAGAACCCGGCTGGTTTTTCTGCTGGTAATTTATAGAGATTAATGGTATAATGGGCTACAGGTTTATGACAGGAAAAAGGAGAGACCGATGGAACAGAAAAATGATATGGCATTGACATCCATGATTCTTGGCATTGCGTCAATCGTCCTTTCCTGCTGTTGTTATCTTGGGATGATTCTGGGCAGTCTGGCAATTATTTTTGCCGCTCTGTCCAGGGTGGACGAGATGCACAGGCAGGCGAAGACAGGACTGATTACAGGTATCATAGGAACCATTCTCAGCGTGTTTGCTGTGTGTATACTTATCGTTATAGGCGTATTGTCGGGAGGTATGTGATGAAAACAGAGAGAGCGGAGCTGAAAAAACAGGCCAGACAGGCGCTGAAGGGCCACTATGGAACGGTCATAGGCGGCTATATGATGTACATGGCAATATATGGGCTTCTTCTGACGGTATTTTATGTTGCTTTATTTGCCATGATCGTCATAGGCGGTTTTGCCGCGGATCAATATGGAGTCTTTGCGTATTCCTCCGATGAGGGGGTGTTTGTTGCGGCCTTTGCTGTCTGTATTCTTTTATTTGCGGGAATGTTGGTGATTATCTATATGCTGATGCCGGGACTGATACGCATGCATATGAACATCTGCAAGGGTGAACCGGCCAGTGCCATGGATATTTTCTGGGGATTTCGAAACAAGCCGGGGAAATTTGCCGGAATTGCACTGTTGCTTTTCCTGATTTCCATTTTGTGTGCGGTTCCCAGCACCATACTTTCCATGGCGGCAATGGTGACGGATTATAGGGTGTTTCCGGCTGTCTTCAATTTGGTGTATACAGTCATTTTGTGGGTGATTTCCATGTATGCTTCTCTGACCTTTTCCATGTTTTTCTTTATTCTGGTGGAGGATCCGGGGAAAGGGCTGATTCAGGCGCTGAAGGAAAGCCGTGAAATGATGATCGGAAACAGGATACGTTTTCTGGGACTAAGCTTAAGCTTTCTGGGCTGGATTTTTCTGGGGATGATGAGCTTTGGAATTGGAATGCTGTGGCTTATGCCGTATATGACCTGCACTACTATCTTCTTTTATCTGGATCTTCAGCCGAAGATCGAGACCATTCCCCCGCAGACGGCATGGAATCCTTATATGGAAGGGTATAGAGAAAACAGCGTGGAGCAGGTTGTAGAGGAGACAGGACAGCCGTTGATGTAGTATTCATTTTTATGGCATAAGGACAACAGAGGATCGCATAGGATACACCAAAGAGGAGAGGCGGGTTCTGTTGAATTTGAGAATTTCGGAGCTGAAACAAAAGGAAGTTATCAATGCGGAGGACTGCAAACGTCTGGGGTTTGTGGGTGATGTGGATTTTGATATGTGCAATGGCTGTATGACAGCTATCATTGTACCTGGGCCAGGCAGTTTCTGTGGCTTTCTGGGAAGGGAGAAAGAATATGTGATCCCATACTGCGATATTCTGCAGGTGGGAGATGATATTATTCTGGTAAAGGTGAAAAGAAAAGATGTAGAAGAAAATTGCAGGCCGTAATGGTCTGCAATTTTGTATAAGAGAAAAATGCTCCTTCAATATAAAAACTTAAAAAGTCCTTGAAGTATCATACATATTGTGATAGGATACTAAAGGCATACAATATCTTGAATTTTATTCTTGGAGAAATCTGTAAATTCCGTGCAGGGAAATCTGGGAATATATGGAACAAAAGGAGAGAAAAAAGATGGAACTGGAAGAGTGGCTTGGTAAAGAGAATCAGCTGGGAATCGATATCTGGACGAAGAAATATAAAGATGGTAATGAGAATTTCGAGCAGTGGCTGGGGAGAATCAGTGATGGGAATGAGGAGATTGCCCAGTTGATTCGGGAGAAGAAGTTTTTGTTCGGCGGAAGGATTTTGTCTAACCGGGGGTTGGAGAATTATGGAAGGAAAGTCAGTTTGTCCAACTGCTATGTGATTGAACCGCCGGAAGATAATATAGAGAGTATTTTTGAATGTGCCAAGAAGCTGGCCCGTACTTACAGTTATGGCGGGGGCTGCGGCGTGGATATCTCTAAGTTAAGCCCCAGAGGGGCCAGGATTAACAATGCGGCCAAGGAGACGACAGGGGCAGTGTCATTTATGGAACTGTATTCTCTGGTGACGGAACTGATTGGGCAGAATGGACGGAGAGGAGCATTGATGATATCCATTGACTGCTCTCATCCGGATGTGATGGAGTTTGTAAACCTGAAGACGGACTTAAATAAGGTAACCAAAGCAAATATCTCTGTGAGGATCAGCAGGGAATTTATGGAGGCTGTGAAGAATAATGGGCCCTTTGAGATGCATTTTAAGAGAGGAGCCACCGGGGAGGAAATCCGTGTGGAGGTAAATGCCAGAGATGTCTTCCATCATATTGCGGAGGTGAACTGGGATTATGCGGAGCCGGGAGCCTTATTCTGGGACAGGGTAAAGGAGTGGAACCTGTTAAGCAGTACGAAGGAGTTTTCCTATGCAGGGGTGAATCCGTGTGCGGAGGAGCCGCTTCCGGCTGGGGGAAGCTGTCTTTTGGGAAGCATCAATCTGGCAGAGTTCGTGAAGCGGCCCTTTACGGATCAGGCATCCTTTGATTATGAAGGTTTTAAGCGGTGTGTTAAGGCAGCTGTTAAGGCATTGAATGAGGTTTTGGAGGAGGGGCTGGCCCTTCATCCCCTGGAGGAACAGCAGGCCAGCGTGGCGGATTGGCGCCAGATTGGCCTGGGAATCATGGGACTGGCGGATATGATGATTAAACTTGGGGTTATCTATGGTTCTGAGGAGGCACTGGATTTGTGCCACAAGATAGGGTTTGCCATGGCTGATACGGCTATAGGGACTTCGGCGCTGCTGGCAAAGGAACTGGGGCCTTATCCGAAATGTTCTGTAGATGACATTATGGAGACTCCTTATTTTAAGGCCAATACATCGGACAAGACAGTGGAACTGGTGAGGAAATACGGACTGAGGAATTCGCAGCTTTTAACCATTGCACCTACAGGGACGCTGTCTACTATGCTTGGGATTTCCGGGGGGATTGAGCCGATCTATGCCAATTACTATGAGAGAAAGACAGAATCTCTCCATGGCAGCGACGTGTATTACAAGGTGTATACCAAGATTGTGGAACAGTATATGAAGGATCACAAGATTACGGATGACAGGGATTTGCCGGAGTATTTTGTGACGGCTATGACTTTGGAGTACCATCAGAGGATTGATATGCAGGCGGCATGGCAGACTCATATCGATGCGTCTATCAGTTCTACGGTGAATGTGCCGAGGCAGTTTACGGTGGAGGAGACAGAAAATCTGTATCTGTATGCCTATGAGATGGGGCTTAAGGGTATCACCATCTTCCGTGACGGGTGTAAGAGAACCTCCATTCTCTCCACAGATACTCCGCCGGCTGCCAAGGCAGGAGACGGTCTGGGAAGAGGAGAGATCATTCTGGTGACAGATGACGTGGTGGGGAAGAAGCGGAAGCTGATCACCGGATGCGGAAGCCTTCATTGTATTGCGCTGTTTGATCCCAACACAGGAGCTCTTCTTGAGACTTATTTAAGCAAGGGTTCCACCGGGGGGTGCAACAATTTTATGATCGGACTTTCCCGTATGATTTCCATCAGCGCAAGAGGCGGAGTGGATATCTATACGATTATCGACCAGTTAAACTCCACAGGTTCCTGTCCGTCCTATACGGTCCGCAAGGCCACTAAGGGAGACACCAGCAAGGGCGCCTGCTGTCCCATGGCGGTGGGGAATGCGTTGCTGGATATGTATGATGAGGTTCAGGCGGAGATCCTCCAAAAGAACCGTGACAAAAAGCAGTCCCCCAAAAAGATGGAGAAGCCTAAGACGGTCAGTGTAAAAAGCCTGAAAAAGGACAAGCCGATGTGCCCGGAATGCGGGGAGTTTCTTGTGTTTGAAGGCGGATGCAACGTGTGCAAAAGCTGCGGATGGAGCAAGTGCATGTAGAGAAGTACTGAAATCACCGGAATTTCCGTAAGGCCAGGCACCGGCATCGGCCGGTTAGAAATAAAGGATGAAAAAGCAGCGGACCCACTGTGGTATCCACTGCTTTTTCTATAAAAGTTAATTGAAGAAAAGAAATAACTGTTCAGATAGGTCTGCGCGTTCACCACGCTGACCATACGAAAACATCGCGTATGCAGTAATCGTTGCCTACGCTTTGGTGACCTTTACAATACAATGGTCGCTTCCTTTGCCGATGGTACTGCCTAACTGGAAGTTCAGAGAAGGATTCATGCTGACAATTCCCCGGTCTCCGTCCATGGCAATATCGCACAGTTCCCCGATTTTCTCTTCGGAAATCCCTAATTTTTCCCATGCCTTCACAAGCGGGCAGTAATGGAAGGTGGCAGTCATACAGTCATCTGTGGTCTCAATATCCATTTCAAAAATATCCAGAATATCCTGAGGACCAAAGGTCTCCGCAAACTGCTCCAATGTCTGGTCGGGCTTGTATTTGTTAACACCATGGAAACAGCCGCATTTGGTGATGGCTTCCCGGGCAAAGGAAGTATCCAGCCCTTTTTTCTCAGCAGCTTCAATCAACAGAGCCATCCAGGTGGCACGGAATTCAAAAGAGTTTCTCATGGCCTCGATATGATCGGAGGCGGGCTTATGGGTTTCGTTTGTAATCATAATGGTTATCTCGCTTTCTCAGTCAAATATTTTTTCTAAAGCTGTAATCCGTCTGCGCAGTTCCTCAACATCCTCAGAATGTAAAACCACATCGGCGGCGGGAATGTCGGCTTCAATCTGTTCCGGTTTATGAGCGCCGCAGATCACATTGATATAATCGCCTGTTGAGCGGAGAAATGCAATGGCCAGAGCAAGTCTGGAGCATTGATATTTTTCACACAGATCCTTCAGCCCCTCTACAAAATCAATGGCATAAGGCATCTTCTCAGGCTTCCACCAGGGCTGTCCGTCTCTTGCATCTCCAGCAGGGACCACATAATCCTTCGAAATTCCGCCGGTTAAAAGTCCCCGCTCCAACGGAGAATATGCATGGAAGGACATGCCGTACTTTTGGCACAGGGGGAGAATGTCAGCCTCCACACTACGCTCCAGCATGCTGTATTTGCGCTGGATGATGTCAATCTGGCATCCGCAGGCCAGATATTCTTCGATGTGGGAGATCTGTACATTGGAGGAGCCGATGGCACGGATTTTGCCGGATTTTTTTAAATCCATCAAAGCACGGACCGTTTCCTCCACAGGATACATGGAAGTGTCCTTTGCCGGATTGTGGGTATAGTAGATATCAATGTAATCAGTCTTTAACCGTTTCAGGCTGTTCTCACAGTCCTTGATAATATCGTCATATCCATGAGCCACATACATCTTATGACCGTCTACGTCATAGCAGTAACGGCCTTTACCCGTATCCCAGTCGAATGTAGCCTTGGTGGAAAGAACCACTTGGGAACGGCGGCCTTCTATGGCTTTGCCGATGATTTCCTCGCTATGGCCGATGCCGTATATAGGGGCTGTGTCAATCAGATTGATGCCCATATCCAGAGCCCGGTGAACCGTTTCAATGGACAGATCATCTTCCGTATTTTTCCACCAATTGCCTCCGCCAATGGACCAGGCTCCTAGAGAAAGAACAGAAGCCTGGATACCGGATTTTCCGATTTTCATATATTTCATGGTTGTACCTCATTGTATTGTATTTAGTACTCTGTATTATTTGGCATTCTGTTCTGCCGCTTTTGCGTCGGCACGGAGAACGCCGTCAACGCCGCAGGCCTCGTCATCATGGTATTTAAAGATAACAATCACCTTAAGTTCTCCCTTGTAGCCTACGACCCGGACCGTAGTATCATTTAATTTTTTGATCAGGGCTCTTCTTCTGTCAAGCTCCATGTAAGGAGGAACAAAGACAAAATATGTAATCTGATCTACTGCGCACTCAGAGCAGTACTCCGGGTTTACCGGCATATAGTAAATGGAATAAAAACGGAATACTTCCCCTACACTTTTACCGATCTCATCTAAAAATTCTTTCTTCTGTGCTCTGGTTAAATCCAGAGAAGTCGCTGCTAAAATCGTTGCCATAATTATCTCCCATCCTTTCTGTGTGTCAGGCGTTCTGTCTTGCCTTGATATCTGCAAACAGTTCTCCGTCTTTTCCGACGCCTTCGTCATCATGATACTGAAAAAGAACAATTACTTTTAATTCTCCCTTGTAGCCTACAACCCGAAGCATGGTGTCATTGAAACACTGGATAACCTGGCGTTTCTTCTCCAGAGAAATATAGGGTGGGACGCACACGAAAAAAGTAATCTGGTCGATGGACTGTCCCCGGCAGTCTTCCTGGGGAATGACAGCCAGATTGAAGGCCAGAGCATGAGTAAAGATCTGTCCGATATCCTGAATCAGCGCAGTGCTCAGTTCTTTTTTCTGCCTGTCGTTTAAGTCCAGTGATGTTACCGCAAATATTGTTGCCATGAGATTTCCTTTCTTCCTAAGTGATACAGGATTTTCAATCATCAGTTTTGTTTGCATTATAGTGATTCTTTACGAAAAAGTCAATAAAATAAATAAATTTAATTATAATTAATTTTTAGAAAGGAGGAGCAATCTCTTTTTTCATAGACTCCGGATTGATGGGCAGCAGATCTTCCGGAAGGAAAAGACCGTCCTTGCGGATCAGCTCTCCGTCCAGCCAGATTTCTCCGCCTCCAAATTCCGGCGCATGGGAGGTGACGATATCCCAGTGAATGCTGCAGGGGTTGATGGGACTGTTTCCAGGCGTAAAATGGAGGGACATGACCATCTTCTCATCAAAAAGAGTATCCAGAATCGGTTCTGTCACGAAGGGATGGAAGCCCAGGGCAAACTCTCCGATACGTCTGGCATTAGGGTCAGAATCCAGAATCTGATTCATCAGGCTGGTGTTGTTGGACACAGCCTTGACAATTACTCCGTCTTTCAAGGTGAAGGAGATATCATGGAAGACAAAGCCCTGAAAATTGGAGGGCATATTGTAGGAGATGGTTCCGTTGGCGGAGTCAGGAATAACCGGGAAGCCGATCTCTCCACAGGGAATATTGAAAATTCCACAGATAGGCTCTTTCGGTGCCTGGCCTTTGATGGAAAATGTGATATCTGTTCCAGGACCGGTGATCCGTACCTGTTCTGCTTTTTTCAGGCGTTCGTTTAACGGGGTAACAATCTCATTCATTTTTTTGTAATCGATGCAGCATACCCGGAAATAATAGTCTTCAAATGCTTCCGTGCTCATAGAGGCAGCCTGCGCCATGGACGGGCTGGGATAGCGGAGTACACACCATTTGGTGTTGGGTATGCGGGTTCCATAGTGGACTTTTCCATGGTAATGATTGTAAATGTTCATTTTCTCCCGTGGAATATCAATATACTCTTTGCTGTTATGCTGTTTGCGTATGACTACATAGGCGTCCATCTCTTTCATTCGATGGTCTTCATAATCCGCCCACGCAGCCATGCTTTCTTCCGTACATCCTAGGATCATGGTTCTGGTTAAAGGGGTGGACTTCAGGCTTAAGAAGGGAAGAGCCCCTGCTTCATAGGCGGCTTTCATCAGTTCTCCTGCCAGGTCATAACATTCATCCCACGCATCAATCAGAACCTTCTCGCCTTTTTGAAGATGGACAGAGTAGTTGATAACCTGTTTTGCAAGTACAGTCATTCTGGGATCAAGCATGTATAAACCTCCTTTTCAAAATGCAGCTTGACAAGCTGAATGTGGTGTGTTACCTTGTAAAACTATAAACCAATTTATACAATAGGTAAGTTGGAATAATAAGAGAAATTATAAAATTATTTAACTTATTGATTCTAAATTACAGAAATTATAAAGTATATGGCAATAAATGTCAATAAAAATTAATTATAATAAAATTACTTAATTATATTGACAAAATGAAGAAGGTAATGCATAATATTTCAAAGAGCAACGGGGCTCACAAGAACAGGAGGTCGTTGTTTTTTTTATAATTCGGATGCATTAACACACTAATGTAAAGAAGTAAAGGATGCTCCGGATAACTTAAAGAGAAAAGGAGAGGAAGAGTCATGAAAAAATTAGTTGCAGCAATGCTTGTTATGTCCATGGCAATAACCAGTCTGGCTGGGTGTCAGGGCGGCAGTTCTTCCGGGACAACTCAGACTACGGCGGCCTCTGCCAGTGAAGGAACTGAGGCAGAGACACAGGAGACTACGGCAGGCCAGGCACAGGATGTGGGAGAGCCGGTGTATGGAGGAACCTTAAGGGTGGCGGTAAACGGCAATGTCAGCGCTCAGTCCCTGGATCCATTTTATATTGACAGCGGTTCGGCAGACCAGATTGTGCAGAACTACGGAGATACCCTGATTCTCAACAATGATGAAGGCGATGCCTTCGTTCCCAATATTGCTACTGACTGGTCCATCAGCGATGACGGACTGGAATACACCTTTCATATTCGGGATGATGTATATTTCCAGCCGGGAACCTATCAGGACGGCCGGAAGATGACAGCAGAAGATGTGGCTTATTCATTGATCCGTTCCAAAGGATACTGGTGTAATTATCTGCCCTACTTAAAAGACGTACAGGCTCCGGATGAGACGACAGTGGTATGTACACTGGAATACCCCAACGCCACCTTTTTATATCAGCTGACCCACTCCTCAACCATTATGGTATGTAAGGAAGAAGTGGAAGGCTGGGGAGAGGATTATGGGATGCATGTGGTAGGAACCGGTCCATTTACTGTAGTAGAGCATGTGCCGGAACAGCATACCAAGCTGATCCGCAATGAAAAATACTGGGGTCCCAAGCCTTATCTTGATAATCTGGAATACATAAACATCCGGGATGATGCACAGGCTGTCAATGCGCTGCAGACAGGAGAGATTGACATAGTGGTGTCCCTCTCTGCAGAGGGCTGTTCCCAGATTGCATCAAAAGACGGTATTACCCTGTGCCAGAGGCCCTATAACCGTGTTGCAGAATTCGGCTTTAATATGAAGGATCCGGTATTATCGGATGAAAGAGTCAGAAAAGCTTTGATAATGGCAGTAGACTATGAGCAGCTTGCAAGCGGAACCTTCACGGAAGGTACAGGCGTTGTGGGACGGTTACCTCTTCCTATTACTTCCTGGGGATATGACAAATCCATGGAGGATCTGATTCCGGCCTATGACCCGGAAGGTGCGAAGGCCCTTCTTGCAGAGGCAGGCTATGCCAATGGTCTGGAGCTGGATTTAAGCACCGGCGGTTCCGATGAGGAGATTCGTTCCGCAACGATTCTGGAAGCATTCTTCTCCCAGGTAGGCGTAAAGCTGAACGTAAAAACAGTCTCTACTGCAGAGATTACGGAACAGTTCCAGAACGGTACCTTCCAGGTCTTCCGCCGTACCCAGGGAGGCTCTGCAGATCCTGCAACCTTTATCGGTTACTTCTTCAATACGGAGAAGATGGGAACCAACTACAATGCATGGGGTTACTCCGATCCGGAGACAGACGCGTTGATTAACCAGGCTCTGGCGGAGACGGATCAGGAAGCCAGAAAAGAATTGTACGCCCAGATTATGGAACGGGGATGTGAGCAGAACGTAGGTATTTTCTTTGCAAGCCTGAACTTATCCTTTGGCGTTAACAGTAAGGTCCACGGGTATATCCAGCAGAACAATGCGGTCTTAAAGATCTGCGGACCGGAGGAAACCGGTATCAATATCTGGAAAGAACCGTAATCATATGATGAGTTTGTAAAACAGGGGGAACTATCTGATGGTAAAGACTATTTTGAAACGTTTATTACAGGTAGTTCCCACGTTATTGATTGTCATAACCATAACATTTGTGGTAACCAGAATGATTCCCGGCGACCCGGTTACCGCCATGGTGGGTGAAGACTTTGATGCTTCTAAAATGGAAGAACTGAGAGAGCAGATGGGATTAAATGACAGCCTGCTTGTACAGTATGGACGCTATGTAAATGGAATTTTACATGGGGATTTCGGACAATCCTATTATTTTCATCAATCGGCTCTGTCCATGATTGCATCCAGGCTGCCAAATACTCTGCTTTTATCTGTGCTGAGCCTGATAATAGCCATTGCGGTAGGCATGATCTTCGGGATTATTTCAGCACAGAGACAATCAACAATGTGGGACTATGTGTTGACCGTATTATCTTTGTTCGGCATATCCGCGCCAGTATTCTGGGTTGCGATTATGCTGGTGCTTTTGTTTTCTGTTAATCTGGGATGGCTGCCTACCTATGGTATGGCTTCGATTCAGGCGGATGGTATGGTGGAGTTTCTCCGTCATCTGTGTCTGCCTTGTCTGTGTCTTTCCATTATTCCCATGGGCACGTTTATGAGAATCACCCGGTCGAGTATGATTGAAGCCCTGGGAAGCAATTCTGTCAGGGCGCTGCGCACCAGAGGAATCAGCGAAAGAGCAGTGGTGTGGAAGCATGCCCTGAAAAATGCGCTGCCACCGATTCTGACAGTCATTGGGATGCAGTTTGCCGGGTGCTTTGCCGGTGCGGTTCTGACAGAGAATATCTTTTCCTGGCCGGGGATGGGAACCATGATCCAGTCAGCCATTGACAGCCGGGATTATTCTCTGATCCAGGCCACGGTGCTGGTGATTGCCCTGGCGTTTGTGGTGATCAATCTGGTTACGGATATTGTCTATATGATCATCAATCCCAAGGTTGCAGCAGGAGCAGAGAAGGGAGGCATGTGACATGAAAGAGACAAACATGGTCAGGGATCATGACAGCATTTCCGAGGCAGCTCAGGCGGAGATGATACGAAAAGAGCGGCGTGCTAACAATGCATGGCATAAATTCTGCAGGAATAAAGCGGCGGTGGTCGGACTTCTGATTATTCTGGTTATGGTGTTTTTAGGATTGTTTGCCCCGTGGATTTCCACCCATGACCCCAATGCCATTGATGTGCTGCATCCCTACCTGAAGCCTATGACAGAGGGCCATCTGTTTGGAACAGACGATGTGGGAAGAGACCTGTTCAGCCGCATTGTCTATGGAGCCAGAATGTCTGTGCTGGTAGCTTTGGGAAGTACGCTTTTAGGCGGTATCATCGGTATCGTTTTGGGGTTGTTTGCCGGATATCTGGGAGGGGCTGTGGATTCCATAATCATGCGTATTATGGACGGTATGTTTGCGTTTCCCTTTATCCTGTTAAGTATTCTTCTGGTTACTATCCTGGGTTCCGGTGTGTTTAACGTGATTTTGGCCATCGGTATCGGAAATGTACCCAGGTTTGCCAGGGTGGTCCGGGGCCAGGTTATTATTGCGAAGAATGAAGAGTACTGTAATGCGGAGAAGGTTTTGGGTGCCTCTAAAATCCGTCTGATGTTTTCCCATATTCTGCCCAACACCCTGTCAGAAGTGATTATTTATGCCACATTGAACATCGGAAGCGCCATTATTTCCGAAGCCAGCTTAAGCTTCCTGGGACTGGGCATTCTGATTCCCACTGCTTCCTGGGGAAACATTCTGAAAGCGGGAAAGAACTGTCTGTTAAAGGCACCGTGGATTGCAACCTTTTCCGGACTGTTTATCTTTATTACAGTCATAGGCTTTAACCTGGTGGGAGATGGCATCCGTGATGTGATGGATCCAAAAATGAAGCGGTAAAGGAGCGGGAAAAGATGAGTGAACCTATATTAAAAGTGGACAATTTAAAGACCTATTTTTTCCTTGCAAGTGGTACGGCCAAAGCCGTGGACGGAGTCAGCTTTACTCTTGATAAAGGAGAAACTCTGGGAATTGTAGGAGAGTCCGGATCCGGAAAAAGTGTTACGGCAAAGTCCATCATCCGGCTTCTGGAGGCTGTGGGAAGGATTGTGGACGGCTCCATTCTTTTTGAAGGAAAAGATGTTTTGAAGATGGACAATAAGGAACTGATGGATTATCGGGGAAGGGATGCCAGCATGATTTTCCAGGATCCTATGACGTCTCTGGATCCTGTATTCAAAATCGGGTACCAGATGGTAGAGAATATGAGAGCCCACCAGGATATCAGCAGGGAGGAGGCGAAAAAGACATGTATCCAGGCACTGAGGGCAGTGGGAATTCCCCAGCCGGAGGTCCGCTTCGATTCTTATGCTTTTGAGCTTTCCGGAGGGATGTGCCAGCGTGTCATCATTGCCATGGCTTTATGCAGCGGCGCGAAGCTGATTATTGCCGACGAACCTACAACGGCGCTGGATGTGACTGTCCAGGCTCAGGTGTTAAAGCTTTTAAAGCAGCTACAGGAGCAGAATGATATGGCTCTTCTTTTGATTACCCACAACCTGGGGGTAGTGTGGGAGATGTGTGATAAGGTTATGGTGATGTATGCAGGAAAGAATGTGGAGTATACCACCACAGGCAGGCTGTATGAAAAACCACTACATCCCTACACATGGGGGCTTCTGGATTCCATGCCCTCTCTGAGCCTGGATTCCAAGGAGGAACTGAAAACAATCAAAGGAACTCCGCCGGATCTAAGGCTGACCGGTACCTGCTGTAACTTTTATAACCGCTGTCCCTATGTAAAGCCTATCTGCAGACAGTGTGTGCCTGAACAGGTGGAGGTAGAACCGGGACATTTTGTGTCATGTCATTTCCAGACAAAGGAAAAACGTCTTACGCGGGGAGAGGTGAACCCATATGAAGAATGAACAGCACATACTGTTGGAGATGAATCATCTGTGTAAAAATTTCAGGATCCGATCCAAAAAACTGTTTGGGAAGACGCAGACTCTCCATGCGCTGCAGGATGTGTCTCTGAAGGTCTATGAGGGGGAAACACTGGGGATCATCGGAGAATCCGGATGTGGAAAATCTACGTTGGGAAAATGTATCGTAGGCCTTCACGAACCTACGGAAGGAGAGATTGCCTATAATGGGAAAGTCATCAGCAGCCCAAAGGAAAATCATTTTGCAGATGTCCGCAGGGATATCCAGATGATTTTTCAGGATCCTTACTCCTCGCTGAATCCCAGAAAAACCTGTCTGAAATCCATTGAGGAGCCTATGCTGATTCACAAATTCTCTCTGGATGCCAGACAGAGGGAGGAGGAAGTCAGGAAGATGATGAAGGAAGTGGGGCTGGATGAGCAGCATGTATACCGGTATCCCCATGAGTTCTCCGGAGGGCAGAGGCAGAGAATCAACATTGCCCGGGCACTGGTTATGAATCCACGTGTGATCGTGTGTGATGAGCCGGTATCGGCACTGGATGTGTCTATCCAGGCCCAGGTTCTCAATCTATTTAACCGGATTCAGAAAGATTTCCATCTGACCTATATATTTATTTCCCATGACTTAAGTGTCATCAAATATATCAGTGACAGGATTGCCATCATGTATCTGGGGCAGGTGGTGGAACTGTGCAATGCACAGGATATTTATGTAAATCCCCTTCATCCATATACCCAGGCCCTTTTATCAGCCATCCCTCCGTCCAGTCCTTTTGAGAAAAAGAAACCCATTGAACTGACCGGGGATGTTCCAAGCCCCATAGGAGAGATGACCGGATGTCCTTTGGCCGGACGCTGCTCAAAATGCATGGAACGGTGCAGAAAGGAGAAACCTGAGCTAAAGCCTTATGAGGGGAATCATCAGGTTGCCTGTTTTTTGTACGGAGAGCAGGAAAGGGAGGAGCGGTAAAGATGGGGGATAAGGAACGGGTCTTTTCTATATTAAACGGCATGGAGGAATCCATGATTCAGGCTCTTAAGGAGCAGGTCAGGATTCCCAGCGTGGCTTCGGAAGGAACAAAGGACTGTCCCTATGGGAAGGAAGTAGACAGGGCTTTGAAATCATGTCTGTCTCTTGCCCGGTCTCTGGGGCTTCTGGCAAGAGAGGTTGACGGTCAGATGGGAGTTGTGGATCTGTCAGAAGAGAAACCTTATGTGGGCTTTCTCTGCCACCTGGATGTGGTTCCGGCGGGAGACGGATGGAGCCTTCCTCCTTACGAAGGCGTTATCCGGGATGGGAAAATGTATGGACGGGGAACCACAGACAATAAAGGGGCAGCCATATCCGTGCTCTTTGCCATGGCTGCAATCAGGCAGGCTGGAATCCGTCTGAAAAAAGGAGTCCGTTTTCTGGCGGGAACCAATGAGGAGAGAGGTTCCTCGGATTTAAAATATTACCGCTTGGTAGAAGAGCTTCCTCCGGTGGTGATCACTCCGGATGGCATGTATCCCTTGATTAATGTAGAAAAAGGAAGGATAAAAGGCGTATTTTCCATTCCGTGTAAAGAACATGGACGCAGTATTTTGTCCATAAGGGGAGCTCAGGCGGTGAACATCGTTCCGGCAGCGGCAAAGGCCAGGCTTTCAGGGATCACCGTGGAAGTTATACAGCAGGCAATTTCCCTGTATGCCGGCTTAGAGACAGAGGAGGGCGGCACACAGGCAGGGTATGAGTATCAGGTGGAGGAGATAAGCGGAGACGGCCCTGTGACAGAGATTACCGTATGGGGAAAGGGGGCTCATGCAGCTACTCCGGAACAGGGGAAAAATGCCCTGTGCAGGCTTTACAGTCTATTGTCAAAGCTGCCTTTGAAAGAAGAAAAGCAGATTCTGGCAAGGCTGTCGAAAACATTTCCATGTGGAGAGTATCATGGGGAATCCTGCGGCGTATTCTGTGAGGATGAAGTCTCAGGGAAAATTACGCTGGTACACAGCATGGCTTTTCGGGAATCCGACAGAATCCGGGGAGAGCTGGATATCCGTTTTCCGGTAACGTATAAAGCGGCGGAAATAGAGCGAAGGTTAAAAGAAGGTCTGGAGAGAGAAGGTATCTGTCTGGAAAAAACAGAAAAGAGCGAAGGACATTATACAGACAGCGAATGCGGGTATGTGAAGACGCTGCTGCGGATTTTTAAGGAGCATACAGGAATTTCGGCAGAGCCGGTGTCCATGGGAGGCGGCACCTATGTCCATGAGGTGGAGGGAGGAGTGGCTTTCGGCATTCTCATGCCCGGAGAGGAGCTGGTCCCCACTCATGGAGCGGACGAATATATTCTTCTGAGACACCTGCTGCTAAATGCCAGAATGTTTGCCCAGGCTATGCTGGAATTATGCGGGGAATAACACAGAGGTTATAGTTAAGAATAAACGAAAGGATGAGAGAATATGGCAACGGTTACAGCGGTTACAGCACAGCAGTTTACAAAAGAGGAGGCGGCGCGCCTGGTGGATCTGATCGGCAGGGCTACCACCGACAGCCTGGATCTTGCGCCTCAGTACAAGGATATTTATCTTCAGTCCCTGCCGGAAGGCTTCACCACAAAATTAGAGCAGCCCAGAATCACATTTTTTGTGTATACGGCTCCCAATAAGACCCAGGAACAGAAGCGCCGACTGATTCAGGCTTATCAGGCTGCGGTGGATACATTTTACGGCGGAGCAGGCAAGGTGGGCACCGTAGTCATCTTTAAGATTCATGATGATGTGAATGTAGGTGTCAACGGCACGATGCGCCTGGATGCTAAAAAATAAAATGAAGATTGAAAAAAATGCTGCGAACAAGTAAAATAGAAAGTATCATTTATATTAATGGAGAAGATGTTCGTGAGCATAAACTTTGGTGAAAAAATAATTAATTACAGAAGAAAAAACCATATTACCATTAAGGAACTGGCAAAAAGGACAAACCTGAGCACTGCGATTATCAGTCAGCTGGAGAGAGGCCTGGGGAATCCGACCTTAAAGGTTCTGAGCGATTTGGCGGACGAGCTGGGAGTTACCCTGTCAGAGTTATTGAGGGAGGACATTAAAAACGAGGCTCTGATTCTTCGGAAAGAGGAACGAATCGTCAGCTATTATGCTGACGGAGGGGTTGAAACCATGAGTAATCTTCTGGTGGATTCCCCGTTACATACCAGCCTTGATGTGCAGATGCTGACGCTGACGCCCCATCGTGAGACAAGAGACGGATTTATGTCTCATCTGGAGGAGGAAAGTCTGTATGTGCTGGAAGGCCAGGTGGTCATTGTATTCTCTGAGGAGGAGGAATATCTGCTAAGAACTGGCGACTCGGTCCGGATCATGCCGGGACGTCTTCACAAATTAAGGAATGACTACGAACAGGTTGCCGTATGCATTAATATGAAATGCAAAGTAAACTATTAGCAGCTGGTAAACGCCAGATCTACTGTCTGCTGACAGAGTCTGGAAGCAAAAGGAGAGAACATATCATGAAGAAAATAATCAATGATGCCAATCTGGTAGAAGAGCAGATGATTCAGGGCCTTGTAAAAGCCAATCCGGATAAGCTAAAAAAGCTGAACTGCGGCAACGTGGTAATCCGCGCAAAGAAAAAGGAAGGAAAGGTGGCTCTGATCAGCGGAGGAGGAAGCGGCCATGAGCCGGCTCACGGCGGATATGTGGGGACAGGAATGCTGGACGCAGCCGTGGCAGGGCCGGTATTTACTTCCCCTACGCCGGATCAGATCTATGAGGGAATCAAGGCCGTAGACGCAGGCATGGGCGTGCTGATGGTGGTTAAGAATTATACCGGCGATGTGATGAATTTTGAGATGGCTGCGGAGATGGCCCAGATGGAAGGAATATCTGTGGAATCTGTGGTGACAAATGATGATGTGGCTGTGGAGGACAGTCTGTATACTGTAGGGCAAAGAGGTGTGGCAGGCACCGTTTTTGTTCATAAGATTGCCGGGGCAAAAGCGGAAACCGGCGCCAGCTTAAGCCAGGTCTGTGAACTGGCCAGAAGGACTGCCGCCCAGGTACGGACCATGGGTGCGGCCATTGCTCCCTGTACGGTTCCGGCAGCCGGACAGCCGGGATTTTCTCTGGGAAGCGATGAGATGGAGGTTGGAATCGGGATTCATGGAGAACCGGGAACCCACAGAGAAGGATTAAAACCGGCAGATGCCATTGCAGAGGAGCTTTTAGAGAAAATTCTGGCAGGGTTTGAGCTGGAAGGAAACGATGTGGCCGTGCTTATAAACGGAGCCGGCGGGACGCCTTTGATGGAACTTTATATTGTGAATAACCACGTCCAGGACGTATTAAAGGAAAAAGGAATCTCTGTGTACCGTACATATGTGGGGAATTACATGACATCCATTGAGATGCAGGGATTTTCCATTTCCATTCTTAAGCTGGACGATGAGATGAAGGCTATGCTGGATGCACCGGCAGATACGCCCGCATGGAAGGAGTGACAGACCATGGTTTCTACCAGAGATTTATTGATAATTCTGAAACGCATATCAGCCAGAATCGAAGAGAATAAGCAGTGGCTTACCGATCTGGACCGTCCGATCGGAGACAGCGACCACGGCATCAATATGGCAAGAGGATTTGGAGAGGTGGAGAAAAAGCTTCCCGGCCTGGAAGGAAAGGATGCAGGTACTGTCTTAAAGACTGTTGGTATGACTCTGGTATCTACCGTAGGCGGTTCTGCCGGACCTTTGTACGGTTCTGCATTTATGAAGGCGGGAATGGCGCTGGGGGACAAGACGGAGATCTCTATGGCGGATTTTTTAGAGGCCTGTGATCAGGCGGTTCTTGCAGTCAAACAGAGAGGCAAATCCGATGCCGGAGAAAAGACCATGCTGGATGCCATGATACCAGCGCTTCAGACCATGAAAGAGGCAGAGAAACAGGGAGAAGCGCCAAAGATTATTCTGAAAAAAGGCGTGGAGGCATCCTGGGCCGGGGTGGAGGCCACAAAGGAACTGATTGCTACCAAGGGAAGAGCCAGCTATGTGGGAGAGCGGGGAATCGGCTGCCAGGACCCTGGGGCAACCTCTTTTTCCATCCTTTTGGAGGCAGTTTTAAACTGGATGGAGGATAGAGTATGACAGGAGTTGTGATTGTATCTCACTGCCAGAAGCTGGCGGAGGGTGTGGCAGAACTGGCGCAGGCAGTAGCACCCAATGTACCTCTGGCAGCAGCGGGAGGGCTGGAGGACGGCAGTCTGGGCACCAGCTACGATAAGATCAAGGCGGCTGCAGAGTCGGTCTGTGGAGAAGACGGGGCCCTGGTCCTTATGGATATGGGAAGTTCGGTCATGACTGCGGAGATGGTGCTGGAAGAACTGAAAGCACAGGGGAAATCCATAGAGATGGCGGATTGTCCTCTTGTGGAGGGAGCTGTAGCAGCCGCTATCGGTTCCGCAGCCGGCGAGACAATGGAACAGTTAAAGAAACAGGTGGAGAAAGCCTGGGAAACGCGGAAGCTGTAAGGAACAGGTGAAAAGGAGAACAGCATGTCGATTTCAAGAGATGATTATGAAAAATACGTTGCTATTCTTAAAGAGGAACTGATACCCGCTATGGGGTGTACGGAACCTATTGCCGTGGCGTATGCGGCGGCAAAAGCCAGGGAGACATTGGGAAAGATCCCCAGGAAGGTTCGGGCAGCGGTCAGCGGAAACATTATCAAGAATGTAAAAAGTGTTATCGTGCCTCATACCGGCGGAATGAAGGGGATTCCGGCAGCGGCAGCGGCAGGTATTGTAGCCGGCGACGGAGACAGACAGCTGGAGGTGATTTCAGAGGTACAGGATCAGCAGATTGCAGAGATAAAGCAGTATTTACAGGAAGTGCCCATAGAAGTGGAATTTGCGCAGACTCCCTATGTATTTGATATTGAGATTCAGGTGTGGGAGGGAGAGGATACGGCTTCTGTAAGGATCGTAGACCATCATACCAATGTGGTAAAGATTGAGAAAAACGGACAGATACTGTACTCCAAGCCTCTGACAGGTAAGAAGAAAGAAAATCTGACGGATCGAACCTGCCTGAGTATAGAAAAAATCCTGGAGTTTGCAGATGAGGTGGATCTGAAGGACATAAAGGAAGTTCTGGACCGCCAGATATCTTTTAACCTTGCCATTGCGGAGGAGGGGCTCAGGCATGATTATGGTGCCAATATCGGGAAGGTGCTGCTGCATACCTATGGAGATAACATTAAGACCCGTGCCAAAGCCAAAGCAGCGGCAGGATCAGACGCCCGTATGAACGGCTGCGAGCTTCCGGTAATTATCAATTCAGGAAGCGGCAATCAGGGGATCACAGCGTCTGTGCCGGTGATCGAGTACGCAAAAGAACTGCAGGTCAGTCAGGATAAGATGTACCGTGCTTTGGTAGTCTCGAATCTGTCTACCATTCACTTAAAAACCGGGATCGGCCGTCTCAGCGCCTACTGCGGCGCCGTCAGTGCAGGATGCGGAAGCGGTGCAGGAATCGCTTATCTTCATGGCGGCGATTACGAGGCGGTGACCCACACTCTGGTCAATGCACTGGCCATTGTCTCCGGGATTATCTGTGACGGCGCCAAGGCATCCTGCGCTGCCAAGATTGCATCGGCTGTAGACGCCGGAATTTTAGGATATAAAATGTACATTCAGGGACAGCAGTTTTACGGCGGCGACGGTATTGTGACAAAGGGCGTGGAAAATACCATCTGTAATATCGGAAAGCTGGCCAGAGACGGCATGGGAGAAACGGACAAAGAGATTATACGTATCATGGTGGGACAGTGTTCATGATGGCAGTATTTTAGTTTATGGGATTCAAAATCCGCCCTAACCGGGCGGATTTTTCGAGATAACGCAATTAAGCGAGGGACTTATGTTGTTTTCTTCAAGGTACTCGAAGAACGTGCCTGGGAGAAAACAACATAAGTCCCTCGCTTGGTGGACCTTAACCAAGTGACATTGCTATCTGAATGGTTACTTGGTTCCGAAGATTCGGTCCCCTGCATCTCCAAGACCTGGGCAGATATAGGCGTTCTCGTTGAGACAGCGGTCCAGATGGCCTACATAGATCTGTACGTCAGGATGGGCCTTATGAAGACGTTCCAGGCCTTCCGGCGCGGCGATGATACACATGAATTTGATGGTTTTTCCGCCGTGCTCTTTGATAAAATCAATGGCGGACACTGCGGAGCCGCCGGTTGCCAGCATGGGATCTGTGACCACAATGGTCCTCTGATCGATGGGACTTGGAAGCTTGCAGTAGTATTCATGGGGCTCGTGGGTCTCCTCATCCCGATACAGGCCGATGTGGCCTACTTTGGCGGAGGGAACCAGGGAGAGGATTCCATTGACCATTCCAAGTCCGGCGCGGAGAATGGGAACGATTGCCATTTTTTTCCCGGTGATCATGGGGGTCATGCAGGTTTCGATGGGGGTTTCTACCTCTTTATCTTCCAGAGGAAGGTCTCTTAAGGCTTCGAATCCCATAAGCATGGCGATTTCTCCGATGAGAGAACGGAATTCATTGGTTCCGGTGTTCTTGTCTCGAAGCAGGGAAATTTTGTGCTGGATCAACGGGTGTGTTAAGATTGTGACATTTTCCATAGGGAGTTCCTTTCTTCCTTTTGTAGGATATATATTTAGCTGTAGTTCTTCAATTTAACCCAAATGAATCAACAAGGTCAATACATCATCTCTGAGTATAAGGAACATCTTTATTTTAACATAAATCTATGATTTTACAAATACATATTTGAAAAAACTTGATGGAGCATAAAGCAGTTGACGAAACCAGAAGATTATCATACAATGGTCTGAACGGCTGTTTGGGGCGGTTGTTGAAAAAACAGGATGGAGGGGAAAACATGAAAGTATTATTGCTTAACGGAAGTCCCAGAAAAGATGGAAATACTGCCATTGCCCTGGATGAGATGGTAAAGGTTTTTCATCAGGAAGGCGTGGAGACGGAGATCGTTTCTGTGGGAAATAAGGATATCAGAGGCTGTATCGCCTGCAATTTTTGTGGGAAAAACGGCAGATGCGTGTTTGACGATCTGGTCAATGAGACGGCGCCTAAGTTTGAGGCCTGTGACGGCCTGGTAGTAGGAAGCCCGGTCTACTATGCCTCTGCCAACGCTACTCTGGTGGCATTTCTTACCAGGCTGTTCTACAGCACCCATTTTGACAAGACCATGAAGGTGGGAGCCTCCGTGGTGTGTGCCAGAAGAGGCGGTCTGTCGTCTACTTTTGACGAGTTAAATAAATTCTTTACCATCAGCGGCATGCCGGTGGCTTCCAGCCAGTACTGGAACAGCGTCCACGGCAGAGAGCCCGGGCAGGCGGTCCAGGACCTGGAAGGACTGCAGACCATGAGGACTCTGGCAAAAAATATGACATTCCTAATGAAGAGTATTGCCCTGGGCAGGGAGGCCTATGGGCTGCCTGAAAAGGAAGAGCGTGTGTGGACCCACTTTGTGCGGTAATGCAGGGATTCTGTCTGAAAGAGATAGGAGCCAGGAAGCTTTTGATGTACAGGAAGCGGGGGAGCAATAGCCATGACGAAGATTCTGGTCAGCGCCTGTCTGCTGGGCCTTTGCTGCCGTTATGACGGGAAGGAGAAGGCGGATGAAAGGGTGCTGAAGCTATTAAAGCGGGATGACATCCAGCTGGTTCCTGTCTGTCCGGAACAGCTTGGGGGTATGGAAACTCCCAGGCTGCCGTCGGAGAGGCGAGGGGAAGCTGTGGTAAACAATGCCGGGGAGGATGTGACTAGGCATTACAAAAAGGGCGCCGCCCAGGCGCTTAAAACAGCCAGGTTATATGGCTGTAAAGCAGCAATATTAAAAGAGAGAAGTCCTTCCTGCGGAAAGGGGCGGATCTATGACGGAACCTTTTCGGGAACACTTACAGAAGGGGACGGGGTTACGGCAAAGCTGCTTATGGACCACGGAATTCAGGTTTTTGGAGAAAGTGAAGCGGAATTTGGCAGTATCTGCGGCGGATAAAAGACAGAAAACAGGAAGATAACAGAGGAAGCTATGAATCGAATTTTATCAGATACAAAGGCGATGCTTGGTGACATCCCATTCTTAAAAAAAGTAATGACCATTGCCCTCCCTGTGGCCATGCAGGGAATGTTAAATACCGTGGTGAACCTGGTAGACAACTTAATGATCGGAAGCCTTGGCTCTACGGCTATCGCTTCCGTAGGGCTTGCCAACAAGGTGTTTTTTGTGTTTACCCTGCTGGTGTTTGGAGTAGCCAGTGGTTCTGGTGTGCTGGCAGCTCAGTACTGGGGGAATCAGGATGTGAAAAATATCCGCAAGGTGGTGGGAATAGGCCTGGTGATTTCTATGGCAGGAGCTCTTTTATTCTTGATTCCTGCCAGGCTGAATCCCCGGCTTATGATGCGGATTTTTACTACCAGTGAGGCCAGTATCCAGATGGGAGCCGCTTATCTGGCAGTGGCGGCTCTTTCCTATCCGTGTACGGCGATCTCCAATACATATGTAGCTATGCTCCGGGCCGTAAACCGTGTGAAGGCCCCAGTGGCTATCAGTTGTGTTGCGATTCTGGTGAACATTGTATTTAACTATACGCTGATTTACGGAAAATTCGGCGCTCCGGCTTTAGGCGTTGTGGGAGCCGCCATTGCAACACTGATTGCCAGAGTAGTAGAGGTAATCCTGATTATTCTGGCAGTTTATCTGGGAAAGACACCTTTGGCCTGCCGGTTCAAGGAGATGTTCGGATATACCGGAGAATTTCTGAGACAGTTTTTTCGTACGGCGGCTCCGGTTATCTGCAATGAATTCGTGTGGGGGCTGGGAGTTACCATCTATTCTATGGCATATGGGCGTATGGGGGACGACGCAGTAGCCGCTATCACCATTGCCACAACCATTCAGGATATTGCGGTGGTTTTATTCCAGGGATTGAGCGCAGCGACGGCAGTGATTTTAGGAAATGAGATGGGAGCCGGAAAGTTAAAGCGGGCGGAGTTGTATGCCAGATATATCTTTATCCTGCAGTTAATCCTGACAATTTTTGCGGCACTTCTCATCGTCGTTTTCCGGTGGAAGATCATCGGCCTCTACCAGCCGGGCATATCGGATGAAGTGGCTATGTCCGTCAACCGATGCCTTCTGGTTTTTGCCCTGTTTACGCCGGCTAAAATGTTTAATTATATCAATGTCGTAGGAGTTCTGCGAAGCGGCGGAGATACTATGATGTGCCTGTTCATTGATACCAGCGGTGTCTGGTTTATCGGCATCCCGCTGGCGTTTATCGGAGGGCTGGTGTTAAAGCAGCCTATCCATATTGTGTATGGGATGGTGATGCTGGAGGAGGTTTATAAGGCTGCTGTGGGCTTCTGGAGATACAGGCAGAAGAAGTGGCTCAGGAATCTGGCGATGGAACTGGAGGCATAGTCCTAATTTGCTGACACGTTCATTTGGCGGAATATGAACGTGTCAGTACACTGTCTTCACCTCTTTTGCACCGGAATCCATATCTCCGAATGGTAATTCTCGTCCTGGGTTCCTTTGGGATATTTGTCCGGCGCGTCATACATTTCCACACAATATCCGGCGGCAAACTCGTACTCTTTTAATGCCGGCAGCCATTCGGAGAAAATTTTGGCGTTCACATCCTGAAGGGCTGCAGGCAGGGGGCCGTCGCAGGAAAAGACAGCCCATGTAAATGCGGGGATGACGCGGGTTTCAAAGCCCTGGGGGATTTCCTTTGCAGGGTCGTACAGATCTGCGATCAGATATTCAAAGCTGTCATGGCCTTTTTGTGGATCGATGTTGATGCCGAACATCCCGCAGACGTATCTGCCATTCCCCTTTGCGTAGTGCTCCTGCCAGAACCCGGGGATTTCCTGTTTGCAGGTTTCATAGCTGAAATTTTTTGATACGGCAAGCACGGTAAAGCTTTCTTTGTCAACAATCTTGTAATTCATAAGATAACCGCCTTTCAATGAGATTTCTAATTTTAACGGCGCAAAGGTCTTTATCATAACCTCTTCCTTCCGCACCATAAGAGGAGATATGCCATGGAATCTTGTGAATGCTTTTGTAAAGCTGCCGGGAGAATCATATCCGTATTTCATTGCGATATCAATGATTTTCATATCGGTGGCGGCAATATCCCCGCCGGCCAGCGCCAGTCTGCGGTTTCGGATATATTCTGCTATGGAATAGCCGCAGAGCATATGGAAGCCTTTCTGAAAATAAAAGGGCGAGATATGCACATGGTCTGCCACATCCTCTATAGATATGTCCTCGGTAATATGCTGCTCCATAAATTCGATTGCGCTCTCCACGGCGTCTGTCCATTCCATGTATATCTCCTCCTTAAGTAAGAACAGTATATCGTATTTTATCGGGCTTTGCATGCTTTTTTTTGCTTTGATTTGTCTTGTTGACAGAAAAGTCCAAAAACTCTAGCTTTTTCCTGTAAAATGTGGTAATATTTTCTCGTTATTTATCACTTTATGTATAGAGTATGACCGCAATTGCGTCTGGTCTTGCTCTGGCAGCGGAATCCGTATCAGGGAATGGGTGCGGATACCGAAAAATAGGAGGGTAGCTATGGAGAAATTTTTCAAACTCAAAGAGAACGGCACCACCGTGCGCACGGAGGTTCTTGCCGGGCTCACCACCTTCATGACGATGGCTTATATTATCGCCCTGAATCCCAACCTGCTCACGAATTTTGATGTGGGCTCCGCTCTATGGAACGGCGTGTTTCTGGCAACCTGTATCGCCTCTGCGGTGGCTATGTTCTGTATGGCGTTCTTGGCCAACAAGCCTTTTGCACTGGCTCCCGGTATGGGGCTTAACAGCTTCTTTGCCGTAGTTGTGGCCAATATTGCAGGACTTACAGGCATGACCTATGTGGCCAGCTTCCAGGCAGCACTGATCATCATCCTGATTGAGGGCGTAGTGTTTATCGTTCTTTCTATTTTGAACATCCGTGAGAAAATCGTGGACGCCATTCCTTTAGGCGTGCGTCTGGGAATCGCCCCGGCCATCGGCATCATGCTGATGAACATCGGTTTAGGCTCCAATGCAGGCGTCTATTCTGAAAACGGCGGCCCGTTCTATGTGATGAGAGACTTTTTCGGAGCGCTCACTGCCAATGTAGCCAAGACCACCATGGGTTCCGGCTATGGCACTATGGTGCTTCAGGTTATCACCATGTTTGTAGGACTGTTTGTGATCGTCATTCTGGCAAAGAAAGGCATCAAAGCAGCTGTTTTGCTGGGAATGCTGGTGGCATCCGTGGTTTACTGGATCGGTTCCGCCCTGTTCCTTGGCGCCAATCCTTTTGCATCCTTAAGCAGCGCGTCTTTTGTACCGCCTTTTGCTGATATGGCTTCTACCACCCTGTTTAAGTTTAATTTCCAGGGCTTTATGGATATCGGCTGGTTTACGGTTATCACACTGATTATCACCTTCTGCATGATCGATATGTTTGATACCATCGGCACTCTGGTAGGTACCGCTTCCCGTGCTGGCATGGTAGATAAGGACGGCAACATGCCCAATATGAAGGAAGCCCTTCTGTCTGATGCAGTTGGTACCATTGCAGGCGCCTGCATGGGTACCTCCACTGTCACCACCTTTGTAGAGTCTGCTTCCGGCGTGGAGGCCGGCGGCCGTACCGGTCTTACCGCCCTTACCACAGGCGTTCTGTTCCTGGCATGTATTTTCATCGCCCCGGTGGCCGCCATTATCCCGGCAGCCGCAACATCCTCTGCGCTGATCTATGTAGGCGTGTTGATGCTGATGGGACTTAAGAATGTAAATTTTGACGATATGGATCAGATGGTTCCTGTAGCCCTGATGCTTGTGGGAATGCCTATCTCCGGCTCCATCGGACATGCCATCGGACTGGGACTTATTTCCTACACAGTCATCAAAGTGTTCAGCGGCAAGGCAAAGGATGTGTCTGTTCTTACTTATGTGATCTCTGTTTTGTTCCTGGTGAAGTTCTTCCTGGTTGTATAATCGGAAGAGGACTTACGGCAGTGAGGAGAAAAACCAATAACGCATATAAAAACAGAGTATATGGATGAAAAAGAGTCCGAATTGTCTGAGAGAACCTGACAGTTCGGACTCTTTTCTGGATCTCCAGGAGGAGTACAGCGGCAGAATGGAGATTATCGTTGTGGGGCGATGAAGGAGTGAATAAAATGGATCAGGTGTATGTACATATTTTGGGAAGCGGCTCTGGAACGGAATAATCGTTCAGATGCCTGAAAGGAGAATCTGCTGGAGCAGGGCTGTGATTCTAAAATGTCACAGCCCTGTTTTCTGAGAAGATACATTAATGTGGGTAACGCTTTTTTTGATACTGGCTGGCGAAAAGCAATGCCAAAACGGAAGTCAGCAGACAGAAGCCATAGACGGTTAGGTTAAAGATTTGAGAGTTTGACTGATTTTGACTGTCCGGAGGCATTCTGAAATCGGAGGCATCCATGGCCGGAGGCGGATTGGAATTCTTGTCCGGCAGGGCGGTATTGTCCCGGAAAGCTTCCTGGGCTGCTTCCTGAGTTATTTCCTGGGGGTTCTGTTCTTCTTGTCTGTCACGGTCAGCTGTTTCGTCGTTGTCTTCCCTGTGTCCAGGGAATCTGTCTCCTCCCCGGTCATTGCCGTGGCCTGACATACCTCCCATAACTTCAACGTCGATGGAGGAGCCGTCCACCAGGTTTTGAGAGTCATCCGTCTGTCCCTGATCCGTGGACGGTATGGAGCCGTCCAGCTGCCCTTTGATGCTTTCTGCCCTCAAAAGAACAGCCTGGTAAAGCATCTCAGCCCCGGCAACATATTCCTCGTAGGAATAAAATGCGGTAGGGTCTGTCTGTACCAGCCCATCAATCTGGCCTCGGACGCGGCTGTAGAATTCCTCAAATCCACCGCCAAAGACATAGCCATCCACCAGTTTCTGGAGATACTCATGATATTTGGAACGGTATGTTTCTTCTTCCAGCAAGGCATCAAAGAATCGGGTGATTTGAAATGGGGTGTCAATGGCATCATTTATCATATCCATCCCATTGCCGGAACGCCCCATATTCATGCCGCCGAAGGACAGGTTATAATCCCAGGGAAGAATATTCAGCTGTCCGCCCTGCTCATACAGGTAATAGTTGTGAGGCATCATGCCGGACAGACTGTCCATATTGACAGAAAACACGTGTACTGCCATATATCGGAGAAGGTTGTCGATGTCCAGACAGCGTTCAAGTTCCGTTCCTTCACTGATGTGCCTTAAGGCGGTGACAACTCTTCGGTGGTCGCTTTTTTTTGTGTCTGTCACCGCACCTTCCCATATGGTAGAATAGCTGTCAAGGTCATCGTCTGTATAATTCAGATCCGCTCCGCTGCCGCCTCTGGAGGAATTGCCGCCTGGCATTCCGGACATGTTCTTCTGTTCCGGACGTTTCGTGTTGTCTCCCTGAACCGGGATAGGGGCCTCGCCGGGAGATTCCCCAGCCTCCCCGTTTGGTTTCATTTCTCCAAAAGCCCCAGGTTCTCCGCCTGGTCTCTGGTTCTCTGCTCCCGGGGCTCTTCCGTTTTCAGGACGTTCCCCGCCCATCCCCATACTTTCCGGCTTATAAAGAGCACCATCCGCCGTCCCGTAATTTCTCAGAAGAAAGCTGTCTTCCACAGCCTCCAAGGCTAAATATACTCCCCAGTATTCCCCATTGACCGAAACTTCTGCATAATTATACAGAGATGCATCTGCCCCCAGGTACTGATACATATCATACACCAGCGCTTCTTTCATATTGGTGGCATCTGCGTAATTGTTGTTCAGAATCAGCTTATCCAGACCCAGACAGGTCTGTCCGTCTACATAGTGGTCAAATTCCAGCTTCAGGCTGTACCGGTCCGTGTCCGGGTCTGCGACGATGGCTGACAGGCTGGTATTGCCTTTGGGGCGGATTCCTACATTACGGATGGTTTGGCCACCGATTACCACATCGCAGGAATAATAGGTTTCTTCGGCTGCATGGGAGAGCATGTCTTCCCACTCAGATTCTTCCATCTGAATGTCGATTTGAATGATTTCCCGGGTATCAAACAGTTCTGATTCATACCGGACAGCCACACCGGTTTCGCCGAAAACTTCCACGGCTTTTTCCGGAAATATCCTTGCCAGTATGCAGACCAGCACGGCCAGCGCTGCCATGGCAGTAACGATCTTTGTTATGTATGTGTGGGTAATCATGACAGCCCCCCTTTATCATGACATATACTCGCCGTTGTAGCTTACCAGGGTGACGTCATTTACGCCTGCAATATCATGAAGCCGGTTGACGAAGTCGGTCTCGGCATCTTTCATACGGATTTCCGCTGTCAGTTCGACGCCTGCAACGGTTACAGTCTTGGATTTAACCACGAAGCGCTCCACAGATGTTTGGGTCACATGAAGGGCCGTCTCCTCTGACTGATGGTCGCTGCAGTTTAGAATCAGGATGTATGGGTTATCGTGAATCCTGCGGTTGGCAAACAGAATCAGGATGGCGCCGATGATCACAGAGCCGATGACAGCCAGGGGAATCATGCCTGCGCCGATGACAATGCCGACGGCGATGGCCCAGAACAAATATACAATCTCCATAGGCTCTTTGATGGCAGCCCGGAAACGGACAATGGAGAGGGCGCCTACCATACCAAGAGAAAGAACTACATTGGAGGTTACAGCCATGATAACCAAGGTGGTTACCAGAGAAAGGCCTACAAGAGTCATGGCAAAGCCTGTGGAGTACATGACTCCGTTGAAGGTCTTTTTATAAACCATAAATATAAACAGCCCCATAACCAGGGCAAATAACATGCCGATGAGGGTGTCAACTGGTGAAAATTCCGTTACGCTTTCCAGAAAGCTGGATTTAAAAATATCGTTGAATGTCATAATTTTTGTTCTCCTTTTTCAATAAATTGCCGCACAGCCCTCTGTATTACCTGCAGGGCCTTGTATAAATAACGCTGTTTAAACATGGAGGCCGCTTTATCCGAACCTCCGACAGGCCTGGTATTTGGAAAATGCCTGCTGCCGCAAGGAGTCTGTCTGGATGATATTTTGAATAACTTCCGGAAGAAACGCATCAAACTTCACTTCCAGTATCATGTCCTGTGGAAAATCCAGGGCGTGGATATCCGTCACTGTGTCCTCAAGAAACGTTCTGTGGTACAGGGTGGTCCGGATATGAGAGTCAAAGGTGACCCTTACATTTCCGGCCTTGTAGATATAAGGCTCCCTTACATAGGACACCAGCACCCTGGGCCGCAGCAGCTGGTAATGCATCTTCGCATACAGTTCCCGCACCAGCGGGGCCAGATGGTGCCGCATCCACCAGAGCTGCCCGTCTAACAGCAGCCCGCACTCTTCCTTCGTGATTTGGGCGTCCAGCTTCTTACATAGGCTGTTGTCTTTCATTTTCTTTTCCAGGGTGATGTAGGATAAATCGTCATTGTAATAGCGTATCCGGAACTTTTCCCGTATAGAGATTCCGTTCAGCTTCTCCCGGAGAGCCTTATCCTGATAATTATCGAAATAAATGCTCCGTATCAGGTATCTGCCGTCCTTCCCTGCATGGCCGTCCGGCTCCATCACTGCCTGCAGACGGCTTTTCAGTTCCAGGTACTGAGGATATCCCATAAGGTATTTTAATTCATGTCGAAAACACATGAGATAGTCCGTCTCCTTTCTGTGTCTGGATTTAAGAGTGCTTCATTGGGTACTCTCCAAATCTCTTCTGCGCCTGCCTCTGTCGCTGATTTCCCATAGAATCCCACCATATCCGACAGAAAAGGTCTGACAAAAGCAGGCACATGGAGACTGGGAGAGTACATGGTTAAAGTATAAAGGGCATTCCTGAAATGTACTTAAAATCAGATGTGTATTTTCTGTGAAAGTCACGAATCCTTACGGTAGGTCTGCGCACTTGCTGCGCTGACCGTACGACGCGCCAAAATGCCCGTTTTTGGCATTTTGTGTGTATCCCCCGGAGGGTTCCTTGGAGCCGGCGGCTTTGGAATAACCTATGCGGCATGGGATTTTACGCTGGAACAGCCTGTGGCCATAAAAGAATATTTTCCCCAGATGCTTGCCGACAGAGATGTCTGGGAATCCAATGACATTTTTACGGATGAAGACAATAAAACTGTCTATACATTGGGCATGCAGCGTTTCAGCAGGGAGGCCAGAGTCTTTAGCACTCTTCAGAATATAAAAAATGTGGTGACCGTCTTTGACTGGTTTGAAGCCAATGAAACAGCCTATATCATTATGGAATATGTCAGAGGGAAGACCATTGACTCCTATGTTCAGGAAAATCACATCAGGCCACGGGAACTGTTTGCCATGTTCCACGGTCTTATCGATTCCCTGGCCTCCATTCATGCCCAGGGAATCCTGCACCGGGATATCAGTCCAAGTAATATTATGGTGGAGGAGGACGGAGGATTAAAGATAATTGACTTTGGTGCGTCTGTTGTGGAGCAGCGCCGCCGTGAAGGCCTGGATCAGAAGGTTATCTACAACCACAGCTTTGCACCCATTGAGCAATATAGTGAAAAAGGGGAACAGGGAGCCAGAACAGATATCTATGCCCTAAGCGCAACGCTTTACTATTTTCTGACAGGGGAACTGCCGCAGGAATCCGTCGTCCGCAGCAAAAAGGATTCCGTAAAATCTCTTCATTCCTACCGCCTGGGACTGAAGAAGTGGCAAGAACGGGCGATAATGGAAGGCATACCCGTGCCATGCACCTGTACCAGCACGGGATGGACCTGACATTGATCTCCCAATGGCTTGGACATGCCAGCCTTGAGACCACTCTGGTCTATTATGGAAAGCTTGTCATAAGGTCTATGCTTATGCCGATACAGAAACAAAGAGAAAAGCAATCGAGAAAGCAATGGGGATGGAAACTGTTTTAAAAGCCGAGAATGTAAACTATATCGTGGATGATGAGGAAACCTTAAAACGCCTTTATGGATTGTAACAACTCAAAGATTATCCCGATTGAACAAATGCTGACGCATTTGTGATAACCGCCGACAGGCGGATATGTTCGTAAACGTGCCGCCTATGCTACCCACTCACAGCCTGCCATACCAGCGCCACTTCTTTTCAAAATCGGTCATTGCCATTTGCAGGAGGGAGGACAAAGCACAATACAAAGACATTCATTTATCCGTATGTGTAAGCTGCCTGATGTCAGGGGCAGGATCACTTATATATCCAGCCATGCGAGGCAGGAGAATCTGTATGCGGTCTATGAAACAACAGACCGCCACTATTGGACGGAGCTTGCAAAATGCAACCAGCAGGAATTTCAAAAAAGCGGCACAGAGGGGAAATGTATCGAAGCGAGGGAATTTATCATTGCCCTGCCCGAATCCTTCCCAAATCTCTATGCGCCGGACAAGCTGTTACCGTTGTTCACAGACCGCTTTAAGGAAAAGTATGGTGTGGAGTGTGTATCGGCTCTGCACCATAATAAACGAAAGACAAACTACCATATCCACCTTATTTTTTCAGAGAGGGAGAGATTGCCTGAACCCATAGAAAAGACTGCAACAAGGAATATGTTCTATGACGAGCAGGGGAAACACGTCCGTACCAAGAAAGAGATACTTGACGAAAACGGGGATATCCGCAAAGGCTGTAAGATTGTGAAAAAAGGCGAAGTATATGAGAGCAAACTCTTTACCGTCAAGAATAAGCTGTTCAAACAGGACAACTTTGTGGACGAAGTAAAACACGTTTACACAGAGCTTATCAACACTCTGATAAAAGACGACAAAGAGAAACTGCACGTTTTTGATGAAAACGGTCTATACCTTGCCACCAAAAAGATAGGGAAGAATAACCCAAAATCGGAACAGATACAGACAGATAACGAATACCGTGTGCGCTGGAATCGTGAGGTTGACAGGGCAATTATCAGTGGTGTGGCAGAAACGGAGATACAACAGATAAAAAAAGAGTATATCTCTGACCGTATCAAAGAATCGATTGATATATTCGGCAGTCAGCCGGAACGGTTTGGAACAATCCTCATGAGTGCAGTTGCGGTGTTGGCAATGCTGATTTCAAAGGTGCTGCAAAAGGCAAGGGAACTGTCCGCAAAACGATATGATACAGAGCAGATACAGCCGCAGATGCTAGTACAAGAACCTGTCCACCAACCAGCCGAAAAGGAAACACAGACCAAGCCGAAGATACCACCCAAACCTGTCATGTCAGCAGAGGCAGCCGCCTATCCAAAGTTGTTTAAGATTTACAAGGAACTGAAACAACAGAATGAGAACATTTTTGAAGCAGAAAAGGAACGCAATGCTTTGGAGTTTGAGCGTGACGAACCGAAAGGACTTGCGAGATTTACCAAGAAAGGCGAACTGCAAAGCAGGATAGACCGCAAAAATGAGGAAATTGACATCTTAAAAATCGGATTATCCGGCATTGTTAAAAGATACGGTTATAAGAATGTGCAGGAGTTTTACCGTATTTACCATAAATCCCACAGTGCCTATATCGCGTATAAGGAACAAGTGGCTGAATGGGAGAAAACTTACGGAGAGGATAATCAAAAGCGGGATAAGCGAAATGTGCTTGAAAGACTGAAGAATCCGCTAAAGAAAACGATAGACTGCCAGCAACAAAGTGCGGTTAAAGGAAAAGACCGAGGAGCAAGGTAATGCTCCTCGGTAGGTTAGGCAAAAATCTGTATTCGCAACTGTGGGTTGCCAAAAAGAACTTTAATGTTGGTGGTAAA
>CAJUPP010000009.1 GCA_910588325.1 uncultured Hungatella sp.
GTATCGCTATGGGGGCAATGGGTTCCGATGCGGCAATCGAAGCGGCGGATATTGTATTGATGGATGATGACCCGATTAAGATTGCAAAAGCAATCAAGATTTCAAGAAAGTGTCTGCGGATTGTTTATCAGAATATTACAATGGCGCTTGTTGTAAAATTCGCCTGCCTTGCATTAGGGGCTGTGGGAATAGCAAATATGTATCTGGCGATTTTCGCAGATGTGGGCGTTATGATTCTTGCGGTGCTGAATGCAATCCGTTGTCTGTTTGTGAAAAAGCTGTAAGAAAGGAGGGGTTCCTTTGGCGGAATATCAGGACAGTCAATGTTATGTCGGGTTGAAAGAAAGCGATCTGTACATTTTAACAGAATTTTTTAAGGTGCTGGGGAACCCTGCCCGTATTCGCATCCTGCTTCTTTTAATGGAGCAGGATGCGAATGTCAGTGACCTGGCAGACCAGTAAAGAAACAGCTTTGCAGATAGCAGAGGCTGAAAAGAAAGGGGAAAGACTGGATAAGTTTCTTCCTAAATGCCCGCTATGCGATGTCCGTAAAAGAAGCCTTAAATTATCTTTAACAAATGAATATTGCTTGGCTATTTTATACATTTCGTTATCTATAAACGATAGCACCGCGTTTCTTTGTCTTGTTCGAGAAATTCATCTTATGCCAATTATAGTAAATCTTCATGTGCCCGGCTGCGGACTTTCACAGTAATCGGGTCTAAGCTGGGAGTGTCAGAAAAAGTTGCGTTTTTTCATGCTGGTGCAAATGCCTGTCTGGAGCAGCCGGTGGACGCAACGCTCTGTGAAGCACAAAGTGCGGAGCAATCCGGTATCAGAGGGGGCAAAAGACCTTTTGACCCCAACATCATGAAATATGTTTTACTGCAGACGGGACGGAATCGGACAACCGGGCCGTCAAGGCTACGGCGGAGGAGTATCAGGGAAAGAGAAAGCACATCATCACCAGCAAGAGTGAGCATCACGCGGTGCTTCACACTTGTGAGTATCTGGACTTGTGGATTTTTTATATCTTTTATTTTAAAACAATGATTAAGTCAGTTTATCCTGCCGGATGGAATCCTCATGGCGGCGGATATGGGTTTTGGCATCTGGCCTGCTGACGAATAAAAGCAGATACAGAGTTTCTATAACCAGCATGGCAGGAATTCGGGAAAACCAAAAATCACCAGTGAGCAGTTTTTCCCTGGTGGCAGTGATAATCCGATAGTCGCTGCACTTTGCAAGGGGGGATGTCTGGTTGTTGGTTATGACAATGACGCGGGCTCCGTTTTCATGGGCTCCCTGGGCCAGGGTCAGAAGCCTTTTGGAGGTGCCGGAGTTGGAGATGATGATTGCCACGTCTGCAGGCCCCAGGGTGTAAGTGTATGCAATCTGGGCTTCCCAGATGGTTCCGGATACAGAGCACAGTCCCAGCTGGTTAAACTTAAATGCCCCGTCCATGGCTACGGGAATGGTATTACCTACGGCGGCAAACTGGATCATGCGGGCGTTTTCCAGAATGCGGAGAATCGTTTCCAGATTATCAGGCTCCAGCATACCGATGGTTGCGGTCATCTCGGCTGTTTTGTTGGCCAGGATGTTCTGAAGGGATTGGGTAAGGTTTCTGCGGTCAATCTCATTGGAAACCTGCAGGCTGTCCCGTTCTTCCTCCATCACTTCTTTTGCCAGATCCATCTTCAGGCTGTGGAAACCTTTAAAGCCGCACCGGCGGCAGAAACGGGAAACTGTGGCGTCGCTGGTACCGCTGGCTTTTGCCAGCTGGGCTACGGTCATGTCTACCACAGATTTTTTATTTTCCATAATAAAATCAGCAATCTTTTTTTCCGCATCAAAGAATTGTTCATAAGATGAGCAAATAATTCCTAAAGTGGTTTGATTATTCATTTCTTAAATATCCTTATATACGTAATTTTGTTTCGTGAAAATAGAATAGCACAAGATGGAGATAATGTCAAATGATATGTTGGAGAAGTAATGCGGAAACGTAATGGGGAGAAGAATGGGAGAGAAAGCTGACTGTTGAGAGAAAGTTTACTGCTTGGCAAATGAAGACTTACTGAGAAAAACAAAATTTCTTTAAGGTAACTATTGACGAAATAAAGCAGTCGTGATATGATAATGCCAACACAAGAAATGAAATTTCTTATAAACGAGAGGAGAAGAAACAAATGGTTTACACAGTGACATTTAATCCGGCCCTGGACTATGTGGTCAGGGTGAACCATTTTACAGCCGGTGCGGTAAATCGGACGGTGGAAGAGCACATTTTTTATGGGGGCAAGGGAATCAACGTATCAGTACTTTTAGCGAATCTGGGATATGCCAGTACAGCACTGGGATTCGTAGCCGGTTTTACAGGGGATGAAATTGAGAGAGGCGTGAAAAGTCTGGGATTTTCATCGGATTTCATCAGGGTAAAGAAAGGAATGTCCCGCATCAATGTGAAATTGAAATCCGATGAAGAAAGCGAGATTAACGGAATGGGACCGGAGATTACGCCGGAGGATGTGGAAGAATTGTTTAAGAAGCTGGATAAGCTGACAAAAGGAGATGTGCTGGTACTTTCCGGAAGCATTCCCACAGTCATGGACAGCAGGATTTATGAGATGATTCTGGCAAAGCTGGAGGGAAAGGGAGTCCTTACAATCGTGGATGCGGAGAAGGAGCTTCTTCTGAATGTGCTGAAATATCACCCGTTTTTGATTAAACCCAACAATGTAGAATTGGGAGATATCTTCGGAGTGGTTTTGGAAGACAACTCAGAGGTTGAGCGGTATGCCAGACGGCTTAAGGATATGGGGGCAAGGAATGTGCTGGTATCCATGGCAGGAGACGGTTCCCTGCTGGTGACAGAAGACAAAAAGACCTACCGGATGGGGGGTGCAAAAGGGGTTGTGAAAAATTCTGTGGGAGCGGGAGACTCCATGGTGGCGGGATTTTTAGCAGGGTATCTGGAAAATGGAGATTATGCCCATGCACTGCGGCTGGGAACTGCGGCAGGAGGAGCTACGGCATTTTCGGACGGGATTGGAACGAGAGAAAAGATTATGGAATTATACAGTCAATTGGGAGATGCAACCCCTTTTGAGAGATGGTTAAAGTGAGGGAGCAGATCGTATAGAAGGAGGAGATCGTATGAGAATCACGGAATTATTAAAGGCAGAGAGTATCGAACTTGGAGTAGTGGTGTCTTCCAAGGATGATGCTGTTAATAAACTGACCGGTCTTATGGAAGCAGGAGGACGGCTCTATGACAGAGCCGGATATAAGGAAGGCATTCTTGCCAGGGAGGCTCTTGGCAGTACGGCAGTGGGAGATGGGATTGCCATTCCTCATGCAAAAGTAGCGGCAGTAAAGGAACCGGGACTGGCAGCTATTACGGTGCCGGAGGGAGTGGACTATGACGCATTTGATGGCTCTCTGGCAAATCTGATCTTTATGATTGCGGCTCCTGCGGAAGGCGCGGATGTCCATCTGGAGGCTCTGGCAAGACTTTCCACTCTTCTAATGACACCGAATTTTAAAGACAATCTTATCCATGCATCAGATAAGGATGAGTTTCTGAAGATTATTGATGATGCGGAGACTGATAAATACGGTGCGGCTGAGGAAAAAGAAGACTCTGATCCTGCAGATTCAGAGAGGGACAAAGACAGCGGAAGCGGCAGAGACGAAAAAAAGAACGGACAGGGGAATGCAGGTTCCGGACAGTCAGGATACCGTCTTCTGGCAGTGACTGCGTGTCCCACGGGAATTGCTCACACCTATATGGCGGCAGAGAATCTGGAGGGAACAGCAAAGAAGATGGGGATTACCCTGAAAGCAGAGACAGACGGTTCCGGCGGTGCTCAAAATGTATTAACCAGGGAGGAGATTTTGCAGGCAGAGGCCATTATCGTAGCGGCGGACAGAGAGATTGAGATGGCCAGATTTGACGGTAAACCGGTGCTCCAGGTACCTGTGGCCGACGGAATTCACAAAGCGAAAGAATTGATCGAAAGGGCTGTTTCCGGTCAGGTACCTGTGTATCACCATGCAGGCGGAGGAGAGCGGGCTTCTGCCTCAGCCGGAGGCAAAGACAGCACGGGAAGAAAAATATACAAGCATCTTATGAATGGTGTTTCCCATATGCTGCCATTTGTGATTGGCGGAGGAATCCTGATTGCTTTGGCTTTCCTGCTGGATGATTATTCCGTCAACCCGTCTAACTTTGGTAAGAATACACCGTTGGCGGCTTACTTAAAGACCATTGGCGACCAGGCATTGGGGATGATGCTTCCTGTGCTTTCCGGTTATATTGCCATGAGTATTGCGGACCGTCCCGGATTGGCGGTAGGATTTGTATCGGGAATTGTGGCTAAGATGGGTATGACATTTGCCAATCCTGACGGCGGAGCCGTGAATGCAGGCTTTTTGGGAGCGCTGTTTGCTGGTTTTGCAGGCGGTTATCTGGTACTGGGGCTTAAGAAAGTATTTTCTAAGCTGCCCAAATCTTTAGAGGGAATCAAGCCGGTGCTTTTGTATCCAGTCCTTGGTATTCTGCTGGGAACAGCTGTCACCACATTTATCAATCCTTATATGGGGCTTATTAATGACGGGCTTACCAATCTGTTAAACAGTATGGGCGGAACAAGCCGGATTGTGCTGGGCATGATTCTGGGAGGCATGATGTCCATTGATATGGGAGGCCCATTTAACAAGGCATCCTATGTATTTGGAACCGCACAGCTGGCAGAAGGAAATTTTGAGGTTATGGCCGCGGTTATGGCAGGAGGTATGGTTCCTCCTATTGCAATCGGGCTGTGTACGGTTTTATTTAAAAGGAAATTTACTGAAAAAGAATGTCAGTCAGGAATTGTGAATTTTATTATGGGATTGTCCTTTATCACAGAAGGAGCCATTCCTTTTGCGGCGTCAGATCCTCTGAGAGTTATTCCTTCCTGTGCTATCGGAGCGGCTGTGGCAGGCGGGCTGTCTATGTTCTTTGGGTGTACTTTAAGGGCACCTCACGGCGGAATCTTTGTATTGCCGACTATCGGCAATCCGTTGGGATATTTTCTGGCAGTGCTTATTGGAGCGGCAGCGGGATGCGTGGTTTTAAGTGTGCTAAAGAAAGATTTGAAAGAAGAAGAGAGAATAGGGTGATATACAATGGGCAGTTGCAAATCCACATTTGTAACTGCCCTGTTTGACATATTAACTTTATAAAAGTTTTATTATAGCTTTTCAGATTTATGTGATAGAATGAAAGTAACTAAATATAAGGATGTAAAGGGAGCAAAACATATGAATGAAGTAAAACCGCCTAAAAAACCATTGATGTATTATTATTGCCTTGTAATGTGCGTTTTGATGGTAATCAATTTTTTAGCCATGCCCTGGCTGGCCAGAAGGCAGGTTCTGGAAGTGGATTACGGCACATTTATGGAGATGACAGAGCAAAAGGAAATCGGCAGGGTTGAGATTCAGAACAACCAGATTCTTTTTACGGATAAAGAGGACAGGCAGATTTATAAAACCGGCCTGATGAATGATCCGGAATTAATATACAGGCTTAAGGATTCAGGAGCCATATTTTCCAGTGAGATTGTGGAGCAGACATCTCCGTTTTTCAGTGTTCTGCTTAGCTGGATTTTTCCTCTTCTGATTTTCATAGGTCTGGGGCATTTGATAACAAAGAAATTTATGGATAAGGCGGGCGGCCCCAATTCCATGATGTTTGGAATGGGGAAATCCAATGCAAAGGTTTATGTGAAGTCTTCGGAAGGAATTAAGTTCAGCGATGTGGCCGGTGAAGATGAGGCCAAGGAGAACCTGGCTGAGATTGTTGATTATCTCCATACTCCGGAGAAATACAGGGAGATCGGTGCATCCATGCCGAAAGGAATCCTGCTGGTAGGCCCTCCGGGAACCGGAAAAACCATGCTGGCAAAGGCTGTGGCTGGTGAGGCCAGCGTGCCGTTCTTTTCCATGTCCGGATCGGAATTTGTGGAGATGTTTGTAGGTATGGGAGCATCTAAGGTACGGGATCTGTTTAAGCAGGCGAAAGAAAAGGCACCCTGTATCGTGTTTATTGATGAGATTGATGCCATTGGCAAAAAGAGGGACGGCGGCCATGTGGGCGGCAATGATGAGAGGGAACAGACCTTGAATCAGCTGCTTACAGAGATGGACGGTTTTGAGGGCAATACGGGAGTTATCATTCTGGCAGCCACCAACCGTCCGGAATCTCTGGATCCGGCCCTTACCAGGCCGGGGCGTTTTGACCGCCGCGTGCCGGTGGAACTTCCAGATTTAAAGGGAAGGGAAGAGATTCTGAAGGTACATGCCAAAAAGATCCGGGTAGCGGATGTGGTGGACTTTGGTCAGATCGCCAGGATGGCATCTGGCGCGTCCGGTGCGGAACTGGCCAATATTATCAATGAGGCGGCTCTGCGGGCTGTCAGGGATGAAAGGAAATTTGTTACTCAGTCGGATCTGGAAGAGAGTATTGAGGTTGTCATTGCAGGATACCAGAAAAAGAATGCGATTCTGACAGATAAGGAAAAATGGACGGTGTCTTACCATGAAATCGGCCATGCCCTGGTGGCGGCAAAACAGAACCATTCGGCTCCGGTGCAGAAGATTACCATCATTCCACGTACGTCAGGCGCTTTGGGATATACCATGCAGGTGGAAGAGGGAAATCATTATCTGATGACGAAAGAGGAGATAGAGAATAAGATCGCCACTTACACCGGCGGCAGGGCTGCGGAGGAAGTGGTGTTTGGAACGGTTTCTACAGGAGCATCCAATGATATTGAGCAGGCGACCAAGCTGGCAAGGGCCATGATTACCCGCTATGGTATGAGCCAGGATTTTGACATGGTAGCGCTGGAAACCATAAGTAATCAGTATCTGGGCGGGGATGCTTCTCTGGCCTGCTCTCCCAAGACCCAGGCGGAGATTGATTCACAGGTTGTGGAACTGGTTAAGACTCAGCATAAGAAGGCTGTCGGGATTTTGACGGAGAATCGGGAAAAGCTGGATAAACTGGCGAAGCATCTGTATGAGAAGGAGACTATCACCGGGGAAGAGTTTATGGCGATTTTGGAGGAGACAAAAGAGGCCGCAGAAGGTGTGTTGGTACAGGAATGACAAAAGGAACAGAGGATAAGGTTTCGCCCCGCAAAGGAGGAAACTTGCAAATGGTCAGAAAAAATGTCTCCTGTTTCAGGCTTTCGGATATCTGCAGATCAGGACAGTGTTTCCGTATGTATGAGGAATATGACAATCATTTTTATGTTATTGCGGGACAGCGGCGGCTGGAGATGGAACAGCGGGGGAATGAGTGTATTTTTTTCTGTGAGGAGTCGGAGTTTCTGGATTTATGGGAAAAATATTTTGATCTGGAATGCAATTATGAGGAATATATAGGGAAGATTAATCCCAGAGACACATATCTTGTTAATGCGGCAGCCCTTGGAAAAGGGATCCGGATTCTGCGGCAGGATCTGTGGGAAATGATTGTTTCTTTTTTAATTTCCCAGCAGAATAATATTGTCAGGATCCGCCGCTGTATTGAGAATATTTGCAGGACCTACGGAGAGAAAAGAACAGATGCTCATGGAGAGATTTACTACGGATTTCCGACTCCGGAGTCTTTGGCATATCTGGATGATGATGATTTGATGGCATGCAATCTGGGCTATCGCAGCAAATATGTGGTTCGGGCTGCCAGGGCAGTCATTTCAGGGCAGATAGATTTGGAGGCGGTGAAAAAGATGCCGTATAAAAGGGCGAGGGAAGAACTTTTAAAGCTTTTCGGAGTGGGGGAAAAGGTGGCGGATTGTATCTGCCTGTTTGCCCTTCATCATCTGGATGCCTTTCCGGTGGATACTCATATTCATCAGGCTTTGGAAAAGCATTATAAACGGGGATTTCCTAACCGGCGCTATCAGGGATTCCGTGGAGTGATGCAGCAGTATATGTTCTATTATGAAAGTATCGAATCCTTGCTGTAGGTCTGCACACTTGCTGAATGTTGTAAAGGATATGGGAAGGTGGGAAGGAGAAGCAGCGTGGGAAAAGAGTATTTGATTCAGGAGAAGCCGCTTAAGGCTCTGTTGGTATTTGCACTGCCTATGATTATCGGCAATCTGTTTCAGCAGTTTTATACTATGGTGGATTCTATGGTAGTCGGAAGGTTTGTGGGAGAGCAGGCATTGGCGGCAGTGGGAGCCTCCTATTCTCTTACCACGGTGTTTATTTCCATTGCCATAGGAGGCGGTGTGGGAGCTTCGGTGATTACCAGCCAGTATTTTGGAGGCCGGGAATACAAAAAGATGAAAAATTCGGTGCGTACGGCACTGACAACATTTTTGGTTTTAAGCCTGGTGTTAGGCAGCATCGGCCTTTTCTTTTCCAGACAGATCATGATCTGGCTGAAAACACCGGCAGACGCACTTCCCCAGGCGGCAGAATATTTGAGGATTTACTTTTTAGGCCTTCCTTTTTTATTTATGTACAATATTTTGTCCTCCATGTTTAATGCTCTGGGCAAATCCAGAATTCCGCTGTATTTGTTGATTTTTTCGTCTGTCTTTAATATCATTTTGGATGTGGTTCTGGTTCGGAATGCCGGGATGGGGGTAGCTGGTGTGGCCTGGGCCACCCTGATTGCCCAGGGGATTTCGGCAGCATGTTCCTTCTGTATTTTTTTAAGGGAGATGAAACAGTATGAGGGAGAAGGGATGCCTGCATTTTTTGACCGGAATGAATTTTCCAATATGGCGGGAATCGCCCTTCCTTCTATCCTGCAGCAGTCTACGGTATCCATAGGAATGATGCTGGTTCAGTCGGTAGTCAACAGCTTTGGAACAGAGATGCTGGCCGGCTTTTCGGCAGGTATGCGGGTGGAAAGTATTTGTATCGTGCCTATGGCAGCTATGGGAAATGTGATGTCTTCTTATACGGCACAGAATATCGGTGCCGGGAAATACGACAGAGTCTGTCAGGGGTATCGCACGGGATATTGTATTGTCTTTTCCTTTGCCGCGATGCTGTGCCTGTGGCTGGAACTGGCTTATGGGCCTTTGATTCAGATGTTTTTGGGAGAGGAAGGAAGTGTGCTGGCATTCCGGACAGGAACAGGATACTTACGGTTTATCGGGTGGTTTTTTGCCCTGATTGGACTTAAGATGATTACAGACGGCGTGCTGAGAGGCGCCGGAGATATGAAAATGTTTACGGTGGCAAATCTGGTTAACCTGGGAATTCGGGTAATCATAGCAGTTACCTGTGCTCCCAGATGGGGAATTTCTTTTGTGTGGATGGCAGTGCCTGTGGGCTGGCTGGCTAATTATCTGATTTCATTTTGGGAATACCGGCGTGGCAGATGGAAAACTATCGTAAAATCGTGAGATAAATGGATGGGTAATGTGAAATAAAAGATATAAAAACGTTGTTCATAAAGTTTGCGTCAGACAGAGAGAATAGGGGAAAAACAGGAATGGATAAAAAAAGAATGATAAAGGTAACGGACCGGATTGTACGTCTTCCCGGGGTACATTCTATGGGAGTCATCGGAGATCCGGGATGCGAGGGATTGGGCACTTATAATATGAAGGTGTACGCCGGAGCATTGGAAGAAAGCAGCAGAGACGATATTACCCTGATTGCCGGAGACCTGGTGCCAATCGGAACGGAACATTATTATCAGGTGATTCAGGATATGACGGAGATACTGGCGGGAAATGATGTCTACTGTCTCAGGGGAAATCATGATACAGGAGCATATACGGAGTATTTCGGAGAGAAGAATTATGCGCTGTTAATGGATCATTTTGCTGTGGTTGTATTGGATAATGCGGTTCGAAGGTTTGAGGAGGAAGGGCTTGGGCTTTTGTCCGAGGTGCTTTCTATGGATGAGGTACGGCAGGTAGTGATTGGGTTTCATATTCCGGTTCCCAATCATTTTATTCCAAACAGTGTTTCAGGGGAGGAGTTTTCGCGTCTGAAGGAAGCGTATGGTTCCTGGAAGGAGAAGGTAAAGTATCTGCTCTGCGGCCATGTGCACTCACGGTTTGAGGATCAGATAGATGGGATTCCTCTTATCTGTACCGGAGGCGGCGGAGCCATGATTGAGGATGTATCTGAGGATATTAAAGCCTGTGATGTGGAGCATCATGTTGTTCATTTTTATGAGGAAGACGGTGTGCTGAAATACAGATTCTCTAATCTTTCCGAAGACTGCTACAGGCGGGAAAGTGAAGACGGAGTTTTGAGACAGAAGCTTGAGGAGACGGTACAGGGGGAGCTGATGGCTCATTTTAAATATTTGATGTTTGCAGACAGGGCAAAACGGAGAGGATTCGATCATATTGCCAGCCTTTTTAAAGCACTTGCGTCTTCCGAGTATCACCATGCGAGAAACTTTTATTCGGTTCTTGAGCGGCCTGGGGCTTTTACGGAGGCCGCAGGAACATATGTGTCAGGGGAAACATTTGAATACGAATACCTGTATAAAATGATGGCGGAATATGCCAAAGATCATGAAAGTCCTCTTGCAGGGCAGGCCTATGGGGGTGCGGCTGCGGCGGAAAAGGTTCATGCTTCACTGCTTAAGCAGGCTTCGGATGTGGAAGCATTTGGGGGAAAGACGATCTATGTGTGTCCGATCTGCGGGTATGTTATGGAGGGCGAATCTGTGCCTGAGAGATGTCCGGTGTGCGGTGGGCCGAAACGGCAGTATGAGGTGTATGAGGCCTGAGAAGTTATTTTGTACGCAATATATTTTACAGGCAATAGAAAAGGATATATTTTCGAAAGCAGGGAGTTTAAGAAAGGATAGAGTATGGGTTGTTTGGGAAATATAATCTGGTTTTTATGCTGCGGATTGTGGCAGGGGCTTTCATGGGGGTTCTGGGGGATCCTGTGGTGTATCACAATTGTAGGGATTCCCATCGGGCGGCAGTGTTTTAAGTTTGCCTCTCTTGCATTTTTTCCTTTTGGGAAGGAAATCCAATACGGTGGCGGTACTATGTCGTTTCTTGCCAATATTTTGTGGATCGTCATAAGCGGCATTCCTCTGGCAATTGGCGCCGTAGTAAATGGGGTGATTTTGTGCTGCACCGTCATCGGAATTCCCTTTGGATTGCAATGTTTTAAGATTGCCAAGCTGGCACTGATGCCCTTTGGGGCGACAATTATATATTGTAATTAATTCCCGCATTCAATGCTGATAGCGTTAAAACGGGACAGAAGATCGTCAATTTTTATGGCGGCTTTTTTATCCCCGGCTGCATCTACTACAGACTGGCCCTGATGCATCATAATCAGACGGCTGCCATATTCTACCGCATAGCGGAGATTGTGGGTAACCATGATGGTAGTCAGCTTTTTTTCCTTCACCACTTTGTCTGTCAGTTCCATGATGACTTCGGCAGTTTTCGGGTCCAGGGCGGCGGTGTGCTCGTCAAGAATCAAAAACTCAATTGGAGTCATGGTTGACATTAGAAGTGCCATGGCCTGACGCTGTCCGCCAGAGAGAACACCTACTTTCACATGAAGCTTATCTTCCAGGCCAAGTCCTAAAGATTTCAGGTTTTCCCGGTAAAAGTCAATTCTTTTTTTGTTAGTGCCGGGGCGTAAGTTGAAGGATTTTCCTTTATTATCTGCCAGGGCCATATTTTCAAGGATTGTCATATGGGGGCAGGTGCCCATGGCCGGGTTCTGGTAGACGCGGCCGATACGTCTTAGGCGTTTAAATTCCGGCATGTTGGTAATATTTTCGTCACCCATATAGATGGTTCCGGAGTCTACAGGAATACTTCCACAGATGATGTTGAGCATGGAGGTTTTGCCGGAGCCGTTGCTGCCTACGACGGACACGAACTGGCCCTCCTGGATGGAAAGGTTAAAATCCTGAAACAGACACATTTCATTGACCGTGCCGGTATTGTAATACTTGTTGATGCTGTTCAGTTTAAGCATGGGCTTTTACCTTCTTTCTCCGTTCAGTGCTGACTACCAAAATAATCAGGAACAGTATAGAGGTAATCAGTTTTAAATCATTGGCTTCCATACCCATGGAAATAGCAATGGAAATACAGGCCTTATAGATGATGGAACCTGCGATGACGGCAGTGGTAGGCCGTAACTCTTTTTTGAAGAGACGGCTGAATAAGGAGGTGCCGTTTTCAGGAGTCAGAAGCTGGATCCCGATGATGACGCTGGCAAGGCCGATGACAATGGTTCCGGTACCGACGGAAATTTCAAAAAAACCTTTGTGCTGGCAGTAGATGGAGCCGGCTAGTGCGGCGAACCCGTTGGCGATAGCCAGACCTACAATTTTTACCATTCCTTTATCCTTGGCAAGGGAGGTGACCAGAGACTCATTGTCGCCGACTGCTCTTAACAGATATCCGGATCTGGTATTCAGATACAGGTCCAGAAGTATCTTACATATCATGGCGATGATAAAGAGAATGATAACAACGGTGTAGGGGGATACAGTCTCAGGAATATGGTCTGTGAGAAACCGGTTTTCAAAAATAGTCTCCTGAGTGAAGATTGGCACATTGGCCCTTCCTCCTGCAATCCGCAGATTTAAGGAGTAGAGGCCGGTCATGACAATGATTCCGGACAGAAGATCCCGAACCTTCAATTTTACATGAATAAAACCTGTGACGCATCCGGCTAAGGCTCCGGCCAGAAAGGATAAAAATAAAGTCAGTGCCGGATGGACCCCGGCCAGAATTGCAGAGGCGGTGAAGGCCGCCCCCAGAGGAAAGGTGCTGTCCACGGACAAATCCGGAAAATCCAGGATTTTGTACGTAATATAGACTCCAAGTGCCATGACAGCATAGATGAAGCCTTCTTCTAAAATGCCTAAAATCAGTGTCATGATTGTGTTCCTCATCTCTTTCATTGATGGTAGTGCCTGATGGGAGGCATGGGGATTTACTGGGAAATTTCTGTAAATAATTCTTTGGCAGAGGAGGTTAAATCCTCCGGAATCGTAATTCCCAGATTTTCCGCCACCTTCGTATTGCCATAGAAGGCTGCCTCTTCGATTATCTCAAAGCTCATTTCGCTTGCTTTTTTTTCACCCTTTAAAACAGCGGCAGCCATTCTTCCGGTCTGCTTTCCAAGGTCGATATAATCCAGGCCCATGGCAGCCAGACAGCCGATTTTTACCTGTTCAATTTCGCTTCCGAATACAGGGATATTTTTCTTGGCGGCTTTATCCAGAATTACGGGAAGAGAAGCCACCACGGTATTGTCTGTTAAGTTTGTGACACAGTCTACCTTTTCCAGAAGAGAGTCGGCAGCCAGGGGGACATCGGCAGTAGTGGAAATACCTATATCTACAATCTCAAATCCATAATCTCCGGCAGCTGCCTTATATTCTTCGATGGCAGACAGAGAGTTTACCTCGCTGGTGGTGAACATGATGCCGATAACTTTTGCATCCGGCAGCATGGTACGAATCATCTGGAGCTGCTGTGTAACAGGAAGCTTATCGCTGGTTCCGGTGATTTCTCCCACCGGGGTGCCATCTTCATTGGCAAGTTCGGCGGCTACAGGGTCTGTCACTGCGGTATAGATGACGGGAATATTCTGTTTTCTGCCGATTCCATAAGCACTCTGCGCCATAGGGGTGGCGATACCGCAGATTAAATCTACTTTCTGAGAAGCAAAATTGGTGACAATCTGGCTGGCGATACCGCCGTCAGCCTGGGAGTTCTCATAGAGAACAGTCAGATTCTGTCCCTCGACGATTCCCTCTTCTGCAAGTCCCTGAAGGAATCCTTCGCGGCAGTTGTCCAGGGAGCCGTGGGAGGCAAATTGACCGATGCCTATGGTGTAGGATTTATCATCTGCAACGTCAGCCGTATTGTCAGAGGAGGCCTGAGATTCATCAGCCTGGGCGGATGTACCGTCAGCCTCCGGGGTATTGGCGGAAACAGTCTCAGGGGCTTTGGAACCCTCTGTCTGCCCGGAACCGGAAGTGCCAGAACAGCCGGTGAGAAGGGAAACAGCCATAGCAGCAAGGATTAAAGTTTTCATAGTTTTTTTCATAATTGATATCCTCCATTCATTTTATAGGTACTCTGTAAGTATCCTTATGATAAGTCAGAACGGTTGAAAGCGAAGAGGCGGAATGAGGATGAATGATTGCGGCAAAGGGATAAAATAAAAACATAAAAAAATCTCAAGTATACAGTTTATTCTGTATGCTTGAGACGAAATTATCCGCGGTGCCACTCAAATTGACCTTAGGTCCTCTTTTTCATATACCAACATATATGCCGCTCTGGTAACGGATGCGGAGACCGTCAGTCCCTACTGGCATGAAAATACGTTCAGGACCGCCCTCAAAAGTCCATTCGGCAATTCTCTTCATATCGCATTCACACCAGCAGCGACTCTCTGAAATGGGAAAGAAAAGCTTACTCCTCTTTTTCAACGGTTTGATTTATTGATATGTATCTTAATACACAATGGAATATTTGTCAATGGAAATATTTGAAAAAATGGTTGACAGGTTTTAAAAGGCGTGGTATGTCTGCGTTTGGACGGATACCGGATGCGGGACAATGGGGAACTGTACAGTGAAGAGCGCCCTAAAAAGGAGAGGCAGGTACTCCAATGGAAGAAGGAGAATAGGTGGAACATACGTTCTTTTTTGTTGGAATATTTTCTGGTAAGTGTTATACTTATCTAAAAGTGAATTTTACATATTTATAATATGACCTTTAGAAAATCACTATTTTAGGGAGGATTTTCGATAACAATTAATAAGTCACAGCCAACTTACAGGCGTCAAAGATTTTTATTAGATTTCGTAAGACAATTATCAATTGATGCAACAGCTACTGATTTGCAAAAACTTGTCTTTTTACATACTGCAAGTGGGTATTCGGCTTATTACGATTTTGTACCCTATAAATACGGACCATATTCTTTCCAGCTTGCAGAGGATATAGCTGTTTTACGTCAAAATGGATTTTCGGTTAGAAAGGATTCCCGTATTTATGCAAAAGATTCTCAGATTAATGAAAATATAGTCAACATAGATATAAAACGGGGGGATTCATTGATAAAAAAAGTATATAGAGACTATCCCTATTATGCTATCAATAGTGAAATTATTGATCGTTTATTTTCTTCTCCGGAGATTGAAGAAATAAAGAATGGAAAAGATGGGTTAAAGCAAACTTCACAAGTACTTTTTACCATAGGATATGAGGGGAAATCTGTAGAGGCTTTTATTAATCAATTGATTAAAAATGATGTCAGGCTGCTTTGTGATGTGCGGAAAAATCCTATAAGCCGTAAATTTGGATTTTCAAAAACTAAAATACAACATATTTTGAACACAATCGGAATCGGATATGTCCATATACCTGAACTTGGGATAGATTCCCAAAAAAGGGTAAATTTAGAAAGTATTTCCGATTATCAGGAATTATTTCAGGATTATAGAATTTCGTTGCCACAACGGAAGAAAGATTTGGAGTATGTGTATTTTTTATTATCCAGTAATATGCGCATAGCTTTGATGTGCTATGAAAAAGAACAGCAAATGTGTCATCGGCACGTAATTAAAGACTATATCCAGTTAAATTATAATGTAAAGGGCCAGGATTTATAATGGTTGAGAAAAAACGAGTTTACATCGTTGTAAAAACATAACCGACGATATCTGACAAATACGAAGAATTGGTTTGCACTGCAGAAGTTTTAGAGAATGGATCCTGGATCAGACTATATCCTATACCTTTTAGAAAATTGGAAATAGACCCCAAATATCCTAAGTACGCATGGATACAAGTTGAAGTAGAAAGAAACACAAAAGACTTTCGAACAGAAACATATCGTCCAATCAATTTGGAGAAAATAGTGGTTGAACCGCGCCCACCGAAAGCTGATTGGGGAGCAGCGAAGAAAAATCATATTTAAAAATCAAACAATTTATACGAATTTGAATGAATTAATTGCACAAGCAAAATCAAAAAGCAACCCTATATCATTAGCAATTTTTAAACCTGCAAAGATTCTTAATTTTAAAGCAGAACCGACTTCGCGAGAATGGGATTTAAAAAAGTTAAATAATTTAAATGCTCTATCACAGCAATTAAATTTATTTCAAACACCAGAAGAAACGGAAGAAGAATTTAAAGTTGTTCCAAAGGTTCCCTATAAGTTCTCTTACACATTTGAAGATACTTCTGGTAAACAATCTACATTAATGATAGAGGATTGGGAAATCGGAATGTTATACTTTAACTGTTTAAAGAAATATCATAACGAATCTATTGCCGTTTCAAAAGTGAAAGAGAAATATTTTGATGAATTTTCAAAAAGAGATTTGTATTTTTTTATGGGAACAACCAAAAAGTTTCATAATGTTGCTCCGAATCCTTTTATAATAATAGGTGTGTTTTATCCGCCATTTAAATCACCTTATGAGCAAATGACACTATTCGCTTCATAGAAGATAATAACTACACCATTTCCAGAAACGATGCCGCAACAGGCCATAAACCAGTAATAGCAGATTTTGCTAGTTTATGGCCTTTTTGCGGTATCCCTGTTTGTTTTTTTGCTTCCTGCCGAATACTGGAAGGAAGCATTAAACAAAAACTCTGACTTTCATTTATAAAGTGCAAAGTTTTAAAGTGAGGAAATTAAAAACATAATGAATTGACGCAATTCAAAATGAGTGATATACTTTCTTTGTAAATTTGTGGGAAGGGGGAAGATATATGGTTTATGAGAAACCTGTAATGGAAGTTTTGAGGCTGGAGGAGGCAGATATAATTCGCGCTTCCGGTGGTGCTCCCGATGCTTCCGGCGATGGCACAAAGCATTGGGAGGGTGGTACTACGGGTCACTGGGTGTATGACTGATTCTGGCAACCAATATCGTCCTGGCAGGCCTCGCTGATAGTGCCAAAAACTAAAACAGAGAATAAGGAACGGGAGAGTTTTCCTGTTCCTATTCTTTATAAAAAGGGGATTTCCATGGGGAAAACAGAATCATTTTTGCTTTGTTTGGCCGGGTTAACGATTCATGTTACATGCCTCTTACCGGAGAGCAGAAATTTTTGCCGGGAGTATCTATGCGAAAAGGACGCTGGGAAACTGTGTATGGAAATTGAAGTGGGAGAAGAACAGCTTAGTAAAGAATGGACCTCTTCGCCAGGATTTGAGGATACTTATTTGGAGACGCTGAGCATTTACAGGAAAATCGCTGAAAGGCTTCCAACCTACGGACGTGCGGTATTCCATGGGGCTGTGATTCAGTTTCAGGGGAAAGCATATTTTTTTTCGGCTCCCAGCGGCACCGGAAAATCGACTCATATTGCTCTGTGGAGAAAGTACTTAGGAGAACATGTGGGAATCATCAATGGGGATAAACCGATTCTGGCTGATGATGGTTCCCGGATACTGGCTTATGGCACACCATGGGCCGGAAAAGAGGGCTGGCAGTCCAATTGCTGTGCACCTCTTCAGGGGGGATGCTTTCTGAAACAGGCAGAGAGAAACCGGATGGTACGTCTTGAGCCGAAGGAATGTGCCGAATTGCTGATGCGTCAGCTTTATCTTCCATCCAGTCCGCAGGCGGCTGTCCGGACTCTGGAACTGGCCGATGAGATTACGAAAAGAATACCGCTTTGGGTTTTAGAATGCGATATGTCAAAGGAGGCAGTTAGGCTGAGTTTTGAGGCTATGACAGGGCTTGATTATGAAAAATTTTGCATTGGAGGGTAAGGGTGTGAAAGTGAAGGCGGGATTTGTACTCCGCGAAGTAGGCGGCCAGACGGTGGTGATTGCTACCGGGGAGGCCAGTGAGAATTTTCACGGGATGATTAAATTAAATGCTGTGGGGAAGGAAATCTGGAAAGGGCTTTCGGAGGGGCTTTCAGAGGAAGAAATTGCCAAAAAACTAAGCCAGATATATACCGTTGATATAGAGACAGCAGCATCTGATACGAAAGAATTTATCAATCGAATGAAGGAGAATGGGTTTTTCGTATAACTTTCATGAAAAATATTGAGCGGATTATTGAGGAACAGGGATTTTATGCCAGTACAGTAGTGGGAATCAGTATGTATCCGATGCTTCGGAACCGCAGGGATACGGTTATTATTTCTCCTGTTGACGGACGGCTGAAAAAATATGATATTCCTCTGTATAGAAGAGGGGATGCCTATGTTCTTCATCGAATTGTCCGGGTGCTGCCGGAGTCCTATATTATCTGCGGAGATAACTGCATGGAATTGGAGTATGGAATTACGGATGAACAGATCATAGGCGTTTTGACAGGTTTTTACCGGGATGACAAAATGGCGGATATCAATGGATTTTTATATGGCATATATGTCAGGGTCTGGTGTTTTTTGTATCCGATCCGCCGTTTGGGAAAGCGGATTAAGCTGGCTGTAAGAAAAAAGGGAGTTTAAGGGATGGCAGCATTTCGATGGATCAATCATGAAATCGGAGGCAGACGGTGGCTGGTTCTTCTTCTGGGAATCATACAGGGCTGTATGGCTGCAATTAATATCAGTCTTGCGTTAAAGACAAAGGATATTATTGACGGAGCAGTGTCAGGAAATTGGAGCGATTTTTATGAAGGGTGCTTTGGCATGGCAGGAGCCACCCTGTTGTGGTATATATTTTGGATAGGGAATCGTTTTTTTAGTCAGGAATTGAATCTGTCCCTGTCTAAATTGTTTAAAATGAAGGTATTCCATGTGGTACTCATGGAGGATTATGGGAAAACCTCTATGTGCCACAGTGGTGAGTATATGAATCATCTGACATCGGATGTAGATACGGTGGCGGATATTCTGGTTTCAGAGCTGCCGAAGCTGGTGTTTATGGCGGTGCGTATTATAGGTGTGACACTTGTCCTTTGTATGATTGAGCCGTGGTTAGCGGCCTTTTTTATCGCAGGAGGCCTTGTTCTGGGAAGTGTTTCCGTGATTCCGCGGAAAGTTTTAAAACGTCTGACCCATGGGGCTCAGGAGGAGAAAGGAAGGGTATACAGCTTTCTCCAGGAGAGTCTGGAAAGTATTTTAACCATACAGACTTTTGGCTGTGAGAAAAAGATGGAACAGCTGGCAGACAGGCAGATTTCAAAACATTACCAGGTGCAGAGAAAGAAAAACTATATGCAGAATGCCTGTACTCTGGCATTGGGATTCAGTATGGAAGCCAGCTATCTGCTGGTCTTTTTCTGGTGTGGAATACAGATTATGTCAGGAAGCATGAGCTATGGCACTCTGACAGCAGTATTGAGGCTTGTGGGTCAGATTCAGGGGCCCTTAACCGATATCAGCGGAATGTTTCCCCGTTTTGCTTCCGCGGAAGCCAGCGCGGAGCGTCTCATGAAGTTTTCAGAAAAAGACATTCAGGAGGATACTGCAAAGAATTCCTTATCTGTTGAGGCATTATACAGCCAAATGAAAGAGCTCTGTTTTCGTAATGTTTCTTTTGGCTATGATAAGGAGCGCCTGGTGATGACAGATGAGAGTTTTTCCATTCAAAAGGGTGAATTTACGGCAATTATAGGGGACAGCGGAATTGGAAAAAGTACGATTATGAAGCTGATGATGTCTGTTTACCAGCCGTCTTCAGGCCGGATTCTGCTGCGTACCGAGGAGGGGGAGATTTCCGTCTCCAGCCTTCCAAAGGGAATGTTTGCCTATGTGCCTCAGGGGAATCTGCTGATGAGCGGCCCTATCTGGCAGGTAGTCGGCTTTGCTGATCCGGTAGAAAAAATTTCTATGGAACGGGTGAAACAGGCGTGTAAAACAGCCTGCGCTCAGGAGTTTATTGAGAAGCTGCCTGAACAATATGAGACGGAACTTGGTGAGCGCGGAGCCGGGCTTTCGGAAGGACAGATGCAGAGACTTGCAGTGGCAAGAGCTGTTTACAGTGGTTATCCGATTCTCCTTTTGGATGAGGCGACCTCTGCCCTGGATGGGGAGACGGAAAGGCAGCTTATGGAGGCGCTGAGAGGATTGTCAGGGCGTACAGTGGTGATCGTGACGCATAGAAAAGATACATGGAGCGTGTGTGATCGGATTTTAGAGTTTCCATCTCAAAAAGTTTAGATTTGTTTAGATACGGGGAGTAAGGGTATGAAACAGAAAGGTTGGGAAAAGAAAGAATTCCAGGAATTAAGCCTGTATTTATGTGCGTTGATGCGTGCAGCCCTGAGGGGAGAAAAAGCTAAGGAGAAGCCGGAAAGCGTGTCCTGGGAGGACGTATTTACACTGGCAGCAAATAATTCTGTAGACGGACTATGCTTTTTAGGGCTTTCTGGTCTTTTATCGCCGCCCCCTGGGGAATTATCTGACAAATGGAAACAGACATATGATATAGCACTATACCGATACTTAGGGTTTGAGGAAGAGCGTCATCAGATTGAAAAAATGTTGGAAGACCACGGTATCTCTGTGCTTCCTCTCAAGGGGATTTTGCTGGCGGAATACTATCCCATGCCAGGTATGCGTTCTATGGCGGACAATGATATCCTGTATGGTTTTATTGAGGAGGATGAAGAGGGAGGATACCGGATCTGTGGGAAGACAGAAGAAGAACAGACGGCTTCTGTCCGCCGCGCCCAGAAGCTTTTAAAAGAACTGATGGAACAAAGAGGATATTCTATAAAGAGAGAACCAGGGGATTTGTCTGAGGATTACCATGATGTTTTTACAAGGAAACCGTTTTACAATTTTGAATTTCACCGGAATCTTTTACCAGAATGGAGTCCCCAATATGCGTATTATGAAAATCCCTGGAAAAGGGCGGTAAGAGATCCAAAAAACCCGTATCATTTCCACTTTAAGTCAGAGGATGAATATATTTTTTTACAGCTTCATGCCAGTAAACATTATGAAATGGGAGGTTCAGGCTTTCGGTTTTTAGCAGATTTACATGTGTTTTTAAGGGAAAAGAAGGACTCTTTGAATTGGCCGTATATTGAAGAAGAACTTGAGAGACTGAACCTTTTAGAATTTGATAAGGAAATGAGAGCGCTTTCTAAGGCAGTGCTGACAAATGAACAGCAGATGGACGACAGGGAGAAAACGAAGGTATGTTTTCTTTTGCATAATATGACTTATGGAGAAAGAGATAAGGAAAGCCAGCAAGAGCTTCTCCTGTGGAAAAAACAGCAGAATGCCAAAAGTAAATGGGAGGCAAAATGGCAGTATGTACTGGACCGTATCTTTCTTCCGGGAGAAATGAGTAAAGAAAACTATCCATTCTTTTATAAATATACAATTTTTAAGCCGTTTCTTATTGTCTGGCGTCTTTTAAAGGGGATTTTCATCTGTCCCGGCAGACTGTGGCGGGAGATTTGTATGTTCCTTGGAATTGGAGAATAAGGCGGAAAAAAGTCTTTATTTTCAAAGATTTCCAGGAGGAAATTGGGATGAATAGGATAAGCATTCAGAAGTTATGGAAACTGGGCCGGATAGACAAAATTCGCAATAAAGAGTGGGAAAGATATAAGAAAAGAAAGGCCTCCAGACTGTCCAACCGGAATTTTACCATCATTGCATCAAGCTGTACCGGAACGGTGATGTATTTTGACTTAGGTCTTCCGTACCTGTCTCCAACCATTAACCTGTTGATTGAGCAGCATGATTTTGTTAAGATGGTTGAAAACTTAGAATGGTATATGAACAGTCAGATTGTTGAACTGTACGGGGATGAGGACTATCCCACAGGGCTTTTAAATGACATTAAAATTCATTTTAAGCATTACGATAGTTTTGACCAGGCTGTTTCAAAATGGGAAAAGAGGAAGAAGAGAATCAACTGGGATAATCTGTTTATCATAGGGACTTCGTATAATGGAGATTACGGTGTGATTCAACGGTTTGACAAACTTCCATATAAAAATAAGGTGATTTTCAGTCCTGTCCGGTATCCGGAATTTAAATCGGTTTATTATGTAAAGGCATTTAAAGAGAAATGGGGAGTTACCACTGATTTTAAGAATCAGTTTTTAATGAGACGCTATCTGGACGATTTTGACTATGTCACATTTTTAAATGGAACACCTCGCTGCGGCAAGGCATAGGAAAATTGCACCAATAGTATTTGAAAATGGTTGACAAATAGGAGAACTCCCCATATAATATGTATAATTTCATGAAGAAAAGCAATGATAAGAACAAGTAACAGGCGGAAACAGCACACAGAAAGCAGCCGGGTGATGAGAGGCGCGTGGAAAACTGTCTGTGAATACCTCTTTGAGCTTCACACCAAACGGGGACTGGGGTTTTGGACTGGAATGGTAAGAACCAAGTAGGCTGTGACGGATTCCTGCACACGTTATCGTGCTAGAGTATAGGACATTTTATGTCTGCGTACTCGAAGAGACAAAAAGGTGAAAGCCCTTTTGTGAACATCAGGTGGTACCACGAGACTTATGCCTCGTCCTTTTGGCAGGACGGGGCTTTTTGTGTATGACGAAGTTTCTTAGATGAAAGAAGAAAAAAGAAAAGGAGATTGAAACAATGCAATGTTATGACGAATTAGTTGCCAGGGGCCTTATCGCCCAGGTAACCAACGAAGAAGAGATCAGAGAGATGGTAAACAATGGGAAAGCTACGTTTTACATTGGCTTTGACCCTACGGCAGACAGCCTTCATGTAGGCCATTTTATGGCTCTGTGTCTGATGAAGCGTCTTCAGATGGCAGGCAACAAGCCCATTGCCTTAATCGGAGGCGGCACCGGTATGGTGGGCGATCCGTCAGGGCGGACGGATATGCGTCAGGTGATGACAGAGGAGACGATTGCGCATAACTGTGAGTGCTTTAAACAGCAGATGAGCAAGTTCATTGATTTTTCCGACGGAAAAGCCCTGATGGTTAACAATGCGGAGTGGCTCCTGAAATTGAATTATGTGGAGCTGTTAAGAGAGGTTGGCAGCTGCTTTTCCGTCAACAACATGCTGCGGGCTGAATGCTATAAACAGCGTATGGAGAAGGGATTAAGCTTCCTTGAGTTCAACTACATGATTATGCAGAGCTATGATTTCTATGTACTATTCCAGAAATACGGCTGTAACATGCAGTTTGGCGGCGATGACCAGTGGAGCAATATGTTAGGCGGCACGGAACTGATTCGCCGTAAGCTGGGGAAGGACGCTCATGCCATGACCATCACCCTGCTTCTGAATTCCGAGGGTAAGAAGATGGGCAAGACCCAGTCCGGCGCGGTATGGCTGGATCCCAATAAGACATCCCCCTTTGATTTCTTCCAGTACTGGAGAAATGTGGCGGATGCCGATGTGCTGAAATGCCTGCGCATGCTCACATTCCTTCCGCTGGAGCAGATTGACGAGATGGATAAATGGGAAGGCAGCCAGTTAAATGAGGCCAAGGAAATTCTGGCCTATGAGCTGACGAAGCTGATTCATGGAGAGGAAGAGGCCCAGAAAGCAAAGGAAGCCTCCAAGGCATTGTTTAAAGGCCAGGGAAGCCTGGAGAATATGCCCAGCCATCAGCTGAATCCGGAAGATTTTAATGAGGAGGGATTGATTGATATTCTGGCAGTTCTCCAGAAATCCGGTCTGGCTCCATCCCGCGCCGAAGCCAGAAGAAATGTGGAACAGGGCGGTGTGTCCGTCAATGGGGAGCAGGTAAAGGATGTGAAAAAAATCTTTGCGAAGGAGGATTTCTCCGGAGAAGGGATGATCGTAAAACGGGGCAAGAAAAACTTTATGAAGGTTTTCCTGTAGTCCGTGCCACACATGTCATATGCACTTCTGGTATTTCTTTTATAATCTGTTTACAATTATTCTATACTTTTTCAGCCGTCCCCTCAAACATTTTTTTGAGGGGAGGCGTGAATCAGGCGTTAAACCCTATCAAACAACCACATAATAGACAAGGAGGATCATGTAAATGGTATTACCTCAGTTTGAGTATCTGGCCCCTGCCACCATAGGAGAAGCCTGCAATCTGCTTCTGGAACTGGGAGCGGGCGCAAAGGTTATGGCAGGAGCGACGGATTTAATCCCGCCTATGAAAGACAAGGCAATCGTTCCGGAATATCTTATTGATTTGAAGAAGATTCCGGGCCTTGATTACCTGAAGTATGACGAGGCGGAGGGCTTAAAGATCGGCGCGCTCACCACCCTTCGGACTCTGGAGACCTCTCCGCTTGTAAAGGAGAAAAATCCGGCAGTGGCTCATGCAGCAAAAGTGGTGGCATCCACACAGATTCGTATGAAAGGCACCATGGCAGGCAATATCTGCAATGCTTCCCCATCCTGTGACAGTGCTCCGAACCTGGTTGCACAGGGAGCTGAAATTCTGGTACAGGGACCCAACAAAGAGCGCTGCATTAAGATTGAAGATTTCTTCCTTGGGGTGAAGAAGACTTCTCTTGAGCCGGGTGAGATCGTAACCGGCATCGTGATTCCGCCTCTGAAAGAGAATGAGGCTGCTGCTTACATCAAACATGCGGTGAGAAAAGCCATGGATCTGGCGATTATCGGCGTGGCCGTAAAGATTAAGATAGAGAATGGTATCTGTACGGACGCAAAGATTGCTCTGGGAGCAGTAGCAACAACGCCTGTCCGCGCGCCAAAAGCAGAAGAGGCCCTGACAGGGAAGAAACTGACTGATGAAGTGATCGTCAAAGCCTCGGAGGAAGCTATGAATTCCTGTAATCCTATTTCCGATATCCGTGCTTCCAAAGAGTACCGGAAGGATATGGTTCGGGTATTCACAAAGAGAGCCATCAAACAGGCCATGGAGCAGTTAGCATAAAATGAAGGAGGCTAAGAAAATGGTACATAAACATACAATCCGTTTGACAGTCAACGGCGATCAGATTGATGCTATCGTGAAGGACAATCTGACTCTGTTGGATTTTTTGCGGGATCAGCTGTTTTTGACAGGAACAAAGAAAGGCTGTGAAGAGGGGGAGTGCGGCGCCTGTACGGTTCTGTTGGACGGCAAGCCGGTGAATTCCTGCTGTACTCTGGCAGTGGAGTGTGACGGCCATGAGATTATCACCGTGGAGGGTATTGCAAAAGACGGACAGCTGCACCCGATTCAGAAACAGTTTATTGAGAAATGGGCTATGCAGTGCGGATACTGTACCCCGGGCATGATTATGTCCGCCAAGGCTCTTTTGGATACCAATCCTCATCCAACAGAGTTGGAGATCAGAGAAGCCATTGAAGGAAACCTGTGCCGTTGTACCGGATATGCCAAGATCGTAGAGGCAATTCAGGCAGCCGCAGCAGAGATGAACTGGGAGGAGGCAAGTCATGCATAAAGATTGTGACAAGACATATTTTAAGAAACCGGAATTTTACCGCCTGACAGGCGAGAACAATTATGTGCGTATTGACGCTGAGGATAAGGTGACCGGTCACGGACAGTATGTAGGCGACATTATGTTTCCCGATATGCTGACCGGCAAGATGGTGAGAAGCCCTTATGCCAGGGCCAGGATTCTGTCTATTGACACCAGCGAAGCCGAGAAGGTGCCGGGAGTGAAATGCATTCTGACTCCAAAGGATTTTAAATGGGCGGCAAAAGTTGGCAACGGAGAATTTGCGGCAGAATTTGCAGACAAAGAAGTGCTGTGCAGCGAGATGGTCCGTCAGGTAGGGGACGAAGTTGCGGCAGTTGCGGCTATTGATGAGGAGACTGCTCAGATTGCGGCAGATTTAATCAAGGTAGAATATGAAGTCCTTCCCGGAGTTTTCGATCCGTTTGAGGCCATGGAGGACGGCGCTCCTGAGGTAAACTGGGAGGGCAAGGGACTGCATAACGTCGGTATGCAGTCCGTCATGAAAGCAGGTACGGATATAGACGAGGAGTTTGGCAAGGCGGCCTATACCCAGCACCGGGAGTACAGCACTCATCGTATGGTACACGCGGCCATGGAGCCTCACGGAGCCGTAGCAACGTATCGAAACGGCACCTACACGGTGTGGATGTCCACCCAGATGGCGTATGTAGACCAGTTCTGGTATGCGCGATGCTTAGGCGTTCCGGAGAATCATGTGCGTATCATCAAGCCTTTGGTAGGCGGCGGTTTCGGCGGCAAGCTGGATTCCTATTCCTTCGGCCTGTGTGCGGCCAAGATGGCAGAGATGACCGGACGTCCGGTGCGTATGATTCTGACCCGTGAAGAGGTGTTCCAGACTACCCGTCACCGTCATCCTATCTATATGAAGATCGATACAGCATTTGGCGCAGACGGAAAACTTCTGGCAAAGAAATGTTATCATGTGCTGGACGGCGGTCCTTACGGCGGTTCTGGTGTGGCTTCCTGTGCACAGGCAACCTTGTGGGCAAACTTCCCGTACAAGATGAATTCCGTGGATTTCCTGGCAAGGCGTATTTACACCAACAACCCGTCTGCAGGCGCCATGAGAGGTTACACTGCGTGCCAGGTACATTTTGCTCATGATTTGAACATGCAGTATGCGGCGGATCAGATGGGAATCGATCCGGTTGAGTTCAGAAAGATCAGTGCGGCGGATCCTGGTTATGTGGCTCCGGCCGGCCTTACTATCACAAGCTGTGCATATAAGGAGACTCTGGATACTGCGGCCAAGGAGATCGGCTGGTATGAGAAGAAGGGCAAGATGAAGAAGGGCGAAGGCATCGGTTTTGCAGGAACAGGTTTCGTATCCGGAACCGGATTTGCCGTGCTGGAAGCTCCGAATCAGAGTTCTGCCTGTGTAACCATTCGTCTGAACAAGAGAGGAATGGCCAGTCTGTATATCGGTTCTCATGATATCGGCCAGGGTTCCGATACGGTTATGACTGCCATTGTGGCAGAAGAGCTGGGGCTGCCTATGGATATGGTAAAGACTTTCATGTCCGATACTTTCCTGACTCCGTGGGATTCCGGTTCCTATGGAAGCCGTGTAACCTTCCTGGCAGGCAATGCCACCCGCCGTGCCGCAGTGGATGCAAAGCGTCAGCTGTTTGAGGTTATCGGGCCGCTTTGGGGCGTAATGCCGGAGACGCTGGAGTGTCTGGACGGAAAGGTTATCAGCAAGGAGAAAGCAGAGTTGCAGATGCCTATCGGTGATGCCATGTTCAAATATATGACTGTGAAAGGCGGCGATGAGCTGGTTGGAGTAGGTTCTTACTATCACAGAACCGATAACTCCCAGTACAACGGCGTCAACACCACCAACTATGCTCCGGCATACAGCTTCTCCACCGGCGCTGCTCACCTTACTGTAGATGAGGAGACTGGCGTCCTGGAGATTGACGAGTTTGTATTTGCTCATGACTGCGGACGTGCGTTGAACCGCCGTGCCGTAGAAGGCCAGCTGGAAGGCTCTATCGGTATGGGACTTGGCTATGCTGTGTATGAGCATAACATCACAAAAGAAGGAAAGGTATTGAATCCAAACTTCAGGGATTACCGTCTGCCTACGGCTCTGGATATGCCGAAGATGCGTACATTCTATGATTTCACTCCTGATGCGGAAGGACCTTTGGGCGCAAAGGAAGCAGGAGAAGGCTCCGCCGCACCGGTTGCACCGGCGATTGCCAATGCGGTAAATATGGCTACCGGAGTTTACTTTACAGAGCTTCCTCTGGATCCTGAGCATATCTGGAGAGCGCTCCATGGAATGAAGGATGACAGAAACAGTAAATAAACGAGAGATACATAAAAAAGATTTAGGCGGCTGTTTGGGAAAACAGCTGCCTGTTATGTTTAACATTGGAAGAGGAGGAACTATATGGGGCGGAAACTGAAGAAGATGGTCCTGGATAACGGAAAAGAAGTGAGAGAGGCGGGATGTGGGGATTACGTATGCCGGTATTGTAACGGGAAGGCTACGGCCCAGAATTTTGTGGCGGATATGTGCCTGCAGGTCTATGCAAAGCATAAGGGGATGTGCGGGGCTTATGTGGATTCGGAGAAATATCATGGGTATGTGACAGACTGCAGTACCTGTTTTTATCAGAGGGATGGGGAATGTATTTGGGAATAAGGGAGAGAATGATTTAGACTAAAAAACGGTTTCCATAGTGGTGACACGCTGGGAACCGTTTTATGTATGTATGGAGGAAAGGTTGTGGGGTTAGTGCTGATTCTGCGGCGATTCAGCGGTTTTTAAGTTTCCTACGGAAGCGGTAGCAATCTTAATGGCTAATTTTGTCACAAAGAATGCGAAGATATAACTGATCACGAACATAATAGGCCAGTCATGGACAACGCCGCTCCAGAATACGGCACTGACGCTGGGAAGTGCACCTGCAGCTACGGCACCTTCGATGGCCGGATTGTTGAAGACGTTGACTGCGGTTAATACAAGGGTTGCGGTGGTGTTGAAGAACAGGGTTGCCACGGCATTTTCCAGAAGAACATGGGGGAAGGTTTCGGGCTTTAATCCCAGTTTCCGTCCAAGGGCAAAACTCCAGTCAGTCAGGGGGAGAAGCATGCCGGTGAGAGAAATGGTGAGAAACGCGGTGCCCCAGTTTTTGATGAGAGCCGGAACGGAAAATTCCAGGTGTGCCACAAAGATAGCGGCAGTAGCCATAATTAGGGAAATACAGATTGCAACGACGGAAGAAATAACCATTCCAAAATGATTTTTGTAAAAGTTCATAAGAACTCCTTTCTCGATTGCAGGCCGACGGCCTGAATAGTAACCCCCTGTGGGTTTGGATTATGGGTGAACGATCATTACAGAACCTAAAAGATCGCCTACAGGAAGAATCAGGAATGCACCGTATTTGGCCTCCATGTCTTCCACGGCTTTGTGTATACCGCCGTATGTTACGTTTTCGTATCCGTTTAACAGAATGACACCGCCCTGGCTCATACGGGGAAAGAAGAACTCCAGCCCTGTAAAGGTAGGCTGATACAGACACGCATCCATGTAAACCAGCGCAAACTTCTCGTCTTCCAAATCAAAGGCGGTTTCCGGAAACCAGCCGTTCTTTAGGATCACCTGGTCCGGAAGAGGCATACGGGCCATTAGATGTTCTTCTTTTACGTTCCCAAACTGGCCTGTCTCTGCTTTAGAACAGTCAAGAAGCTGTTCTTTTGCAATATCCCTGGCATCAAATCCCTCCATAGTATCGAAAAGATAAAGCTTCCGGTCTGGCATCAATACATTCAGCTGCCAGGAAACGTCGCCTTTAAAACATCCCAACTCCGCCACATTTCCGGAAATTCCCAGATTCCGAAGGCGTCTGGTAAGACGGCGGAGAACAGAGCATTTTACGGAGAACTCAGACTGCATGGTTTCGATAAAACGGATGTCGTTTTCAAAACCGGCACGGATAGCCATGTACTGGAGAGCATGGCTCTTTTCCGGATCCATGGCAGCGATGACGATGATATCCGGCTGGAGAGATACGGCCAAATCAATGGGCATGATTGGAAGGCCTTCTATCTCTTCTTTTAACTCTCCGGTTTCGGCATTTTCGAAGACATTCCAGGTATCTGGATAAGAATTGCCGATGCCGATCAGTTTCATCTCCCTGGGATTTAAAAGGTCAGAGACTGAAATGCCTAAATGTTCCGTCTCCAGGATGATCACGGTTTTCATAGAGTTTAGTACACCTCCTGTTCATTAATTGTTTATATGGATTATGAAGTAAAAGCATAAGATTTACAAGTAGCAGGCATTACATGTGAAGCTGGATAACAGTTGTAGTATAAACAACGATTGGAGTGTATCATACTTTTTTTAAGAACATAAATTTGATAAAATCATATCAACAAAATACAAGGTCTGCCGGGAGGTTCCGGTGGTGGGTAGTACGGCCAGTGACGTGCGGACAAAAATAAAGGGAGTCCGTCTGTCCTGGCTTTTGTTATGTATGTGATAAGGAGGTATAAGGAATGAAGGAGCATCTGGAACAGATATGCATCAATGTAAATGGTGTGCCCAGAAAGTTTGTGATCGGAGACGGGGTAGGCTGTGTCTCTCCGTCGGAAACGCTTCTGGATACACTTCGGGATCGGCTTGGGCTGACGGCTGCGAAACGAAGCTGCGAGCATGGGGCGTGCGGCTGCTGTACGGTGATTATGGATGGAGATGCGGTGACATCCTGTATGATTCTGACAGCAGATTGCGACGGGAAATCAGTGACTACGCTGGAGGGGCTGTGTGATCCTGTGACAGGAGAATTAAGCCCTCTGCAGAAGGCATTTGCAGACAATTCCGCATTTCAGTGCGGGTTCTGTACATCGGGGATTATTATGAGCACCCGGGCGCTGCTTGACAAGAATCCGGATCCTACAAAAGAGGAACTGACAGAAGCACTGGCCGGAAATTACTGCCGGTGCATCAGCCATTATCAGGTAATCCGCACTGTCATGGGATTTATTCAGGAAATGAAGAGGAAGGAGGCCTGAAGTTTATGTATGAGGAAATGAAGAAGACCGTAAAAGAAAGTGAACATGAGTACCGGTATATTGGAAAGCATGGAAACCGTGCGGATGCGGATGATCTGGTATCCGGCCGTCAGAAATTCCTGGATGACCTGGTGATGCCCGGGATGCTGGTGATTCGTGTGCTGAGAAGCCCTTATGCTAATGCGATTATCAAATCCATTGACTTGAAGAAGGCTAAGGCACTGCCGGGAGTCATCGGAGTCGCCTCTTACAGGGAAGCGCCGGACTGGAAATGCGGACTGCCCAATCACCGGCGGGTACTGGATCAAAGGGTTCGTTTTGTAGGAGACAGTGTGGCGCTGGTAGCCGCGGAGACGGAAACCATTGCGGACGAGGCTCTGGAATTGATTGACGTGGAATATGAGGTGCTGCCTTTTGTGCTGGATTGCGAGGAAGCATTAAAGCCGGGAGCGCCTCAGCTCTATGAGGAGTACCCGGGCAATGAGATTCCCAAAGTGACGCCCTTCTCCGAAGAACCTTTCAACCAGATTTTTGTGGGGGATACGAAAAAGGGATTTGAGGAGGCTGACTATGTCAATGAGGGCTACATGAAATATGAAAATATGGCTCATCCCCTGCCGCCGGAAAGCCCGGGCTGTATCGCACAGTGGACTGGTCCCAATGCCGTTACGGTATGGTACAACGGAGGTGCGCCTCATCTTCAGAAGTTTAATACGGAGGCTTCCATTGCGGGAGTGGCAGTCCGCGCGGCCAATGACGCCCGTCGTCAGCTATTGGAGATGGCAGCTGTGAAACTGAATGCCAATGTGGAAGATCTGGATACAGAGAATTTCCTGGTGTTTGCCAAGAGCCGTCCGGAGGTAAGGCTGCCCTGGATTGCAGTGTGTGGGACACCGGAGATGACCATCACTGGTTCTGCAAAATATAAACAGAATTTTGATAAGCCTAATTTTGCTTTGTACCTGGCGGATGTGGAAGTGAATCTTATGACTGGAGAGGCAAAACTGATTCATGCTTTGGAAGGATCGGATGTGGGGCAGATTATTGACCCAATCAATATTCGTATGCAGGCAGAGGGTTCCTTCGGATCTGCAGGAGGCGATACAGGACTTTTTGAAGAAATGGTTATGGATAAGAAGCTGGGCCGGTTTATGACCGGCAATATGATTGATTATAAGTGGAGAACCTTCAACGAGTTCCCGCCATTCGATACGGTGCTTCTGGAAAGTGAGTTTGACTCTGAGGCATTCCACGCTCTGGGATTCGGCGAGATTACACCGTCTCCGGCGCCGGCAGCGATTCTGATGGCAGTCAGCAATGCCATCGGCCATGAGATTACAGAATACCCTTGTTCCCCCACCGTTGTCCTGCGTGCCATGGGAAAGATTAAATAGTAGGAGGAGGAAGGCAAAATGAAAAAATTTGATCATATCAAAGTTCAGAGTTATGAGGAAGCCAGCAAGATCGTACAGGAAGGAAACGGCGCCATAGAGCCTATTGCCGGAGGTACGGATCTTCTGGGCACATTAAAAGACCGCCTGCTTCCTGTCTATCCTGAGGCAGTGGTGAGCCTGAAAGGAATTCCTGACAGCTCCTATATCGAGGAAAGAGACGGAATGCTGGTTATCGGCGCCGGAACTACATTGAAACAGGTTGCAAAAAGTCAGCTGGTAAAGGACTACTGTGAGGCGCTGGCAGAGGCGGCCTATACCGTGGCGTCTCCTCTGATTCGAAATACGGCTACTATTGGCGGCAACCTTTGTCAGGATGTGCGCTGCTGGTATTACCGTTATCCGGATTCCATAGGCGGACGTCTGGAATGTAAGAGAAAGGGCGGAGATACTTGCTATGCCATTGCAGGAGAGAACCGGTACCACTCTATTTTCGGCGGTATGTGTACAGGAACTTCTTCCTGCCAGCACAGCTGTCCGGCGGGAACGGACATCCCCGGATATATGGCTAAGATTCGGGAAGATGACTGGGAGGGGGCTGCAAAGATATTTTTCAGATATAACCCTATGCCTATGATGACCAGCCGCGTTTGTCCCCATGACTGTACGAAACACTGCAATCAGAGCGTATACGGCGAGAGCGTCAATATTCCGGCTGTGGAGCGGACTCTGGGAGATTATATTTTAGAACATAAAGAAGAATATTATAAGGCGCCAGAGAAGGAGACCGGAAAAAAATGTGCCGTCATCGGCGCCGGCCCAGGCGGTCTGACAGCAGCGTTTTATTTAAGAAAAGCAGGGCATCAGGTTACGGTCTATGATTCCCACCAGAAGGCCGGCGGCGTGCTGCGCTACGGAATCCCTCATTACCGTCTTCCGAAGGCCATTGTAGATGAGTTCTGCGAAGCTCTGGAAAAGAATATGGGAATCCGGTTTGTGATGAATACCATGGTGGGAAGAGACATTACTGTGGAGCAGATTAAGGCAGAGCAGGATGCAGTGTACTTTGGAACCGGCGCATGGTCGCAGCCGGTACTGGGACTGGAAGGAGAGAACTTGACAGAGTTCGGCCTGAATTTCCTGGAGGAAGTCAACACCTATCTTGAGAAAGCCATGGGAGAGCATGTGCTGGTGTGCGGCGGCGGAAACGTGGCTATGGATGTGGCACTGACTGCCTGCCGCCTGGGCGCTAAGAGCGTGAAACTGGTGTGCCTGGAACAGCGGGAAGAAATGCCTGCTTCCGATGAGGAGATCCGGATGGCTCTGGAAGAGGGCGTGGAGATCATCAACGGCTGGGGCCTTGGAAAGGTTCTGGAGGAACAGGGAAAGGTCAAAGGACTTCTGGCGAAACGCTGTGTGTCTGTCCGGGATGAGAAGGGACGCTTTGCCCCTGTCTATAAGGAAGAGGATACCATGGAAATGACCTCTGACTTTATTATTCTGGCTACGGGACAAAAGGTGGACTTAAACTTTCTGGGGGAATCCCTGGCTGCACAGATGAAGACAGCCAGAGGCCTGATCGATGCGGATCGGGAGTCTGGAAGGACAAAGGCGGAAGGATATTATGCAGGGGGCGATGCGGTGACAGGTCCGGATCTGGCAATCCGCGCAATCGCTGCAGGACGGAATGCGGCCATGGCCATGAACCGGGATTTAAGTGATGGTGAGGCGGTGCAGGATAAGAGGGAGACAGAAGAACGGTTTACCACATTCCATGTGGAAGGCGTGGAGGAGACAACATCCCATAAGCTGAAGGAGGTTTCGGCAGACCAGCGAAGCCTTACAGGTGAGGACCGCCATTCTTTGGATCAGGAAACGGCAAAAAGGGAAGCGTGCCGCTGCCTGCACTGTGCATGTTATGCGGTGAATCCGTCGGATCTGACACCGGTTCTGGTGATGGAGGGCGCCCGGATCGTAACCACTGAGAGAGTGCTGACAGCTAAAGAACTGTTTACCTCCAAACTGACGGTGCAGAATATTCTCCACAAAGGCGAACTGGTTACGGAGATTCAGGTGCCAAAGGCTGTGGGGGAGACCCATTATGACAAGAGGCGTGTCCGCAATGCCATTGATTTTGCTATCGTCTCTTTGGCCAGCTCTATTACTGTAAAAGATGGTGTTATCGAAAGCTGCCATCTGGTACTTGGAGGGGTGGCACCGGTGCCTTACGAACTGCCAAAGGTAGAGGATTATCTGGCCGGAAAGGCCATTACTCCGGAGACTGCCGCAGAGGCCGGAGAGATTGCTATGAAGCATGTATTTGCCATGAGCAAAAATGAGTACAAGATTTTTATGTGCAAGGATGCAATCTATAACCGTATTATGGCGGCAGGGAAATAACCGGAGTGATTGGAGGCGGACAGGATGAGCGGTGAATTAAATGGAACATTGGAAAATGGACTGGTTGTTGAGAATGGCATTGTGAAGGACGGAAAGAACTGTGAGGGAGAGATTGTGGTTCCGGCAGGGGTTACGGAGATCGCCAATCAGGCATTTTATCAGAATAAGAAACTAACTGGTCTGTATCTTCCGGACGGTGTGAAAAAGATCGGTAATTATACGGTCAATGGCTGCCAGAATCTGGAGTACATCCGTGTGCCGGAAAGTGTGGAGGCATTGGGAGAGGATGCTCTTGTAAAGAAAATTGAAAGCAACTTCGGCTTCACCCATGTGGTGGAGAGCAAACAGTTTTTTCCGCAGATCCGTTGTAAAGAGGGATCTTTTGTGGATCACGCTATCCAGGAAATGAAATCAAAAGACGGATGGAAGGATTCTCACTCCAATGAACATATTGTGGAAGTGGTGTATGAGTAGCTGAAAAGAGTTAGAACAATGGCCTGATCAATGGGAGACAGGACAGATGCCTGGCTCCCATTAGTCTAGGGATGAATAATGACGGCACTTCCGTGAAGGTCACACAGAGGGATGAGAGGAAGAGAACTATGAATGCTTTCATAATCGGTTACTGCCTGGGCACTGCCGCGGAAACGGCGGTTGTTATAGTCGTGAAGCAGGATCATGCCGCCGGGATTTAAGCGGGAATAAAAGTACTCAAGCCCTGCCAGGATAGGAGCATAAAGGTCGGCATCCAAACTGACCAGAGCAAAACGGCAGTCTTCCAGCCCGGCTGCAGTGTCAGGGAAAAACCCTTTGTGAAATAAAGCCTGTTCAGGATGGGGAAGCCGTTCAAGGACATAGGAAATACTGGTATCGGAAAAGTCCCCTTCCTGTGCCCGGGAAAGACTCTGGCTGGATTCCCTGTGGATGTCCCGGGCGTCAAAGCCCTGAAACGTATCGAAGAGATGAAGGAGCCTTTCAGGGAACAGGGCATTAAGCTGCCATGCTAAGTCTCCTTTATAGACTCCAAGTTCAGCGATATCTCCAGGTATATTTTGTTTGATAAGACGGTCGGATATACGGTGGAGGGTGGCCGAACGGATATCAAATCTTCGATACAGTTCGCCAAGAAAGAGAAAAGTCCCCTTAAATCCTGCTTCTGTTGCCTGACTCTGAAGGCTTGTGGTCCGTGGCTGGTCTGTGACGGCGATGAGAGCATAGTCTGGTTTCAGCCGGACTGCCTCTTCTACGGACAGAACAGGAATCTGTTTCAGATACGTTCCCTGCAGGGAAGGATTGTTATCGCCAAAGGCCAGCAGTTTTGTGTAGGCAGTATTGATAAGATTGATGCAGGAATGACCGAACTGGCCGGCACCGAGAATGATAATTGTATGCATGGAATCTCCTTTGTGTGTTTATTGGTATCAGTATATTGAAGAATTTATTAAAAAGAAAGAAACCTATGCTACAGAATTTATGCATTAACGTATAAGAAAACCTTAGAAATATATGGTTACTGTTCACTCATGACGAATCACTCCGCTGATTCGTCATGAGCCAATACAGTTATGGGGCCAAAGTATATGCAACGTGTGTAGTATAAATTGCTTGAGTTAACTATACAACAATAGTATAATAAAATTGATTTGTCCAACGATGTACAGGAAAGTTGAGGAACTATGGAGTACCCAGAGAATAAAAAAATACCGGCACCGCATACGGATTTTGTTTCCCGTCTGCTGTATCTTCCCAGAGGAATTGCCCGTCTGGAGAGGCTGGGGGAGAAAAGGAAGTTTCCCAAGAACCATATCCTGGTTCAGGCAGGGGAGCATGTCAAGAATTGCTATATTGTCAAATACGGACGCGTAGCGGCTTATGAGTATACATTAAGCGGAGAAGAGAGAATTTATAATTTCAATGAGGAGAATTCCATCCTTTTGGAGGCGAATCTGCTTTTTGACTATGCATCTCCTATCTGTTTTAAGACGGTATTGCCTTCGGAACTGGTCTGTGTTGATAAGAAGACACTGGTGGATACGATTAATTCGGACCCTCAGGTTTCCATGGACATTATGGAATCTTTGGCTACGAAATTTTTGTCTTCCATGGAGCAGATCCGCCATGCAAATTTTCACAATGCGTCATGGAAGATCTGTGATCTTTTATTGATTTTTGCTGACCGTTACGGCGTGCCCTACGACGGAAAGATTCTGATTAAAGAGAAGATCAGCCAGCAGCTGCTGTCCAATCTTCTGGGGATTAATCGGGTTACGGCAGTGCGCGCCATAAAGGAGTTAAAAGAGATGTCCCTGATTGAGCAGATCAACGGATTTTACTGTATTCGCGACGTGGAACGGCTGAAACGGCATCAGAGAAGGCTGTTGCTGAAGGGAGTGTAAATCGAGCACTCTAAATTAAAAATAGGTGTATTCTACACTACTTGTTTTAGCCACAGGGCAAAGCTATAATGATATCAGAAAAAGTGAGGAACCAGGAGAATGAAAAAGACAGGTGCGGTGCTGGTGGCAGCCGGTTTATCGTCCCGTATGGAGGCGTTTAAGCCCATGCTTCCTTTCGGCAGATCTACCATATCGATCCATATGGTGACGATGCTTAAGGATATGGGAATCGATCCGATTGTGGTGGTGACCGGTTACAGAGGAGAAGAGTTGCAGCAGCACCTTTTTTTTACGGGCGTACGGTTTGTAAAAAATGAACGATTCAAAGAAACCCAGATGTTTGACTCTGTCTGTATGGGGATTCAGGCTGTCAGTGAGGACTGTGAAAGGCTGATGATTCTGCCTGTCGATGTTCCGGCTATTATGCCGGATACCATACGCCAGCAGCTGATGATCGACGCTCCCATTATCCGCACAATGTGTCACGGAGAACCGGGCCATCCCATTATGCTCTGGAGCCAGGTGGCTGAGAGGCTGAGAGGATATGAAGGGCCCGGAGGACTTCGGGGAGCCATCGAGAATTCAGGAATTGCCATTACCAACCTGGAAGTGGATGATGAGGGAATCTATCGGGATTTGGATACCAGAGAGCAGTATCAGGAACTGTTGGACTGGAATTACCAGAGAGGCCAGGGGTATCCGGTCCGCCCTCAGATACAGGTAAGACTGACAGCCAGCGAACCGTTCTATGGGCCTGGTGTTCAGAAACTGTTAAGCAGGATCGGGCAGACTGGTTCCCTCCAGGAGGCCTGTCTTGATGTAAATATCTCTTACAGCAAAGGGCGGAAGATGGTAAAGCAGTTGGAACAGCAGCTTGGGTTTCCTGTGGTTCAAAGGTGGACCGGCGGAAGCGGAGGCGGCGGTTCCGTACTGACAGAAAAGGGAAAACAATTGATGGATGCCTATGAAAAGATGGTGGCCGAGGTGCAGGATTTTACAGATCAGGCCTACCAGAAATATATGGGGAAAGGATTTGAGTCATGAGGAATCTGTATCTGGTCCGCCATGGAAAAGTAGATTTTCCTGATAAAGTCAGATGTTGTATCGGGTGGACCGACCTTCCTTTAAGCCAGGAGGGAAGGAGGCAGGCTGAAGATCTGCATCTCTATTTTCAGGATATTTTAAAGAACAATGCAATGGTATTTGCCAGCCCTTTAAAGCGCGCATGGGAGACAGCGCAGATTCTGGCAGGAGAGCTGACAGCTGTATGCCGGGAGGACGGGTTAAAAGAACTGAATATGGGTGAGTGGGAGAATGTACCCATGAGTCAGCTTAAGAAAACTCTGGAGTCAGAGCCAAAGGCAGGAGAGAGCAGAGCATGGGGAGCCTGCAGGATACACCGGACAGTCCTTCGCATTCTGGAGGAGACGAGAGGCGATGTGATCTGTGTGGCCCATGCAGGGATCAACAGCTGTCTGCTGGCTGAACTTACGGATACTCCCCTGGAGACGTCCAGAGCTCTTCCCCAGCCATACGGCGGAGTTTCGCGGATTCAGGTAAACGGCCATGGGACGATGGAGGTAAAGGAACTGGGCGTTATGCCAAAGCCGGCGCCGTCTAAGGAGGAATGCCAGGCTATCTGGGACCATTACCATACGCCGGCCAATGTCCGGCTCCACTGTGAGGCAGTATGCCGGGAGGCGGAGAGGATCGGCGAAAACTTGTTAAAGGCAGGGCGCAGTGTGGATCTTAAGGTCATTGGAAGCGGGGCGCTGCTCCATGATGTAGTCAGGACAAAAGACCATCATCCCCAGGAGGGTGCTTCCATAATGATAAGGGAAGGATATCCCAGGATAGCACAGATTGTAAGGAACCATCATGATCTTAAGTGTCCCGATGAATATCCATTGTCAGAACAGGAATTTGACAAGTGGCTGGAGGAAGCCACAGTTTTCCTGGCAGATAAGAGGACGCAGCAGGAAAGAACGGTATCTCTGGAGGAGCGTTTTGCCCAGAGCCGGAAGCGGTGTGAACAGATGCCGGACAGGGAGGAAGCATTGGCGGCTCATGACAGAAGATTCAGGCATGCCAGGAAGATTGAGGCCATGATAGAAGATAGATTAAGGGTAAATGGAGGAAATGATGAAGCTGATTAGAACAGAAGATGCCCAGGGAGCAGTGCTGTGCCATGATATTACTCAGATCATCAAAGGAGTGACAAAGGACGCGGTGTTTTGCAAGGGTCATATCGTGACCAAGGAGGATATTCCGGTACTTTTAAGTGTAGGAAAGGATCAGCTCTATGTGTGGGAGCAGGAAGAAGGCGTGCTTCACGAGAATGATGCGGCCCTGATTCTCTGTGAACTGTGTCAGGGAGAGCACATGCGGCCTTCTGAGGTAAAGGAAGGAAAGATCGAACTGTCTGCAGAGTGCAGCGGGCTTTTAAAGGTTAATAACAAAGGGATGAAGGCAGTCAACGGATTCGGCGAGATGATGATCGCCAGCCGCCATGGCAATTTTGCGGTAAAGAAGGGGGACAAACTGGCAGGAACCAGAATTATTCCTCTGGTGATAAAAAAGGAGAAGATGGAAGCAGCTAAAAAGGCAGCCTTGGAGGCGACAAACGGAAAGCCGGTTCTGGAACTGAAGCCTTTTGTCCATAAAAAAGTAGGAATCGTGACTACGGGAAATGAAGTGTTTTACGGCCGTATCCAGGATACTTTTACACCGGTGATTGAGGAGAAACTAAGGGAATTTGATACGGAAATTATTGACCATGTAACCTGGAATGATGATGATAAGAAGGTGACAGCCAGTATCCTTGACATGATAAAAAAAGGTGCGGATCTTGTGATCTGTACTGGCGGCATGAGTGTGGATCCGGATGATAAGACTCCTCTTGCTATCAGGAATACGGGAGCCAGGATCGTATCCTACGGGGCTCCGGTACTGCCGGGGGCCATGTTCCTTCTGGCCTACTATCAGGAAAACGAGGAAGGACGGCAGAGGACAGCAGCCATTATGGGGCTTCCAGGGTGTGTCATGTATGCCAGGCGCACGATTTTTGACCTGGTGCTTCCCAGGGTTATGGCAGATGATGAGGTATCGAAAGAGGAACTGGCTGCTTTGGGGCAGGGCGGCTTATGCTTAAACTGTTCGGTCTGTACGTTTCCCAACTGTGGATTTGGAAAAGGAGTGTAGGAGGATTTTGTGATGCTGGATTTTTATAAAGCGGTTTCAGAGTGCAATCCTGAAAGTTAAAATATGACTGTGGTGATTCTGGACGGGCCGTCTATGGGCCAGAGAGCGCTGTTTACAGACGGAGAACTGAAGTGGGAGTCGGAGCCGGGAGGAATTTTTACAAATTACAAAGAACAAATCTGGAAGACGGCTCATGAGGAGAAAAGCCGTCACAAAGGATTGGTGGAGATAGAGAAAACGAGAGTGTTTTGTGACTGGCTTGGCCAGGAGATGCATCTGGTAATCTGCGGCGGCGGCCATGTGTCTATGCCGGTGATTAAAATCGGGATTATGATGGGATGCAGGGTGACGGTTTTAGAGGACCGGCCTCAGTTCGCAGATAATGCAAGGCGGGCAGGGGCAGGGGAGGTTTTGTGCGAGCCGTTCAGCCAGGGACTGGACAGGATAGAGGGCGATGAGAATACATATTTTGTCATCGTTACCAGAGGACACCGCTACGATCAGGTATGTCTGGAAAAGATTGTCAGGAAAAAGCATGCATATATCGGTATGATCGGAAGCCGCCGCCGGGTGTCTGTGGTAAAGGAACTGGTGATAGAAGGCGGAGGAGACAGGCAGGTGCTTGATGAACTGTATAGCCCCATCGGTCTGGATATCGGAGCAAAGACACCGGAGGAGATCGGTGTGGCCATCATGGCGGAGATTATCGAAGTGAAGAACCGGAAACGGAGGACCTGCGGATATTCTAAGGATATGCTTCGGGAAATCTTGAATCCGGACAGGCAGGAGGAGGAAGGCGGCCGCCGGGTGATGATTACTATTGTTACCAGGAAGGGTTCTGCGCCAAGAGATGTGGGGACAAAAATGCTTGTATTTCCTGACGGGAAATGTATCGGGACCATCGGAGGCGGATGTATGGAGTCAGAAGTGACTCATCGGGCTCTGCATATGATCCGCAGCAGAGGAGAAGAACAGAAACTATGCCATGTGGACATGACGGGAGAGGATGCAGAGGATGAAGGCATGGTGTGCGGTGGTGTAGTAGACGTATTGCTGGAGGTTGTGTGATTTTGAAGGATCAGTGGGGACGGAATATTGACTATATGCGCATTTCCATTACGGACCGCTGTAATCTGCGGTGCCGCTATTGCATGCCCCATGGAATAGAATGTGTGCCTATGCCGGAGATTCTGACTCTGGAAGAATATGCACAGGTTGTAACTTGCGGGGCTGCCATGGGGATTAGCAAGATTAAGGTTACAGGCGGAGAGCCCCTGGTGCGCCTGGGATGCTGCGAATTTATTGGGATGCTGAAAAAGGTTCCTGGTATTGAGAAGGTTACAATCACGACTAACGGGATACTGCTTGGAAACTATCTGGATTCGTTGCTGGAGGCAGGAATTGATGGGATCAATATCAGTCTGGATACCCTGGACCCTGAATTATACCGTTCTCTGACTGGTGGCGGGGCGTTAAAACAGGTTTTAAGTGCCATAAAGCAGGCGGCAGAGAAGTGTACAGGAACAGACATTCCAGTGAAGATCAATGCAGTGTCTTTGGATCTTTTCGATGTGGCAGAGAAACTGGGATGTAGCTACAGCGGACCAGGATGGACAGAACTTTTGACACTGGCTAGGGAATTCCCCTTAGATATCCGTTTTATTGAGATGATGCCCATTGGCTGTGGAAAACAGTACCAGTCCGTGAATCATCAGGAACTGCTGGCAGATTTAAAGAGACGGTATCCGGGGATGAGGAAGGACGAAAGGCCCCATGGATATGGACCTGCGGTATATTATCAGATTCCGGAATTAAAAGGAAGCGTGGGATTTATCAGTGCTATTCATGGAAAATTTTGTGAAAGCTGTAACCGATTGCGTCTCACTTCCCAGGGATATTTAAAAAGCTGCCTGTGTTATGAGGACGGAGAGGATTTGAAAAAAATTCTGCGGGGAACCAAAACGGAAGACGAGAAACAGAGACAGCTTTCCAATGCCATGAGAAGAGTGATATGGGAGAAACCGCCGGCTCACTGTTTTGAGCATCCGGAGAAGATGACAGAGCAGGAAAATATGTCGAGAATCGGAGGATAACATGGATTTTACGCATTTTGACAATCAGGGAAATGCCTGGATGGTGGATGTGGGAGAGAAGGAAGACACGAAGAGGGAGGCAGTGGCCAAAGGGAGTATTTTTTTAAGCCCCCAGTGTTTTGATATGGTCAGGCAGGGAACCATGAAAAAAGGAGACGTGCTGGGAGTTGCCAGAGTTGCGGGAATTATGGGCGCCAAGAAAACGTGGGAGCTGATTCCGCTGTGCCATGTTCTGAACCTGACAAAGCTGACCGTGGATTTTGAACTGAAGGAAGAACACCATGAGATTCAGGCAGTATGTACAGCCCGGACTACCGGAAAGACTGGCGTGGAGATGGAGGCATTGACTGGTGTCAGCGTGGCATTGCTTACCATTTACGATATGTGCAAGGCAGTGGATAAAACGATGGAAATCGGTTCTGTTTATCTGGAGAGAAAAACCGGAGGGAAAAGCGGAGAGTTTATAAATCCAAAGGTGAAGGAATGAGGAAGCGACGGTGTATGAAAGGGAGGAAAGGGAAGAATCGTTATGTTGACAGGAACAGTGAAAGCGGTCTGTACCAGTGAGAAAAAGGGGACGGAGAAACAGGCGGTGGAGAGAATCCATGTACGTCCAAATCACGGAATTGACGGGGATGCCCATGGAGGGAACTGGCACCGTCAGGTCAGTCTTTTGTCTTACGATAAGGTGAAAGCATTCAATCAGCGGGGGGCCAATGTAGGCCACGGGGCCTTTGGGGAGAATCTGGTGGTGGAAGGCGTAGATTTTAAGACGCTTCCAGTGGGAAGCCGGTTTCTTGTGGGAACCGCAGAACTTCGGATGACCCAGATCGGAAAAGAGTGCCACAGCCACTGTGCCATCTATAAACGTATGGGAGAATGCATCATGCCCCATGAGGGCGTGTTTGCGGAGGTATTGAAGGAAGGAGATATTGCTGCGGGAGATGAATTGACCGTGATCCTGCCTGATCCGAACCGGCCTTTTACGGCTGCTGTGGTTGTTCTCAGCGACAAAGGTTCCAAGGGGGAGAGAAAAGACGAAAGCGGACCGGCAGCCGGAAAAAAGCTTGAGGAAGCCGGATATGAGGTGGTGGAAACCGTGATTCTTCCGGATGAGCCGGAAGCTCTTAAGACACAGCTAAAGCGTCTTGCAGACGGGAGGCAGGTGGATCTGGTGGTAACCAGCGGCGGAACAGGATTTTCCCTGAGAGATCAGACGCCGGAGGCTACTATGGCAGTGGCTGACCGCAATGCGCCGGGAATCGCAGAGTATATCCGGATGCGATCCATGGAACTGACCAGCAGGGCCATGTTAAGCAGGGGGGTGTCTGTGATTAGGGGAAAGACACTGATTGTCAATCTGCCGGGAAGCCCCAAGGCTGTAATGGAGAGTCTGGATTTTATTTTGGACAGTTTGAGTCACGGTCTGGAGATTCTGCGTGGAACCGCATCAGAGTGTGCAAGGAAATAGAGTGTGAGATAGGTGCCAAAATCCGATCTATTTATGGAAGGGAGATTTTAAATAGAGCGGATTTTGGCAAGGCGGTTTTTTTAACCACGTTTTTAAGGTTTCGAACGGTTTTATAAAAACGTTCGATTATAAATAAACAAAACGTAAAATAAATGGAGGAAAGATCATGAAAAAACAATGGGCAGTCATGATGGCAACTGTATTGATTTCTGGTATGGTGGCCGGATGCGGTGGAAAACAGGAGGCACCAGCGGAGAGCACTACGGCGAAAGCGGAGACAACGGCGGCTGAGACGGAAAGCACCAAAGCGGAAGAAGAGACGACGAAGGTCGAGACAGAGGAAGCTGCAGGAGAGCAGACAGAGTTGATTGTGTTTGCGGCAGCCTCCATGACAGAGACTCTGACAGAAATTGCCGATATGTATGAGGAAATAAATCCGAATGTGAAGATTGTCTACACGTTTGATTCATCAGGAACCTTGAAGACGCAGATTCAGGAAGGGGCAGACTGTGATATTTTCATCTCTGCGGCGCAGAAACAGATGAACCAGTTAGACAGCACGGCAGATCCTTCGGTAAACACGGAAGGGCTTGACTTTGTTTTGCAGGGAACCCGTTTTAATCTGGTTGAAAACAAAGTCGTTCTGGCAGTACCGGATGACAATCCGGCGGACATTCAGAATTATGAGGATCTGGGAACCGATAAGCTAAGCCTGATCTGTCTGGGCAATGATGACGTTCCGGTAGGTGCGTACTCTACGGAGATCCTGACGAATCTTGGAATTATGGAGAAACTGGAGTCTGAGTCCAAGATTACCTATGGTTCCAATGTAAAAGAAGTAACAACTCAGGTGAAGGAAGCTTCTGTTGACTGTGGTATCATCTATGCGACAGATGCGTTTTCGGCTGAACTGACGGTGGTAGATGAGGCAGAGGAAGGGCAGTGTGCTCAGGTTATCTATCCGGCTGCTGTCTTGAATATCTCTCAGAATCAGGAAGAGGCGCAGACATTTTTGGATTTTCTGACGACAGATGAGTGTGCGAAAGTGTTTGAGTCTGTCGGATTTTCGATGGCGCAGTAGAATAGGAGAAACAGTTATGGATTGGTACCCTCTTTATAATTCACTGCGGATCGCCTTGATCTCTAGTGTGATCGTTTTCTTTACCGGAATTTTTGCCGCCTACTATATCGCAAAGCTGAACCGTGTGGTTAAGGGGATTCTGGATGTGATTCTGACTCTTCCCCTGGTTTTGCCGCCTACGGTGGTAGGATATTTTCTGCTGCTGCTTCTGGGGACAAAACGGCCCTTTGGAATCTGGTTTTTGGAACATTTTGGGGTAAAGCTGGTGATGACCTGGTATTCCGGAATCTTTGCCGCTGCGGTGGTGGCATTTCCTCTGATGTACCGGACGGCAAGGGGAGCTTTTGAAAGCTTCGATGAAACCCTAGCATACTCCGGGCAGACGCTGGGACTTGGCAATGCCTATATTTTCTGGAATATCCGGATGCCTGCCTGCCGCCAGGGGATTCTGGCTGGGGCAGTGCTGGCATTTGCCAGGGCGCTGGGAGAATACGGTGCTACCAGCATGCTGGCAGGGTACACGCCGGGTAGAACAGCTACTATCTCCACCACGGTTTATCAGCTTTGGCGAACAGACAATGGGGTTCTGGCTTTCCAGTGGGTAATGGTAAATGTGGCAATCTCGGCGGCGGTGCTGTTGACTGTAAATCTTCTGGAACAGAAAAACAGAGAAAAGGTGAAGAGAGCAGATGAAAAAGGGGGAGGGACTAAAGGATGTCGCTGCAGGTAGATGTGAAAAAAGACTTAGGCGGCTTTTGCCTTTCCATAAACTTTGAGGCAGAGCTGGAGGTCATGGGGATTTTGGGGGCCTCCGGCTGCGGCAAGAGTATGACCCTGCGCTGCATTGCCGGGGTGGTAAAACCGGATCAGGGACGGATCGTTCTGAACGGACAGACACTGTTTGACTCAGAAAAGGGTATCAATCTTCCTCCCCAGAAGCGTCATGTGGGACTTTTGTTTCAGAACTATGCGCTTTTTCCAAATATGACAGTGAAAAAGAACCTGATGATGGGGCTTAAGGCAGTGGAAAAGGACAGAAAAAAGGCAGAGGCTGCGGTGGAGGAAATGATTGATCGGTTTTATCTGACAGGCCTGGAAAACCACAGGCCTTCCCAGCTGTCCGGCGGACAGCAGCAGAGAGCGGCTTTGGCAAGGATTCTGCTGACAAAACCGGAGCTTTTGATGCTGGATGAACCGTTTTCCGCATTGGACGGGTATCTGCGGTGGAAATTGGAACTGGAACTGATGGATATTCTGAGAGAGTTTGGCGGCCCTACGTTATTTGTCTCCCACAGCCGGGATGAGATCTACAGGCTTTGCGACAGAGCCTGTGTTATGGATAAGGGGACTTCTACGCCTGTGGTGCCGGTAAAGGACATGTTTGAGAAGCCAAAAACCTTATCCGCCTGTCTGCTGTCCGGATGCAAGAATTATTCGGCGGCAAAGCCGGACAGGAACAGGGGAGAGGGGACGTGGATCTATGCCTGCGACTGGGGGGTGAGCCTGGACTGCGGCTGTCCCATTTTGGAGGATATGTCCCATATCGGCGTGCGGAGCCATTACATTCATCTTCTGGGAGAGGATGAGGCGGGGAAGGTTCCCAATGAGATGGAATGCCGGATTCACAGGATTATTGAAGATGTGTTTAACATGGTTGTCATGGCAAGCCCGGTGAGGGCTTCAAAAGATTCGGATAACAGCCAGCTGCGCCTGGAGATGACAAAGGCCCAGTGGGAGGATTATGCAGGACAGACCGGGGCAAAGGAAGGGGATATGCTTCGGATCTGGATTGCACCGAGGGATATTCTGGTTTTGAAAAATTAGTCTTTTCTTGACAAAGGGGGAGAATTATGAAATAATTTGTAGTATCAAAGTCAAAAGGTCATATGCAAATGAAAGAAAATAGAACGATGCCCTCAATAACTGTTTTGATTAAGCCTGCATCAGGAAGCTGTAACATGCGGTGCAGTTACTGTTTTTATGCAGATGAACTGAAAAATCGTGAAGAAGGTCTCCTTGGGCGGATGTCTGCGGATACCATGCATGCCATTGTGGACAGGGTGGCGGATTCCGGCTGCCGGGAGTGCAACCTTGCGTTTCAGGGCGGAGAACCTACACTTATCGGCCTTGATTTTTATAAGGATCTGATGGAGTATATTAAGAATCATCCGGATTCCGGAAAGATCCGGTTTTATTATGCGATTCAGACCAACGGGTATGAGATTGATGATGAATGGGCCAAGTTCTGGGCAGACAATCACTTTTTGGTGGGAGTCTCCCTGGACGGAAATAAGGATATCCATGACAGATATAGAAAAGATGCGAAAGGAAACGGGACTTTTAACCGCGTGATGGCATCCATCCGTCTGCTGGAGAAATATAAGGTGGAGTACAATATACTGACAGTAGTCACGGCTGCGTCCGCCAGGGCGGGACAGAAGATCTATCATTTTTTCCAGAAGAATCATCTGAACTATCAGCAGTATATTGAGTGTCTGGATCCCATCGGGGAGACGCAGGGACAGTATGAGTATTCTCTGACTCCAAAGCGGTATGAGACATTTTTAAAAAGCATATTTGACGTCTGGTATCTGGATATGAAAGCCGGGAAATATGTGTATAACCGGTATTTTGAAAATCTGATGATGATTATGGCAGGAGGAATGCCGGAGAGCTGCAACATGCGGGGAATTTGTGGGAAGCAGTGGGTCATAGAAGCAGACGGAAGCACGTATCCCTGTGATTTTTACGCATTGGATTCTTGGCTTTTGGGAAATATTAATACAGACAGTTTGGCGGCCATGGATAAGAAAAGGGAGGAGCTTGGATTCATAGAATGGTCCCAAAAAATAGATGAGGAATGCAGCGCGTGCTCGTGGTTTCGCCTGTGCCGAAACGGCTGCAGGAGGAATCGGGAACCAGTAAATGCAGACGGAGGCGGAAGGAACTATTTCTGCAGTGCATATAAGGGGTTTTTTGAGTATGCGTATCCACGCCTGAAGGAAGTGTATCAGATGTATGTGAGGGGACAGTGATGGAGATTCTGGTGTTTTTGATTTGCTTTTTTTCTTCTGTTGTCGGTGCAATCTGCGGAATCGGCGGCGGCGTGATCATCAAACCGGTGTTGGATGCTTTTGGCATCATGGATGTGTCTGCCATCAGTTTTCTTTCCGGATGTACTGTGCTGTCTATGACGGCTTATTCTGTGGTGCGTTCTAAATTAAGCGGAAGTTCAAAGATCGATCAGGCAACAGGTTTCCCGCTGGCTGTGGGGGCGGCTGTCGGAGGAGTGGCGGGGAAAAATCTTTTTCAAATTATAAAATCCATAAGTTCAGACGGAGACAAGGTTGGAGCGATTCAGGCAGCCTGTCTTCTGGTTGTCACAATAGGGACGCTTTTGTATACCCTGAATAAGGAGCGGATTCAGACCAGATCTGTCAGGCAGAAATCCGTCTGTGTTGTTATCGGATTGTTTTTAGGGGTGATGTCTTCTTTCCTTGGAATCGGGGGAGGGCCTGTTAATCTGGTTATGTTGTTTTATTTCTTTTCCATGGATACGAAGATGGCTGCGGAGAACTCGCTGTATATCATTCTGTTTTCCCAGATTACCAGCCTGATTGTTTCCATTGCCACAGGGACGGTTCCTGCATTCCGGATAGCGATGCTGTTTTTGATGGTTGGCGGAGGAATCTGCGGAGGAATCTGCGGGAGAGGGATCAATAAAAAGATTGACAGTAAGATGGTAGACAGGCTGTTTATCTGGCTGATGATTCTGATGATCGGGATTAATATTTACAATATTTTTAAGTTTGTGTGAGAGCCCTTCGGGCGCGGGGGCGTTTCTTGCGGAGCGTTGTATCATAGGACATATGTTCCTATGATACAACAAATTCTTCCTGAAAGCTCCATAAGATAATGTATACTTATTTGGAAACACAACCGCCTTTCCTCCGAAAAGCCTCCTCCATAGGCAGTCCGGTGCCGTAATCTAGCTGGCGGGGTTCATATGCTTCATTCTCGCGCTGCCTGGTCATCAGGCGGCTGTCCCAGGTTTTATCTTCGGGATAACTGTTCCAGGGACGGTTCTCCCAGTAATATCCGCGGAACGGATCTCTGGTATCATACATATTGTCCAGCAAAGCCTTGTGAAGGCGCTGTTTCTCTTCTGATAAGGAATCATCAAGAATCAGGTTCTTCATTTCTTCCGGATCCTCCTTCAGGTCATAAAGTTCATCGGATGTCATCAGATTGATGGTCAGTTTATAGCGGCCGTCAAAGACGCAGCGAACCGGCTGGTAGCCTCCGAAGCCATCATGATCCACCTCATACCGTCCGAATTCCATGAATATGTAATCATTGATTCTTTTTCCTGTTTTTAATTCTTCATAGATGCTTTTGCCTTCGAACACCTTTGGTTTTGGCACCTGGAAGATATCACAGACAGTAGGGGCCAGATTGATGTGGGAAACAGGATTTGTATCTACCTGATTTTTGCCAAATCCCCGTACAATCAGAGGAATGTGGGTGATCTCCTCATACATGGCAGGCCCTTTCTGAGTCAGGGAGTGGGAATACAGCATGTCTCCGTGGTCGGAGGTGTAGATGACAACCGCGTCATCGGCATATTCATCAATGGCATTGAGAACACGTCCGATTTCATAGTCCACGAAACTGTTGCATCCAAGGTAATATTTAAAATTCATGGAAAAATCAGGGGAGGCTGCCTTTAAGTAGTCGCCACCAGCCCAAATTCTGTGATGTTCCGGTTTGTCCTCAAGGGTATCATACAGATTTTTCTTGCGGTGGAATTCGTAATTTTCATATTTGGCCCAGAATTCTCTCGGACAGAGAAAAGGACCGTGGGGCTCATCATAGGAGACTACCAGAAAATAATCTTTGGGTGAATCCCGATGCTTTTTCAGAAAATCGATTGCCCTGTCAGAACAGCGGTGTCCATAGGTAAATTCTTCTTTGATGTCATATTTTTCCATACTCTCGGTCTGGCGGGAGAGGTAGCGTTCCTCAGGTGTCAGTTCCTCCAGGTAATTGCGCATATCATACCAGTAATCAGGATCCCAGCCGTCTGCGCAGCGGCCCATGCCGAAGTAGTCGCCTCCGTCCAGATGCCATTTCCCCACATAGGCACTGTGAATCCCATGATCCTTAAGACGGCGTCCAATATTCTGAATATTGTCAGAAAGTCCCATACAGTTTGACCAGCCGGCACAGGAATGGGGGTAGCTTCCCGTAAAGATGGCGGAGCGGGCAGGCTGGCATACGGGCTGGGTGGTGTAGGCAGAGTCAAATCGAATACCCTCTGCTGCCAGCCGGTCCAGATTGGGGGTATCCATATCCGGATTGCCGTAGCAGCCCAGCATATCGATACGGGTGGTGTCGGTCATGATCAAAATTACTTTTTTGTTTTTGCTCATTGTGGTAGATCTCCTTTCAGGATATGCAATGTCTCATAGCTTTTCGGTGACATGTTGGTTACAATTGAGTTCAGCGATTTTTTGCAGAAGGGGTCGCAAGGGGAACAAAAGGAAATACCTGCTAAGACAGAGACGTGGATAGTGCAATACATGGGGAGAGTGAAAGGACAGCAGACAGAGAGGAAACGGCGGAAGGGAATTGTACACTTCCTTCTGTCGTTTCCTTCTTTTTCGTTTTACCCTGCCGCCTGTTTCTTAAAATACTCATCAATCCTCTTTTTGATATCAATAGGATTCAGATATTTTAACAGATATCCATCTGCTTTCAGAGACAATACCTTTTTTACGCTTTCCGGATCGTCCTTGCTGGTTAGGAAAATCACAGGGATTTCTGCGAAATCTTTTTCGGAGCGAAGCATAGCCAGCACATGGCTTCCGTCGCAGACCGGCATTTCATAATCTAACAGTACCAGATCCGGCCTGTCCAGGGAAATAGCTCTGATTGCAGCTGTTCCCGAACTGACATCCGAGATTTCGTATTGTTCTGCCAAAAGGCTCCGTATCCTCTGGCGTATGGTGATGGAGTCATCCACTAGAAGAATCTTACGCTTTTTGTTGTTCTCTTTCTCTGTTAAATATTTTTCGATTTCTTTCATGGCGTTGCCAGCATTAAGAGGTGTTCCGATGCTTTTGGAAAGAATGCGGGGAGCAGCGACACAATAGGAAAAGTATCCCTCATCCGTGTCAAATAACAGGCTGGCCTGCAGTTTTTTGTCCTCAAAAAACTGGTGAAACTGTTCGTAGGTAAGAAGATTTTCCTCCACCATCTCGAACGTACTGGCCGTCGGATAATGAGCCATAACGTGACTTACAAACTGAGATGCCGTGTATCTGACCGCATTCAGCAGTACAATGTCTAGTTTATTAGTATGGATTCCCATTATTTTGCCTACGGTGTTAATCAAAATTTTATCTTCAAAGGCCAGAAGGATATCCCATTTTTCATCGTCCTGTGCCCTGCCATAGACCAGACGGTAATAGATTCCTTTTCCGAACCGCTCTCCTCCATAAGATTCGCTGATTACCTGTGCCTTTAAGTGGAACATGCTCTGTATAAGCTTAAGGATCACCTGCTCCATCGCTTTAAGCTCCTGCTCAGGCAGAAGATTGTCCCATTTACTCATCTTCTCTCCGGTGATAGCTTTATCCTCTGTCAGGGTATGTCCAATGAGCCAACCTGCACAGACTGCCAGAAAATGATCAACCGAAGAAGGAGAATAATCCTCCCTTATCAGCTCTTTCTCCAGAGCCGGAAGAGAATTCTCCCTGAACCCTCTATGCAGACGTCTGTGAGTCTCAAGCCCCTCATAAGCGGTCAGCTCCATGTACCTCTCTTCATCATCAAAATGCTTCATCGCATGTTCTTTAAAATACTTTATCCCTTCTTCGCATGCCCTTTTGTTTTTTTTCTCTTCTTCCCCAAGAGTTAAAAGCCGGTTGATAATCATAAAAAGTCTTTGATGTTCTTCGTCAATGAGCGTTATCCCGATATTGAATTCATTCTTCCATATCAGCTGATTATCCATGTTATCCTCCTTTGCTACGATTAAGTAATAAAATAAAATGAATATAATAGTATTATATTGATATTTCTATAATATGTCAAACCTGTTTCACAGGTTCCGGACAGATTTTCCGGCTTTTCCGGTTCAAAAAAGCCCTCACGAATCAGAATATAGTGAGGGCTTTGGAACGAAAAGGATGAGTTATTTTACAAACTGTTTATCAAATTCAGGGTTGAAATAATAGAAGTTTTTGGCGTCCAGGTTGTCCTTTATTTTTTCCAGTGCCTCCCCAAACCGCTGGAAGTGGACAATCTCCCTCTGACGCAAAAACTTAAGGGGCGCCAGAACCTCAGGGTCTTCGATGACGCGGACCAGGTTGTCATAGGTTGTTCTGGCTTTCTGCTCGGCGGCCAGGTCCTCGGTCAAATCCGTAATGGCATCGCCTTTGGATTGGAATTCGCAGGCGTTAAAAGGAATTCCTGCGGCAGCTGTAGGCCAGAGGGCGGACGTATGGTCGATATAGTAGACATCAAAACCGTTTACTTTGGCCTGTTCGGCGGTTATATTTTTAGTCAGCTGGTAGATGATGGCGCAGATCATTTCCAGGTGTGCCAATTCTTCAGTTCCGATATCGGTTAAAAGCCCGCCCACTTCCCTGCATGGCATAGTGTACCTTTGGGAAAGATAACGCATGGAAGCAGCCATCTCTCCGTCCGGCCCGCCGAACTGGCTGATGATGAGAGAAGCTGTCTTGGGACAGGGTTTGGTGATGTGGACAGGAAACTGCAGACGTTTTTCATAATTCCACATAGGTTATGCACCTCCTTTCACAGTGGCGCATTCGTTGGCGGCCAGATCCCACGGTATTGGACCATCATTCCAGGTCCAGTGCTTCTGCCCCGGGTATTTGGTGCAGGCGCCGCTGCCGCCGTTGGTGTCAAGACAGATACAGTCTGTGGTCAGGGGTTCGAAATCATCCGCATACTGTTTTAACAGCTGCTTTCTCTGAGTCAAGTTCTGCTGGTAAAGATTCATGGCATCCGTGTCCAAAGGATGGGTGTCCAGAAACAGGCGTAGGTCATCCAGGGTGAAGCTGATCTCGCCAATCTTTTTTAATTGAGCAGCTCTGTCAGCCACAGCATCCACCTCCTTTGGCATAAAACGGAAGATTCAGGCTGGGAAATACGGTTCCGCATGTTAAAGCTTTGCAGGATTCATAGGGCGGCTCCCAGGCCTGTATGGGGACGGTGGCGATAGCAAGAGGCAGGGATGCCAAAGCCTGGTTTGAAGATGCCGAAGCGGCAGCCGGTCCAGCCTTCTGGCTGTGGCAGGAACAGCCGGTATTGGGCCGTGATTGATTCAAATGGCACATAATAATCTCCTTTCTCAAAAAGTAACTGCTCTGTGAAAAGGCTGAACAGTTACCTGAAAAATTCAGGTTACGGGATTATTATTGGCCATGGGAAGCAAAAATAGACTGGGGGATTTCTGCTAAAGATAGGGCAGAGGTGGAAAAAGTTTTTGGCTTTTACAATTTCCTGGCTCTGCACCGTTTTTCGGGTTTCAAAGGCGCTCAGTTCCATTAGGCATGGTAAGACATCCGATTGTACAGTCATTTCCGCAAAGCAATTAGCAGGATTATCGGATAATGGTGCCTGCTTTTCCTGCCAGACTGTCTTTGGCCTTCTCCAGGGAGGTGATGATAGCGCACCGGTCTTTCCCGTGGGTGATGAAGTCTATGGATGCTTCTACCTTGGGAAGCATGGATGCAAACTCAAAATGTCCCTCCCGGATGTAATCCTCTGCCTGAGCGGTGCTCATGGAAAAGATAGGCTTTTCGTCAGGGCGTCCAAAATTTAAGGTTACGTTGTCTACACTGGTTAAAATCATCAAAACGTCCGCATCCACCTCTTTGGCAAGAAGGCCGGCAGCCAGGTCTTTCTCAATGACGGCGCTGGCTCCTTTTAGGCGGCAGCCCTGTTCCATCACCGGGATCCCGCCTCCGCCACAGGCGATGGCAATCTGATCCGCATCCAGAATGGCCTTGATGACATCAATCTCCACAACCGCCACCGGTTTGGGGGAGGCCACCACCCGGCGAAATCCTTTACCTGGAACCTCTTCTACATAATTGCCCTTTTCCTCCTCTGCCTTGGCATCTTCGGCGTTCATGAACCGTCCCACTGCTTTTAAGGGGGTGTAGAATGCCTCGTCGTAAGGGTTTACCATCATCTGGGTCAGGATGGTTGCCGCCGGTTTGTAGATGCCGCGGCGCATAAGCTCCGTGCGGATTCCGTTCTGCAAATCATAGCCGATATAGCCCTGGCTCATGGCAGAACAGACAGACATGGGGGCAGCAGTATAGCCTTCATGCTGTTTGCCAAATTCATTCATGGCAGTGTGTATCATGCCTACTTGGGGAGCATTGCTGTGGACAATCGCTATCTGCCAGCCGGCCTGGATAAAATCGGCAATAACCTTTGCCGTTTTGCCTACGGCTGCTTTCTGCTCCGGAAGATTGGTTCCCAGCGCGCGGTGGCCCAGAGCTATAACCATTCGTTTTTTTGCCATAACATGTACCTCGTTATCATAAAGTTTTGTACTAGTACCAGTATACTACTGAAAAACTGAGGAAGCAAACAATTTTTGAATTTTGAGTATAAACGGAGCGGTATAAACGGTGCTTTACCAGTTGATTTTTTTGTGGTAAGATGATGGAAAACAAAGGATTATTAAGAGGGAATGCAGCCTGCACAGGTATGGAGTCCGGTCTGGCAGGTTTCTTTGGAAAATGGAAGGAGATTCGGTGATACAATTACTATTGGAGATTCTCTGGCCGATAGCATTTTATGAACTTTCGACGGAAATTGGCCGCATGGTTTTATCAGGTTATGGCACTCTGGCGGTGCAGACCGCTTCTGCTGCCATAACATCTGCAAGTTTGGGAATTATATACAGAAAGAATCCCTTTTCCCCAAACAGGAATATAGAAGAAAAATCTGTTAAAACTTTAAGAACAGACATTCTCTGTGCAGGAGTCCTTCTATGGATGGCAGGAATCAGCAGCAGCCTTCTGTTTAATAATCTGATAACGCTTAGCGGTATCAAGAAAATGTTTACAGGTTATAACAGAATAGCGAATCAGTTATTTTCTCCCCCGCTGTGGTTTCGAATCATTGCCATGGGAGTGGTGATTTCCGCAGCAGAGGAATTGGTATTCCGCGGATTTATTTACAGAAGTTTAAGAAACAGGTATTCTTTTTGGACAGCGGCCATGGTTTCCGCCGTTTTATTTGGATGGTTTCACGGTAACCTGATACAGGGGATATATGGCTGGGCCGTTGGACTTGTATTGGCATATGGTTATGAGAGGTATAAGAATATCTGGGCCCCGTGGCTGATTCATGGCAGCGCAAATCTGACTTCTATATTGGCGGGGAAATGGATAAAATTTGAAGGCGGGCAACCGGGGAGCTCGTTTTTATTGATAACAATTGTAAGCGGAGTATGCCTGTTTCTGATACTCCATGTTATGAGAAGATCTAATTTCAAATATTTAAAGGAGGTAACACAGTGAAACTGTTGTCAGTAGCCATTCCGTGCTACAATTCTGAGGAGTATATGCGTCATTGCATCGATTCTCTTCTGCCTGGAGGGGAGGAGGTAGAGATTTTGATTGTGGATGATGGCTCTGTCAAAGACAGGACAGCCCAAATCGCTGATGAATATGAAAAGAATTATCCCGAAATATGCAGGGCGATTCACCAGGAGAACGGAGGCCACGGCGAAGCGGTGAATGCAGGCCTCAGAGAGGCGAAAGGTATTTATTTTAAAGTGGTGGACAGTGATGACTGGGTGGACGAAGAGTCTTATATGGAAGTGTTAAGGACTCTTAGACGTTTTGTCTACGGGAATCAGACATTGGATATGCTGGTCTGTAATTTTGTGTATGAGAAGCAGGGAGCAAAGCGGAAAAAGGTGATGAATTACCGGACGGCACTTCCAAAAGACCAGGTTGTAGGCTGGGATGATGTGAAGATGTTTATGTTGGGGCAGTATATTCTGATGCACTCCGTTGTTTACCGGACAGAACTTCTTCATCAGTGCGGCCTGAATCTGCCGAAACATACCTTCTATGTGGACAATATTTTCGTGTTCCAGCCATTGCCTTATGTGAAGACCATGTATTATCTGGATGTGAATTTTTACCGGTATTTTATAGGAAGAGAGGACCAGTCGGTAAATGAGCAGGTAATGATTGGCCGAATTGACCAGCAGATTCAGGTGACGAAGCTGATGATAGACTATTATAATGAAGGAAAGATACAGAGCTGGAAGCTGCGCCACTATATGATTCGCTATCTGGAAATTATGATGGTGATCTCGTCGATTCTGGCGATTCGCTCCGGTACGGACGAGAATATGAAGAAGAAGAAGGAATTGTGGCAGTATGTGAAGAAGAAAAATGTACTGCTGTTTCTCAGGCTGAGATTCGGATTCCTGGGGCAGGGGATGAACCTGCCAGGAAAAAGCGGGCGGCAGGTGTCCATCGCAGGATATAAGATCAGCCAGAAATTCTTCGGTTTCAACTGACGGCGGTATGGCATCAGCAGAGCATCTCTAACAGGGAACGGATGTAGCGGTTCAGGGTTTGAACGTTTTCAAACAAGGCAGGTGTGTACTCCACATAGGTTATTTTGTCGCGGTACTGTTTTTTCAGAGCCGGCTCCCACAGAGGAACAGGCTGAGGGAGAAACAGGCCGCTTTTTTTGGTGTAGCAGGTCTGGGCAGTGGCTTTTTTGCGGGCGGATTTGTCTACGAATTGGCCGACGCTTTTGTGGACGGCAGTATCTTCGCAGATGAGGTAATAGTAGTCCTTGTAGTCAGGGTAAAAATATTTCAGTGTTCCGTCGTAGAGGCGGATAGTCAGATAAAGACAGCGGTTCTGGGCTTTGGCAGAATAGAAATCAGTGGTTTTCTGGAAGGGGACAGGGATTTCGCAGGGACTTTTTAAGGACAGGGTTAAGGCGGAACGGTTTTCTGCAAAAGCGTTCTCCAATGTAAATTCTTGTTCCAGAAAATCAGGATAATTGAGGATAGGGAGAATAAGAGGCATACCTTCCAAATCTTCCCGGTTGTGCAGCATCAGCATGTCATACAGAGAATCCTCGTGGGTTTGGAGGTAATCTTTGTAGATCTGAATCAGTTCCCCGCCGGAATATTTGTCTTCCCGGTTGACACCAAGGAAACGTTCGATGGATTTCTGTTTCAGGTTTTCCAGGTTCAACAGTTTTCTATAGGGCCGGATGCGCCGGTAGAGGTCAACGCTGGTTACCTGGGAAAAGTCATAGGGCAAATGTAAGGCATGACAGCGTTTCAGCAGATAGGGGATGTCGAAGCCATCGCCGTTGTAGTGGATAACCGTGTCAAAGCCTTTTAAAAAATGGAAGAAGGAGGTCAATAAGGATTCCTCCGAATCGGCCGTGTCGGCAAACCATTGGATGAGATGCCAGGAGCCGTTTTGGTAATACGTGCAGCCGATAAGATACAGGCTGGAGTAGTCTCCGGACAGGCCGGTGGTTTCGATGTCGAAAAACAGAAGCTTTTTCAGGGTACCCAGGCGGTGCAGAGGATAGGTGTCCGGGAGGGCAATGGTTTTTTCTGTGGTAATCATGGAAATTCCTTCCTTTACAGATAAGTAGATATGGGTCATTATATCCCAGGGAAAAAGGAAAGTCAAACGAACCGGAGGTTAAACGCAACAATTTTCTTGACTCTTGCAAAGGCCCGGGTGGTATGATATGATAAAGGTTACAGAGTATGAGAAGAAGGAAGAATATGCGGTGATATCTTTTATCAGAGGGCCTTTGGTGGAGAAGGAAGAGGATGTGATTGTGGTGGAGGCGGGATGTATAGGTTACAATATTCATGTGCCGCTGCCGCTGTTGGAGGAACTGCCGCCTTTGGGAAATGAGGTGCGCATTTATACATACCTGCAGGTGAAGGAGGATTCCATGAGTCTGTATGGATTCGGAAGCCGACAGGAACTGAAATTGTTTAAACAGCTTTTGGGAGTCAACGGGATTGGGCCTAAGGGAGCCTTGGGGATTTTGTCTGCGATGAGGCCGGATGATTTGCATCTGGCTGTTCTATCAGGGGATGCAAAGGCCATTGCCAAGGCGCCGGGAATCGGAGTGAAGACGGCGCAGAGACTGATTTTGGACTTGAAGGACAGGATTTCAGTGGAAGACATGTTTCAATCGTCGGGGGACGGAGGAAAGACGGAAACCGGGGCCGAAAAGAGCGGTCTGGCGGACACTGCGGGGAAAGAAGCGGTGGACGCGTTGGTGGCTCTTGGTTATTCAGCCATGGAGGCTGCGAAGGCGGTGCGGAAGGTGGAAGTGACAGATGGCATGACTGCGGAGGAAGTGCTGAAGGCATCCCTTAAGTATCTGGTATTTTAGGAGGAGCGGCATTCCTCTGGAAGGGCCAGACAGAATAAAACGATATGGAATGATGAGACTATATGGAACGACGAATGATCAATACGGATTTGACAGAGGAAGAAAAGAAGGCAGAGTCTCATTTGAGGCCCCAGGCCCTGACCGATTATATCGGTCAGGAGAAACTGAAATCTACCTTGAATGTATATATTGAAGCGGCAAAGAACAGGGGGGACAGTCTGGATCATGTACTGTTCTATGGACCACCTGGCCTGGGAAAGACGACGCTGTCCGGTATCATTGCCCATGAGATGGGGGTTAATTTAAAGATTACCTCCGGACCGGCTATTGAAAAGCCGGGGGAGATGGCGGCTATTTTAAACAACCTTCAGGAAGGGGATGTTCTGTTTGTGGACGAGATTCACAGGCTGAACCGTCAGGTGGAGGAAGTGCTGTATCCGGCTATGGAGGATTTTGCCATTGACATCATGCTTGGAAAGGATTCTTCCGCCCGCTCCATTCGTCTGGAGCTTCCCAGGTTTACGCTGGTAGGCGCCACTACCAGAGCGGGACTTTTGACAGCGCCGCTGCGGGATAGGTTTGGCGTGGTGCAGAAGCTGGATTTCTATACACCAGAGGAACTTAAAAGTATTGTTCTCCGCTCTGCTGTTGTTCTGGGAGTGGAGATTGAGGAGGCGGGAGCCATGGAGCTGGCCAGACGTTCCAGAGGGACGCCGCGGCTTGCCAACCGGCTGCTTCGGCGGGTCAGGGATTTTGCCCAGGTAAAATACGACGGAGTTATCACGAAGGAAGTCGCTGATTTTGCTTTGGATATTTTGGATGTGGACCGGCTGGGGCTGGATAATAATGACAGGGCGATTCTGCTGACGATTATACAGAAATTTTCAGGAGGGCCGGTGGGGCTGGATACGCTTGCGGCGGCCCTGGGAGAGGATGCAGGGACATTGGAGGATGTGTATGAGCCTTATCTTCTGATGAATGGTCTCTTAAACCGGACCCCCCGCGGACGTATGGCTACGGAACTGGCATATCATCATCTGGGACTGTAATGAGGTTTTCTGATTGTTTTAAATTTGTTGCAGGGAGAGTATGACTCATGAATGAGAAACATTATGCGGAAGTATTGATTGACGGGAAGATATATACCTTGGGCGGAATTGAGGAAGCCCAGTATCTTCAGCGGGTTGCAGGATATATTAATGAAAAGACATCACAGATGAAGCGCCAGGAAGGATTTACGAAACAGAGCCAGGAATATCAGGCGGTGATGATTGAGCTGAACATTGCGGATGATTATTTTAAAGCGGTGGACAGGGCTGCGGCCAGCGAGAAGCGTCGGGATGATATGGAGAAGGAGACTTACAGCTTAAAGCATGAGTTGGTGACCACACAGATGAAGCTGGAGGATGCTAAAGGACAGTTAAAGGAGCTGCAGGGGAAGCTTAAGAAAGCGGAGGATGAGCTTTTAAAAGTGAAGGCTCTTCATACGGCAGCCTCTTATGCGGGAAATGCGGCCAATAATCGAAAACCTTGACGGAGAAAGAGAAACGGGGATGTTCTGGCAGGTATTGCCAGGCATCCTGTTTTATATGCGTGGCAAGATTGAAGAGAGGAGAACATGGGGATGAAATTACAGGAGGTGGAAGTTCTGGCTCCGGCTGGCTCTTTTGAGAGTATGAAGGCGGCTGTGGCGGCAGGTGCAGACGCCGTATATATGGGAGGAAGCAGATTCGGCGCCCGTGCCTATGCGGACAATCCGGACCAGGACAGAATGCTAAAAGCCATTGATTATGCCCATATTCATGGAGTCTCCTTTTACATGACGGTCAATACTCTGGTGAAGGAAAAGGAACTGGAGGAACTGTTTGACTATCTGAATCCATATTACAGGCAGGGACTTAACGGAGTGATTGTACAGGATATAGGGGTACTGTCCTATATAACGAAGCATTTTCCGGGGCTTCCCATTCATGCCAGCACTCAGATGACTATCACAGGAGTTTATGGGGCCTGGATGTTAAAGGAGCTGGGAGTAAAAAGGGTGGTGCCTGCAAGGGAGCTTTCTCTGGAGGAGATCAGGAGGATCCATGAGCAGGTGGATATAGAGATAGAATGTTTTGTTCATGGTGCATTGTGTTATTGCTATTCCGGACAGTGTCTTTTGAGCAGCTTGATCGGCGGCAGAAGCGGGAACCGGGGGCGGTGCGCCCAGCCCTGCCGTCTGCCTTATGATGTGAAGAGGGATGGGAAGTCCTGTCTGGGGAAAGACCAGAGATATGTGATGAGCCTGAAGGATTTGTGTGTGCTGGATATTTTGCCGGAGCTTTTGGAAGCAGGGATTGATTCCCTGAAGATTGAAGGGCGGATGAAAAGTCCAAGGTATACGGCAGGTGTGGTAAGTATCTACAGAAAGTATGTGGATATGTATAAGAAATGGGGGCGTGACGGGTACCAGGTGAATCCGGAGGATAAAAAGATGCTGCTGGATCTGTTTGACCGGGGCGGTTTCACCGAAGGGTATTACAGGCAGCATAATGGAAGGGATATGGTGGCTTTAAAGGAAAAGCCGGCCTTCCGTCAGGGAAATCAGAAGTTATTTGATTATCTGGATGTAACCTATGTAAATGCAGAAGTGAAGGAAAGAGTTACAGGGAAATTGACGGTAAAAGAAGGGGAAGAGATTGGTCTTGAACTTGAGTTGGAAGGGAAAGGGAGAGGTTACAGGACAGAAGTAAAAGGGCCGGTGGTTCAGACGGCCCGCAGCCAGCCTGTGAGTGAAGAGAGTCTGAGAAAACAGATTGGGAAAACCGGGAATACACCGTTTCAGTTTGAAGAGTTACAGGTGGAAATAGAAGGGAATGGATTCCTGCCAATCCAGGCGCTGAACGAATTGAGAAGGAGCGGTCTGGAGAAGCTTAAGAGAGAGGTGCTTGACAGGTATCGGAGAGAGGGCGGATGCAGGGGGATTGAATACAGAGAGAATGAATCGGGAGAGAAGAAATACAGAAAGGATGAGAGAACGGGTACAGGGAATGTAGTATGTGCCGGATGCCAAAGGGATATGGAAAAGGTTCTTCATGTTCTGATTTCTAATCCGGATATTCTTTCTGTCGTGCTGGAGAAAAAGGAAGTATCTGAGATTCAGATTGAATCGGACAGCTTTCATCCTGATTCATGGAAAGAGACAGTGGAAAGGTGTCACAGAGAGGGAAAACGTTGCGTACTGGCTATGCCTGTAATTTTCCGCACAGAGGCGGAGCGGTATTTTGAACAATGGAAGGAAACGTGGAAGGGTGCCGGATTCGACGGGGTTTTAATCCGTTCCTGGGAGGAGATCGGCTATCTAAAGAAGCATAACATAGAGATACCCCAGTATGGGGACCATAATCTGTATTGCTTTAATAAAGAGGCCGCTCAAATGTTAAGGAAAATGGGGCTAAAACGTCTGACGCTGCCATTGGAATTAAACAGTCTGGAGCTGGAACAGCTTGGGTGCGACGGCTTTGAACTGATCGCTTATGGGTATCTTCCGGTTATGACTTCGGCTCAGTGTATCCAAAAAACAACAGGAAATTGTACCCATAAACCGGGAATCCTGTATATGAAGGACAGAACCGGGAAAGAACTGATGGTAAAGAATCATTGTACCTTTTGTTACAATACGGTTTATAACCCCAGTCCGCTGTCTTTGCTGGGGCAGGAAGAGATCATCAGCCGTTTAAATCCGGCGGCGTTGAGGCTTCAGTTTGTGAGAGAAACGGAGCAGGAGACTCGGAAGGTTATCCGGGCTTATGGAGACGCATTTCTTCGGAAAGCGAAAGCAGCAGAAAACAGTACAAAAGTGCTGTCCGGAGATTTTACCAGAGGGCACTTTAAAAGAGGAGTAGAGTAGGTGAGGCATTGATTAACTTGTTTGTGGACGGTTCCAGGTATTTGATGATTCTGCTGATGGCGGTTTACACCTATCTGAATTTTCGGTATTTTAGCGTGGGAGAGGAGAAAAAGAGGCGTCTTTGCGCAAGGCAGAACCGGCTGATGCTTCTGATGCATTTCCTGGCTTACATGGTGATATATATTAAGACAGAGGATCCGCGGATGGCGGCGTTTTATGGGGCGCAGGTGATATTTTTTATTGCATATATTCTGCTGTACCGGCTTTTTTACCCCAACAGTTCCCGCATTCTTGTAAATAATGTGTGTATGCTGTTGTGTGTGGGATTTATCATTCTTTCCAGGCTGTCTTTTGGGAGAGCGGCACGTCAGTTTATCATTGTGGCGGTTTTTGCAGTGATTGCGTGGATAATTCCTATGATTTTAGGGAGAGTGTGGCAGCTGAGCAAGATACCGTGGGTTTATGGGCTGACAGGCCTGGGACTTTTGACAGCAGTATATTTTGTGGGAGATACCAGCTTTGGAGCCCAGCTGTCTATATCCGTGTCAGGAATGTCGGTTCAGCCGTCGGAGTTTGTGAAGATTTTATTTGTGCTGTTTGTGGCGGCCATGTTTTACCGGTCTACAGGGTTTAAACAGGTGGCGGTTACTACGGCAGTGGCAGCTGCCCATGTGCTGATTCTGGTTGCCTCAAAGGATTTGGGGAGCGGCCTGATTTTCTTTGTCACCTATCTTACCATGCTGTTTGTGGCAACCTCCAATTGGCTCTATCTGGGAGCAGGGTTACTTAGCGGATGCGGTGCGGCGGTTTTGGCGTACCGGCTGTTTTCCCATGTGAGGGTGAGAGTGTCTGCCTGGAGGAATCCGTGGGCGGATATTGACAATACGGGATATCAGATTACCCAGTCTCTGTTTGCCATCGGCACAGGCAGTTGGTTTGGCATGGGGCTGTATCAGGGAATGCCAGGTAAGATTCCTGTGGTGAGCAAGGATTTTGTGTTTGCCGCCATATCGGAAGAGATGGGAGCCATGTTTGCTGTCTGTGTGCTGCTGATCTGCCTGGGCTGTTTTCTGCAGTTTGTTATGATTTCCAGTGAGATGCAGGCATCCTTTTACCGGCTGACAGCTTTTGGGCTGGGGATTATGTATATTACTCAGGTGTTTCTGGCAGTGGGAGGGACCATTAAGTTTATTCCCTCTACGGGAGTGACGCTGCCTCTTATCAGTTATGGGGGGAGTTCTGTGGTAAGTACACTGATTTTGTTCGGGGTGATTCAGGGTGTGTATGTTTTGAAGCGGGAGGAAGAAGAGGAGTAATGTCTGCGAAAAGGAAAGAAAAATGAAGTTATTTGAGAATAAATCGCTGGGGAAACGAAAGACAGGGAAAAATCCGGAGGAAAAGTCAAATAAGAATATTCTCCGGCTGACCTATGTCATAGTGATACTGTTTGTTGTTATGATAGGCTATGAAGGATATTTCCTGGTTTTTCAAAGGGAAGATGTGATTAACAATACGTACAATGCAAGGCTGGACAGCTTTTCGGACCGGATTGTCAGAGGGAAGATACGCAGCAGTAATGGGACGGTTCTGGCAGAGACCCTGGTAGGGGAAGGGGGAGAGGAAACCAGAAGCTATCCCTACGGCCCTTTGTTTGCCCATGTAGTGGGGTATTCTACCAGAGGAAAGACGGGGCTGGAGGCCGCGGGAAATTTTTATATGCTGTCTTCTCACATCAATCTGTTAGAGCAGATGATTCGGGAACTTTCGGGCGGCAAGAATCCGGGGGATGATATTTATACGACGTTGGATGTGGAGCTGCAGCAGGTGGCATGGGACGCTTTGGGCGACAGGAAGGGAGCCGTGGTGGTGATGGAGCCGGATACGGGGAAGATTCTGGCAATGGTGTCTAAACCTGGATATGACCCTAACACGCTGAATCAGGACTGGGACTGGATGGTGGAGGATGGAGATCATCAGGCCAGGCTTTTAAACCGTGCTGCTCAGGGTTTGTATCCGCCGGGGTCTGTTTTTAAATTGGTGACACTTTTGGAGTATGTCCGTGAGCATCCGGAGGATTATGAGGATTTCCGGTTTGAGTGTGACGGGATTTACGAGGAGGGGGAGTATACGATTCAGTGTTTTAACCAGACAGCGCATGGAAGTATGGGGTTAAGGGAGGCATTCGCCAATTCCTGCAACGGGGCATTTGCCAGTCTGGGTCTGGAGCTTGATAAGGAGCGGACCAAAAGAACGGCGGAGGAGCTTTTGTATAACAGCCAGTTGCCTTTGGCCATTGCTTACAGTAAAAGTTCCTTTCAGATGAAGGGGGATGCGGATGTCTGGGAGACGCTGCAGACTTATATCGGGCAGGGGAAGACGCAGATGACACCTATACACAGCGCCATGATTACGGCGGCTGTCGCCAATGGAGGAATCTTGATGAAGCCGTATCTGATTGACCATGTGGAGCATGTGGGAGGAGAGACGGTGAAACGGTTTATGCCGGAGGCATATGGAAGTCTGATGACGGCGGAGGAAGCAGCCATACTGACAGAAATGATGGAGGCAGTGGTGACGGAAGGAACCGGTTCGGCGGTGCGCACGGAAGGGTATACGGTGGCCGGAAAAACCGGGTCTGCGGAGTTTGAGACAGGTAAGGAGACCCATGGATGGTTTACAGGGTTTGCTCCGGCCGAGAAGCCGGAGCTGGTGATCAGTGTGATCGTGGAGGAAGGCGGTTCCGGCGGAAGGGCGGCGGCGCCGGTGGCACGGTTGGTGTTTGATGCCTGGTTTGGGCGGGGATGAAGATGAAAATCTAAGGATAGTTTGGCAGGAAGGAAGGGAGGCATTTGGGTGAAAGCAGCGGTCCTATCGGATACTCACGATCTTCTGCGGCCGGAGGTTATGGAACAGATTAAGGTTTGCGATGCAGTTATACACGCCGGTGATATCAGCTCCAGGGGAATCCTGGATCAGATTATGAAATGCGGGAAAAAAGATGCCCCATTCTATGTGGTCAGGGGCAACAATGATAAAGAATGGGCGGAGGGTATGCCAGAGTCTCTGACATTTGTATTGGAAGGTGTGAGATTTCTTCTGGTTCATAATAAAAAGGATGTGCCGAAGGAGCTGGGGGACAGCCAGATTGTAATCTGCGGACATTCTCATAAGTATGGGGAAGAGATGAAAGACGGACGGTTATGGCTGAACCCGGGAAGCTGTGGGAAGAGACGGTTTACACAGCCCATCACTATGGCGGTTTTACATCTGGAGGATGGAAAATGGCAGGTGGAGCGAATTGATATTGCTCATGGGGAGTCTGGTATTGGAAAAGAGGGTATGAAAAGGTCCGTTGCTGCGGCTGATATGCCGCAGACGGTTAATCATATTGTGAAGCGAATGGAGAAAGGGCAGTCCATAGCAAGAATCAGCGGTGATTTAAAGCTGGATCCGGATTTTGTGGAGACGGTCTGCCGGATAAAAGTAACGCATCCGGGAGTGACGGCAGCGGGGATTGTGGATAAAATGGAGGTCAACAGGAGCGCCGAGAAGTAAAAGGAACAAAAACTAAAGTTTTTAAATTTTCTGACGATATATAATAACAATGAGCAAATTTTTTTAATACTATAAGGTGTATATATCTTATTATATAAGGAAGTAATTATGAGAAAAGCACGGAAAAAGCAGATTGAGGATTTTATAAAGCTGTTGGAGCAGGCGCATTCTGAGATAAAAAAGAATATAGAAAGCAGGGATTACCAATCAGCCATGGGTCTGCTGGGACAGTGCCAGGAAGGAGCCGTCGGAGTCGGTAATCTGATAGAGAAGGAAGAAGGGGAGGGTTTTGTGACCATTCCTTTCGTTGAGTCATACTGTGAACTGGCCTACAGGATTTATGAAGAGCTGCAGCAAGGACAGGAGATAAGCGGAAACGGAACTTATAAAAAGCTGCGGAAATCTTTGATTCAGATTGAGAACAGTGTGAGATATGATATTAAGGTACGTTTGGAGATCGTGTTTCTGCCTTATAAAGCTTCCATGTGGGACAGCCTGGAGACCGTATGGCAGGCGGCTGATGAGGATCCGGACTGTGATGCCTATGTCGTGCCGATTCCGTATTATGAAAGGAATTCGGATGGCTCTTTGGGAACTTATCATTATGAAGGCGATGAACTGCCGGAGTATGTGCCGGTGACCCATTATGACAGGTATCCTCTTGAGGAGAGAGAGCCGGATATTATTTATATACATAATCCATATGATAATGCCAATTATGTGACCAGTATTGATCCAAGGTTCTATTCAGATAGATTGAAACAGCATACCAATTGTCTGGTGTATATACCTTATTATTCTACGGCAGGAGGAATGAGTGAGGGACAGGCATCCTGTCCGGCTTATTATAATGCGGACTACATTGTGGTGCAATCGAAGAAATATATTCACTTCTTTGATGCATCGGTGCCAGAAGAGAAGTTTTTATTTTTAGGTTCGCCTAAATTTGACAGAGTGATCCGGATGTGCCAGAATCCTCCGGAACCGCCGGAAAACTGGAAAGAGAAGATGGAAGGACGGAAGGTCTATTTCTACAATACCAGTATCGGCGGGATGCTGGGGAATACGGAATGCTTTCTTAAGAAGATGGAGTATGTATTCGACTGCTTTGAGGGACGGGAAGACGCCTGCCTTTTGTGGAGGCCCCATCCGCTTTTGGAATCGACCTTTGACTCTATGAGGCCGGCGTACAGACCATGGTACGATGGACTGAAAAAGAGATTTCTGGATGAGAATTTGGGAATTTATGATGATACGGCTGATATGACAAAGACCATTGCTTTGTCCGATATCTATATAGGAGATTCCGGGACAAGCGTGACGTCATTGTTTGGAATTGCAGGGAAGCCCCTTTTTATATTTAACAACATGATTCATACCCTGCCCCAAAAGGATGACTGGCGGGGGGAGATCATAAACCCTGTATTTGATATGCGGGGGGACGACAGGTATCAGGTTACATGGAATAATCATCTGTGGTTCTCCGAAAAGAATGATTATCATTATAAGTTCTATATGGATTTGGGCACCGGGTATTCGGCAGGCCGGTATTACATAAAGGCAGTAAAAATTAAAGACAAAATTTATGTTCTTCCGGGTAATGCTCAGAATCTTTTGGTTATTAAAGATAAAAAGATTAAAAAAATCGATTTTAAGACAAAGATAGTGAAGCCGGGAGCATTTTTCGGTTATTGGTACAATGAAAAATACATTTTTATATTTCCCAACCAGTATCCGCTGCTTCTCAGATTCAATATCGAGACAGAGGAGCTGCAGGGTGTAGAGGGTATCCGGGAGTTTCATGTGAGAAATGTAAATGGAGAGTGGCAGATAGGCGGCATAGGGGTATATGGAAATGAATTGGTTTTCGCTTCTCCGGAGAATAATGAGTTTATATTCATGGATATGGACACATTGAAGGCAAGAGGGCTTTGCAGCAATTCGGAGTGTAATCTTGGGACTCAGACCATTGTGACAGACGGAGATGAGCTGTGGCTTCTGCCGCTAAACGGAATGACAATCACGTGCTGGAATCCAAAGACAGGAAAAATCAGAGAATACGACGATCTGCCGGATAATTTCGTGTCAACCAGATGGCCTTATGAGACGGAGTGCAGTGAAAGACCATTTGGAAATTTGGCAATTTCAAGAGAAGGCGGGAAAGAGAATATTGTTATATCGCCTTCCTGGGGAAATATGTACCTGACTCTTGACAGGGAAAGCGGAAGGATGGAGGAATGGAAACCGCCCATAGAGTTAAAAAACCGCGGAAAGAACGGATATTTTGTTGCCGGCGGAATGGGAGGCTTCTGTGTTCCGTTTCTGCAGGTGGGAAAATCAGAGTATCTGCTTTGGTATACACCGGAGAGAAAGCTTTATGATGCCAATATAGATACGAAGGAATGCAAAGAAATAGAGATAGACTTTGATTACGAAGAATTAATGCTGCATGAACCAGGATTTATGGAGGAATCGGAGTGGATGCAGTACTGTATCAATGAGGATTCATTTAATTCGCTGAAAGATTTTCTGGATGACAGAATCACAGGAAATCAGTTTGACAGGGAACGGCAGATCAAGGCATTTTCAAAGATAAATGCCGATATGGACGGAACATGCGGGCAAAAGATACATCAATTTATGCGCGGAAAGATACAGGCAGGCGTCTGAGGATAAGAAATGAATGGCAATACAGGGAGAGGAGTTATGTGAAATTTTATGGTAAAGGTAATTACATATGGAACATTTGACCTCTTCCATGAAGGGCATTATCGGTTGCTTGAGAGAGCTAAGGCATTGGGAGACTACCTGATCGTAGGTGTGACTACGGAGGCCTACGATAAGACCAGAGGAAAGCTGAATGTGGTGGATTCTCTGACGACTCGGATAGAAAATGTTAAAAAAACCGGGTTTGCCGATGAAGTGATAATAGAAGAAGCGGCAGGGCAGAAATTTAATGATATCAAAAAATATCATATCGATATTTTCACTGTAGGTTCGGACTGGGTGGGAGCTTTTGATTATCTAAGCGACTATTGTAAAGTGATCTATCTGGAACGGACAAAAAATATTTCCAGTACCATGCTGCGGGAGAAAAACAGCCGAATTCAGAGAATCGGTATTATCGGAACCGGAAGAATCGCACAGCGGTTTATGCCGGAAGCTAAACTGGTCAGTGGTATCAGCACCCAGGGAGTGTACAATCCTCACGAGGAAAGCACCCGGCAGTTTGCAAAAAAATGGGAGATCAATGGATACACGGATCTGGAGGAGTTTTATGAAGCCATTGATTCCGTCTATATTGCATCGCCTCATGGGACTCATTACGGATATATTAAATCTGCGCTGGAGCATGGAAAACATGTTTTGTGTGAAAAGCCTATGGTGCTGAAAAAAGCGGAGGCCAAGGAAGTCTTTGAATGTGCCAGAGAGAAGGGGCTGATTCTTTTTGAAGGAATCAAGACGGCGTATTGTCCGGGATTTGGCAAGCTTCTTGGGATAGCCTGCAGCGGGACTATCGGTAATATACGAAATGTGGAGGCCTGTTTTACGAAGCTTGAGAAGCCGGAGAACAGAGAATTGACCGATCCCATCTATGGAGGAAGTTTTACAGAACTTGGAAGTTATGTGATGTTTCCAATATTGAAACTTCTGGGGGAGGATATGGACGAGGTTCGCTTCGACAGTATCCGGGGAGATACAGGATTGGATTTATTTACAAGAGCAGTCTTTCGGTATCCTACAGGGATTGCAACGGCTACCTGCGGATTGGGTGTGAAGTCTGAAGGCAGGCTGTTGATTGCAGGAACGAAAGGGTATATTGTGGCGGAGGCTCCATGGTGGAAGACCAGCTATTTTGAAGTCCATTACGAGAATCCGGATGAGGTGGAGAAATACTCGGAACGGTTTCTGGGGGATGGGCTGCGGTATGAGATCAGTGATTTTCTTACTATGATTAATCGGGTGGGAAAGAGCGGGTTTAAGCTGACTCGCAGCGAGTCGATTACTTTGGCGGGGGTTATGGAGGAGTTTATGAAGGCGGAGGAGAGAGGCGGATAAAGGGCCGCAGGATGCCGGAGGAAAAGAGAACAGACATACAAATACAGCAATGTACCTTGACAATTTCATACTTTACATTAGATTTGTCTTTGCCATTGTTTACATGCGGAATTGGAAATGATAGAATAGTAGTATCAAATCAAGTCTGCAGGTAAAGGAGAGTGGCAGAGCATGGAGAGATATTTCAACACGGAAGGTTTATGTGTGCCTGAGGAGCATTATATGGTACGGCTTGATGATCGTCTGGAAAAAATAAAAAGGCTTTTTGTGGATCGAGGGAAGTATTTTATAATCAATCGTGGAAGGCAATATGGGAAGACAACAACTCTTAGAGCTTTGGCTGAATATTTACGAGATGATTATCTGGTGGTCTCGATGGATTTTCAGATGATGAGTACTGCCAGCTTTGAGAATGAAAATAAATTTGTGAATGCATTTGTAAGATATTTTGTGAAGTCTGTGAAAGAAAAAGAGAATACATCTGTTTGGAAAGAACTGATGGTTTTGGAAACAGGCGGCCCTTTTGATATGGATGAGATGTTCGTACAGCTTGGCAAAATCTGCGAAGTATCTACAAAACCGATTGTTATGATGATTGATGAGGTGGACAGTGCTTCAAATAACCAGGTATTTCTTGATTTCCTGGCACTTCTCAGGGGATATTATCTGAAGCGGGAAAATAAATCTATATTTCAATCCGTAATTCTGGCTGGAGTCTATGATATTAAAAATTTAAAATTGAAGATACGTCCGGAAGGGGAGCATAAATATAACAGCCCATGGAATATCGCTGCCAAATTCAATCTTGATATGAGTTTTTCCACAGATCAGATCGCCCGCATGCTTTGGGAATATGAAGAAGATAATAAGACAGGAATGGATATACACGCGATTGCAAAATGTGTTTATGAGTATACATCCGGGTATCCATATCTTGTTTCAGCGATCTGTAAATTGCTGGATGAGGAAATTTCAGAAAGCAATGACTTTAAAGATATGGCATCCGTCTGGACAGAAGAGGGAATTGCGGAGGCAGTAAAGATTCTTCTAAAGGAGAATACTCCATTATTTGACAGTATGGTAAAGCAGCTGAATATTTATAAGGATTTGCGGAACATGATTGAAGAAATCTTGTATCAGGGCAAAGAAGTATTTTATAGTCCAGATGTGGAATCCATAAATATAGGCATGATGTTTGGTTTGTTAAAAGAGAAAAACAACCATGTTGTGATATCGAATCGTATTTTTGAGATGAGACTTCTGAATATGTTTATTGCAGAAGAAGCAGTGAAAAGCGAGGCTTATCGATATGGCCAGAGAGACAAAAATCAGTTTATCCAGGATTCCAGACTGAATATGGATTTGGTGCTGGAGAAGTTTGTGGAGTATTTTACGGAGCTGTATGGTGAGAATGATGAAAGGTTTGTAGAGGCTTATGGGAGGAAGTTTTTCCTGCTGTATTTGAAACCAATCATTAACGGTGTTGGTAATTACTATATGGAGGCTCAGACAAGAGATGCCAAAAGAACGGATGTGATCGTGGATTACCTGGGGGAGCAATTTGTTGTAGAGCTTAAGATATGGCGGGGAAATGAGTATAACGAAAGAGGGGAAGAACAGCTCATCGGATACCTGGATTATTTTCATCAAAAGAAAGGGTATATGCTTAGCTTTAACTTCAATAAGAGGAAGGAGGTTGGAGTGAAGGTGATAGAGGTGGGAGATAAGGTGATTGTGGAGGCGGTGGTATAAAAGGCTGGAACTGCGATTATAAGAGAATAGAGTATTATTTTTAAAATCTGATGTAAAGTATGGGATTGTCATACTGGGCATCAGATTTTTTGTTGGTAAGAAGGGAATGATGAATGTGAAGACAATTCTTGTTCTGAATATGGGGATGAAAAGTATCCGCAGCATTATCTTTGACAGCGAGGGAAACAAATTGGCCTCATATGCAGTGCCTATTGAAACATCCCTTACTGGTGATACTGTGACCCAGTCTCCGGCAGAGTGGTGGGAAAAATCATGTATCGTAATACGGGAGGCCCTGGCGGATACAAGGAATATCTTTATTGATTATCTAACTGTGACTACCTCATCTTCCTGTTTAGTATGTGTGAACAGGGAGGGAGAAGCACTTCTCCCCTGTATGATGGTATCGGATAAGAGAGCAGACAGGGAGAGCAGTTTTATAAAAAATGCGGAAGCTTTTGGAAAGGTGAAAGAGAGAACCGGGCTGGGGGTAAATCCATCCTTGATGATTCCAAAGGCATTATGGATAAAGAATAACCGGCCGGAGGTTTTTGGGCAGGTACATAAATTCCTATCACCCAATGATTTTCTTATCGCAAAATTTACCGGACGGTATGTGACCGATTATATGAATGCTCATAAATGGCATTATGACGTAGAACACAGGCAGTACCCCTTTGAATTATTGTGGGAGCTGGAGCTTTCTAAAGAGCTTCTTCCCCAGGTGGTGGTCCCTGGTACCTGTGTGGGAAAGGTGACAGACGCAGCAGCAGAAAAAACTGGACTTTCATCAAACACACAGGTTATAGCAAGTACTTATGATGCCATATGCTCTTTCATTGGGAGTGGTGCGCTGAATGAAGGAGAGGCAAGCGATGTTTCAGGAACGGTTACCGTGTTCCGGGCAGTGTCCCGGAAGAAAATAGAAAGGCCGCTGGATAAGATACAGCAGCTTCCTTATTATGAAGGCAGTATCCATATTGTCGGCGGTTCCAATAATCTGGGAGGCGGCCTGATCGAATGGGTAAAGCAGTGTTATTACCAAAATGAGGCACTTCCCTATGAGCTTATGGAAAAAGATGCGGGAGAAGCATCTTTGGGAGCGGGAGGAATCATTTTCCTGCCATATCTTTTAGGAGAGAGGACGCCTATATGGGATAACAATGCCAGGGGAGTATTCTTTGGGCTGGAAAGAATGCATACCAGAAAAGAGATGACGAGGGCGGTCTTCGAAAGTGCGGGATTTATCGACATGGACATGATCCGGGCCATTGAAGAGGCAGGGCTGTCTGTGGGCACGATCCGCCTCTCAGGAGGACTGGCCAGACTGAATCTGATTTCCCAGATAAAAGCGGATATTACGGGGCGGGAGGTCTGGGTGCTTTCGGAATTTGAGACAACGGCTGCCGGGGCAGCGATGATCGCGCTCTTCGGGCAGGGGATTTATAAGTCTTTGGAGGAGGCGGTAGAACGGTTTGTCCAGATTCGTATGATTATCAGGCCGGATCAGAGAAACCATGAAAAATATAAGGAACTGTATGAATTATACAAGGAGACCTATCTTACTTTAAAACCTCTGTTTCCAAAGAGGATCCGTCTGACGGAGCGTCTGTACGGAGGAAAACGGATTAAAATAGAGAATTTGTAATGAAGAGGATGCTATGGAACCATACCAGTTAAATATACCAACCAGGGTTTATTTTGGAAGAGATATATGGCGGGAAGCCGTCAAGTCTCTGGAAAATTATTTTTGCGGCAACATCATGATTGTGACCACCGGACGTTCCCTGACGCGTCTGGGCTATGTGGGGGAGCTGGCGGAAAGAATCAAGAAGTGCCCCTTGGCAGAGCATGTGACGGTGTTTGATTCCGTCAGTGCCAATCCCAGGCTCTCAGAGATAAGGAAAGGGATTCAGACAGGAAAAGAAAAACAAATTCATGTGATTGTGGGTTTCGGAGGGGGAAGCGCCATAGACGGGGCAAAAGCCATGGCAGCCGGCATTGGCACGGATGAAGATATCGGAGACCTTTTTTATGGAGAAAAGACGCCAGGGAAAGCTACACTGCCGGTTATTGCTATTCCTACAACGGCTGGAACCGGCAGTGAGCTGAGCAAGGCTGCTATCATTACAGATGAGGAAAAACAAAAAAAGGGAGGAATTCGGGGCGAGATGCTTTATCCAAAGGCAGCCATAGTGGATTCTATATTTACTGACACCATGCCGTTTCGTGGGACTATGGAAACAGGGTTTGATGTGTTTGCCCATGGTATGGAAAGCTATCTGTCCTTGGCAGGATCACCCTATACAAATATACAGTCTGAGTATGGAATACGGATTGTAGGGAAGTATCTTCCGCGGCTGGCTAAGAATTTGGAGGACAAAGAGGCAAGAGACAAGCTAAGTTTTGTCAGCATG
>CAJUPP010000010.1 GCA_910588325.1 uncultured Hungatella sp.
ATACCAAATCATTTTCCAATTGTCAACAACTTTTTCAAAAAAATTACAAAAAATTCTTTTCTCTTTTTAAAAGGAATCTTTAGAATCCAGCATAATCCAAAACTCTACCCCATCTTCTACGTTTTGTACCCCATATTCCTTATGGTGGGAATCCATAATAGCCTTCACAATAGACAAGCCAATCCCGCTTCCTCCGTACTCTCTGGTTCTTGCTTTGTCTACTTTATAGAATTTCACCCAGATATTGGGCAGTTCATTTTCTGGAATATGGTCTCCTGTATTCTTCACCGTCACTTTTACATTGTCTCCCAGTTCTTGTACGTCAATCCGGATCACCCGCTCCCCATCCAGATGATTCAGAGCGTTACTGACAAAATTCGTTATTACCTCTTCAATTTTAAATTCATCAGCCCATACATACACCGGATGGCCCCCATCAAATTGAATCTTTGCATTCTTTTGCTGAATCATAATGCCAGATGCCGACAAAACTCCCTGAATCAGTTCCACCACATCAAACCGCTCCAAAGTCACCTGGTCATTGCCGAATTCCAGGGCTGTCAATGTCAGCAGCTGACGCACCATCTTGTTCATCTTGTTTGCCTCATCCATAATTACTTCGCAGTAATAATTCCGGCTTTCCTCGTCTTCTGCCATGCCTTCTGTCAGTCCTTCCGCATACCCCTGAATCAGCGCAATGGGAGTTTTCAGCTCATGGGAAACATTTGCGATAAAATCTTTGCGCATCTCGTCTATCTGAATCTTTTCCTCAATATCCTTCTGCAATTCATTGTTGGCTGATTTTAATTCTCCGATGGTTTCTTTCAGTTTATCTGAAAGACGATTCATGTTATTTCCCAGCACTCCGATTTCATCAATAGACTTTCCCTCATATTTTACGTCAAAATCCAGGCCGGACATTCTTTCTGAAATATTAGCCAGTTTTAAAATAGGAGAGGTAATTCGCTTGGTGGTAAAATACACAATCACACTGCTGAATACCAGGGCAACAATTCCTACATAGGCCAGAAACCGGTTCGACAAATCCACGCTTTCCCTGATGCTTTCCAGTGGCGTGGACATAATAAAGATCGTGTTATTATCCGAATAAAATCCCCAACACTCCAGATAAAATGTCCGTGATCGGGCATCATATGTCTTCTGAATCGTATAATTTTCCGCTTCCTCTATGGTATCCGCCCTGTGGTTATTCTCTCCCAGAATATACTGCCTGGCCTTGTCCAGCATAAATTTTGCATCTCTTGCAGAGGAAACGATCACCTTATCATTAATGCCGTCTACAATGACAGTCATGATATTATAGGTATCGTTTAATTTTTTTAACAATTCACCTGCTTCCGTCTGCTCACCGCTGTCCAAAGAACTGCTTCCGTCAAACTCATCGCCAATGGTTCTCCCATTCTCCAGGCTTTCCATAACCAGAAAATCCATCCGATCATACGCCAGCTTAAGCGCTGATACCTTCTGATCAATATAAAAACTTTCCAGCATTAAATTGTTGATGCTCCAGATCCCCATAAGAATGATTGCCATAAGTCCGATAAAAATTAAGGTAAAACGACCCCGTATGGATTGTCTCATGCACTCACCTCAAATTTATATCCCATTCCCCAGATTGTTTTGATATAATCGCCTTTCTCCCCCATTTTGCTGCGCAGTTTTTTTACATGAGTATCTATGGTTCTGGCATCGCCAAAATAATCATAGTTCCACACATTATTCAAAATACGCTCTCTGGAAAGGGCCAGTCCCTGATTCTCCACAAAATAGGTCAAAAGCTCAAATTCTTTGTAGCTTAGCTCCACAGGCACGCCGTCTATGGTTACCTGGTGGGCGCCCTTATTGATGGAAATACCGCCTACCTCTATGACATCGCCGGAAATAGCATTACTCCTTCTTAAAATTGCTTCCACACGGGCTGTCAGGATCTTGGGGCTGAATGGTTTGGAAATATATTCATCTACTCCAAGCTCAAATCCCTGCAGCTCGTCCCTTTCTTCTCCTCTGGCTGTCAGCATAATAATCGGCACCGTAGAATGTTTGCGGATCTCTTTTAAAACCTGCCAGCCGTCCAGCTTCGGCATCATCACATCAAGAAGAATCAGAGCAATATCTTTCTGCTGAAAAAAAATCTCCAGCCCCTGCTCACCATCCTCGGCTTCCACAGTTCGAAATCCCTTTATTGCCAAAAAATCCTTTACCAATTTACGCATTCTGGCTTCATCATCTACAATCAATATCTTTAACTGCTCCATGATAGCTCCTCCGCTTTATATAATGGATCGATTGAATTATGGTTATTCTATCAAATAATTCCGCCGTTTTCTATAGTTTCACAGACTTTTCACAATCCATATAACCCTTTTGTAAGCCAAAAAAGAATCAGGCCGGAACAATATTCCTGTCCCCAGCCTGGTTCTTCTCAAACGCTCATGGAAGCCTTATGAGCGTTGCCGTTTTATTTACCTTCATAAGTAATTATGGATTCCACTTCATAGCCTGACAGCCTCTGGCGCCCTTTCAGTCCGGCAAGTTCCATAACAAAGCAAATCTTCACTACCTGACCGCCTAACTGTTCTATCAATTTGATAATCGCCTCAATGGTCCCTCCGGTAGCAATCAGATCATCTATAATAACTACCTTCTGTCCTGGTTTGATAGAGTCCTTATGCATCTCAATGACTGCACTGCCATACTCCAAATCGTACTCCATTGAAATGGTCTCACACGGCAGTTTCCCCTTCTTTCTTACAGGAACAAACCCTTTACACATAGCATAAGCCACCGGTACTCCGAAAATAAAGCCTCTGGACTCCGGCCCTACCACCACATCAAAATCCACATCTTTCAGAGATTCCAAAATCTTGTCAATGGCAAGATGAAGTCCGTCCGGATCCTGGAGGATGGTCGTAACATCACGGAAAATAATCCCTGGCTCAGGGAAATCCGGAATACTTCTCACATAATCTTCTACCTTCTTCATGAACACATTCTCCTTTTTACCTATTGTATGTAATTTTTACTACTTTCCGCTGGTTGGGATAAACCGTGCAATACGCCCTGCAAATTCTGCAATATTCTGTGTCTGCAGTACCACTCTGCCTGGTCCCACCAGTCTGGTCAAAAATAATCCCTCACCGCCGAAAAAGATATTCCCCAGTCCTTTTACGGTCTCCACCTCGTAGCTGACAGAACGTTCAAAAGCAACCACATTTCCTGTGTCTACTTTCAGGACTTCACCCGGAGCCAGATTCTTCTCCACCATATCTCCGTCTATCTCCAGAAATGCCATTCCCTGCCCGCCAAGCTGCTGAAGAATAAATCCCTCACCGCCAAACAAACCGGCCGAAAACTTTTTGCTGAAAGTAACACTTAAATCAACACCGCTTTCCGCACAGAGAAATGCTCCCTTCTGACAGATCATTCCGCCTGTGGCCGTAACGTCTACTGGCAGAATCCGCCCGGCTACCGTAGAGGCAAATGCAATGGAACTTCCTGCTGTCTGCGCTTTATAAGTGGCCATGAACAGCGACTCACCAGAAAACATTCTGCCAAGTCCTTTCATCAGTCCGCCCCTGGTATTAGTCGCCATCTCAATCCCTTCCGTCATCCATGCCATACCGCCTGACTGGGTATACATCTCCTCCCCAGGAGCGTCAAACAGCACCTCAACTGCCGGCATCGTTTCGCCAATAATACGATATTTCATCTTCTTATTCCTCCATATCCGTAAAAATTTATGGTTTTATCAGAATTATATCACAACTCTGCCCTATTAGCGAATAAATTTCTTCATTTTTGATCTGGGAATCAACCCTTCGTAGCCATAGCTGACGCCTGTTTCAGGATTTTGGGAACAGCATCGTTTCCAAAAACGCAGAATCGTTCCGTGGGTCAGCCCTGTAATCCGAAAAATATCTCTCGGAGGGCTGCCATTCTGAAACAGTTCCAGGGCACGTCTCCGGTTTCGGTACACGCACCGCTCTGCCATTGTCAGCTTTGTTTCATCTATCTCCTGCCAATGGTATTCTTCCAGTAACAGTTTTTCCTTTTCATTCCCCATATTCGTATTCTCATCCCTTCTCACTCTGATGCCGAAATGGCTGCCATATCTTCCCCGGCATCTTCTTCTGTCCCTTCCTCTTCTGTTCTTTCCTCTTCTGTCCCTTCCTCCGCTTCGTCTTTCTCTGGTTGCTGCTCCGTTGGCTCTCCTATCTCATCCTCTGTCTCCCCGATATCCTCTTCCCTTTTATCCGGCTTTTTTCTTTTATTCCGTTTCGTAATCATCAATATGGCTGCCGCAAGGATCAGAACAATAGCCGCCGCAACAGGTACTATCTGAATAAAAGTACTCTTCTGAGGCGTCAAAATGTAAAATGCATCCACTCCATCCATCTCAAACACCAGATAGGTACCGTCCCACCTGCTTTCCAGTATTTCTGCCGCTCCATTTCTCACAACCGCGATCCTGGACTCTTTCGAAATTCCTTCCGCCAGCACATGTACCACTATGCTTTCCGGATCCTCTACGCCTTCCGGCTGAGTAATATTGTACATGTATTTACTGTACAGCTCATATCCTTCCGGAATCTGAATCCCTTCCGCCATCCACTGTGATTTTACCGTCTCTATGTCTGCATCCAAACCGGCTGACAGGGTAGTTCCCGGGTAGAAATTAGATTCCGCAAGCATTAACGGTGTCTTATCGCCGGATGATGCGATGGTGGTGTTCCAAGCTTTATATATGGCATGCACTTTTTCATTTCCCTTGATGCAGGACAGGTCTTTCTCTTCCCACCGATAATAATAGCCATCCTTTTGAGGCGCCCCAGGAATATCTGTTTCTGCCACAGATCCGCCATACTCACACTCAATGGTTTTAATTACCTGATCTTCCACCAAAAATTCAACCTTTATATTGCGAAACTCCTCTGGAACCTGCTCCATGCTGCAAAAGTCTTCATAGGAAAGTCCTGCTGCCTGATTCGTCCGGGTAATACCGTCCACAGCCCCCATGCCTTCATCCACATAAAAGTTTCCTTCCACAATTCCTTCCGGATCCACATCCCCCGCCACACTGCCTATCCATTCGCTGTCAATATTTTTGATAGAAACCATAACATAATTTTCTTTTAAGTCCTTTGCCCATCCTGCAATACCGCCGGCATAATTGTGTCCGTTGACTGTACATTTGCTGTAGTTCTGCCGGAGTACATAATCGCTGCTTCCCGTAATACCGCCGGCATAGTTTCCATCCTCCGCCATAATATCCCCGTAATTCTGGTTCTGAATCAAGGCCCCCAGGTTTGCTTTTCCTGCAATTCCGCCGGCATAATCATTTTTCACCTGAATCCCGCCCCAGTTGATACTGCCTCTTATCTGAGCTTTGGCATTTCTCACCGCATTCAGCGTTCTCTCTTCCTCTGCCTCCAGATCCTGCTCCGGATCCAAGCTCACCTCCATCCCAATAATTCCTACAATACCTCCCGACTGGTAATCAGCCAAAATGTCTCCCCAGTTTTCACAGGCAAAAATAGTACCCTCATTAATCTCCTCATCGGAATCGGATATGTCTTCAAACAATTCTTTTTCCTCTCTGGTGCGATCCACTCCATCAGATATGGTAGTTCTCATCCGATCAATCTGATCTTCGATCTGGTTCTTCTGATCCCTGATCTGAAGTCTGCTGTTTTTCAAATCACTGGTAAGGGTATCCATATTTTCAGAAAGGTAATCCAGTTCATCTGTCATCTCATCATCCAGATTCTCCAGGTCTCTTCGTATGGCATCTCTGTTGACCTGCAGAATATCCGCAAGTACGCTGGCTTCCATCTGAACCTGTTCCAGACGATAGCCCAGCTCCTGTGTCTCATCTACCAGATGGGCCGGAACATGGCCTGCCAGATACCCGATATTTCCCGCCAGTTCCACCGTATACTGGTACATCTGAGACATCTTCTGATAACGTTCCTGCAGCCATTTTCTCAAAGCCTCAATGTCTGTAGGACTGCCGGGATACTTCTGATCCAGCTCCTTTGACAATTCTTTCATCAGGCGTACCTTTTCCTGGGCCTGACGATACTGAGACTCTGACTCTCTGTCCACTGGATCAAAGCTGATTCTGTCCAGGTGATACTGAATATCCTCAACAGAAGTATCTATATTTTCATTCAGCTCATCATTATCCCTTCGGAATACGTCTTTGTAAAACTCGCCGATATCCTTTACACGGTCCATTCGTTCATCGACACGATCCAGATCATTGGAGGTGGTGTCGCCTGCCTGCTCTATAAGGCGGGACAGATTATCTCCCATATTGGACAGTTGTTCCAACTCATCCTCCAGCTGCCCCAGCGTATCTTCATCATAATCAATCTCTATATAAGGCTCAAACTGTCCTACAATTCCGCCGGCATCCTTTCTTCCGTAAATCTTCCCATAGTTTTGGCATTGTTCAATAATACCGCTCTGCCGCCCTGCAATTCCGCCGATATTGTATCCCGTATGAAGATATCCTACAGTTCCGTAATTGCTGCAGTTTACAATTTTCCCCAGAGAAAATCCTGCAATTCCACCGGCATCATTCACCTTTTCCACCCGAACGGTTTCTTCCAGATTGATACCTCCCATAGAAAAGGAATCATCGGATTCGATCTCCACGCCCTGATCTGTGGCATTTACATCCCCCTGGTTCGTACAGTCCTGTATAAGTCCTGCATTATCCCCCGCCACTCCGCCGGTCTTTAAATTTCCTGTCAGCTGTCCCTGATTTATGCAGCCTTCTATCACTCCTGTCTCATCATTGTATCCTGCAATTCCTCCCAGTGCCTCCTGGGCCATAATCTCGCCGGAAAATGTACAGTTTCTGATGCTTCCCTGATTGACTCCGGCGATTCCTCCGATGTGAATACTGCTGCCTTTTGGGGAAATCGTTCCGTGCAGAATGAGATTCTTGATTTCGGCGCCTTCTTCCACATAGCGGAACAGCCCTAAGTCAGAGCCGGCCTTCTGAATGGACAGGCCGATAATGGTATGACCTTTTCCGTCAAATGTTCCTGCAAAAACAGGAATCGGCTGAAAATCAACTCCCTGCAGATTAATATCTGCTTCCAAAGTCACATATTTCCCCTTGGAATAACTGTCTGAAACACAGTTCTGGCTGAATGCTGTCAGTTCTTCCGGTGTACTGATAGAAATTTCCTGGATTGGAGCCGGATTTTCTTCACCATCCTTGCTTTGCTGTTCTGTCTGAATTTCCTGGCCGGCAGGAGCTGCCAATGCACAGATACCGCATACCAGGCTTCCTCCTGCCTGCGTCAGAAGAAAAGCCGCTGCCAGCATGGCTGCCATTCTCTGATTCTGTTTCTTTTTCCACGTCCTCTTCATGCTTCTTTGGCCTCCTCTCCAACCTGTTCCCTTTTTATGGCTCTGGTTAATTCCGTTTTATCAATGAGTTTATCACACATCAGCAGAAGCTGAGGCAATACTGTCATAACCAGAATAATAGAAATCAGGGTTCCGCGCCCCAATACCTTTCCCAAGGAAGCAATAACCGCATTATTCGTCAAATATCCAATGACAAACCCGGCAGATGTCAGAATGGTTCCCGAAGTGATAATCGTCGGAAATGCCTGATTTAACGATTCCACTACTGCCTTTTTCCTGTCCGGCATGCTTTTACGCAGATCCAAATATCGGCTGGTGATAACGATTGCATAGTCAATGGTTGCTCCCATCTGGATCGAGCTGACTACCAGATAGCTTAAAAAATACATGGTAGTATCTGTCAGGTAGGGCACGGAGAAATTGATCCAGATGCTTCCCTGAATAGTCAGCACCAGCAAAAACGGCAATCCGGCGGACTGAAATGTAAACAGCAGGATAATCCCCACAAACAATGCTGTCAGCACGCTGATAATCACATTATCCCGTTCAAAAGAGCTGCTTAAATCATAGTTGCTGGTAGCGTCTCCCACTACGTAAACCTCATCATAATATTCCAGCGCAATATTCCGAATCTGGTCAACCGCCTGAAACGTTGCCGCACCTTCTACCGGGCCTCTTAAGGTAAATACCAGACGATCATAGCCCTCTCCCTCCAGCTGCTCCCTTGCATCGCAGACGGCTTTGTAAAGATCGTCAATCTCATCCGACAGTTCCTCGTCAAACTCAATGCCGCCTTTTTCCTTCTGCTCATAGATAAAATCTACCATGTCGATAATGGAAATCTGATAGTCATCCAAATTCTTCATAAACGCACTATACTGTTCCTTGTCAACTGCATAGAACTGATACAAAGCCCTCACCAGATCCAAGTCTACCTCTGCTACCTCTGAGAATTCCCTGGGATTTAATTTGTCTACCAGAATATATTTTCCATCATCCGATACTCCCACATTGGCCAGACCCAAGGCCGTATCCACTGCCTCCACATGTTCCAAACGTTTCAGTATCTTTCCTTCCTTCTCATAATCTCCTCTGGGAACTACAATCGCCATGGTATTGGTCACCTCAAAGGTCTCTTCAATCCGTGCCTTTGATGCCAGAAATTCATTCTTCTTGCTGGATTCGATGGAATTGTAATCATATATGTAAGGACATCTTCTGGAATAATACGCACCAGCTCCTACTATCAGCAGAAACACAGGAATCGTAACGTACCTTAATTTTACAACAATCTTTCCCCACAGATTGATGGTGGGCACAAAATTGCGGTGGCCTGTTTTGTCGATGGCTTTAGAAAACATGACAATCAACGCCGGCATAAACATGAACACAGTCAACAGACTGATGATAATGGCTTTTGTCAGAACGCATCCCAGGTCCATGCCGATTCCAAACTGCATGAACATCAAAGCGACCATGCCGGACACCGTTGTCAGACTGCTGGAGGAAATCTCTGGAATAGCCTTGCTGAGGGCCACGGTAATGGCCTCCATGGTCTCTTTCGTCTCCCGCTCTTCCATAAACCGGTGAAACAGAATAATCGCATAGTCAATGGCAAGGGCCAGCTGAAGCACTGCTCCTACCGCATTAGTGACAAAGGAGATACTTCCAAACCAGTAATTGGTTCCCATATTCAAAAGGGCTGCCACACCAAAAACCATCAGGAAAATCACAATCTCCATATAGGTTTTTGAGGTAAATAAAAGCACCGAAACAATGATAAACAGTACAATCACTACAATGACACGCATATCATTTTTTAAATCAGCCGCGTCATCTTTGTCCACCGTAGTGTACACATAGGATACGTATCCGTCCAGGTTCTCTCTGATTTGGGCCATGGCTGTCTGGGAGACTTCCGTATCCTCCTCTTCTTCAAAGGTAATGGTAAAAAGAGCGCAGGCGTCTTTATAGTAATCAGAAATCTCATCATTTTCATAGGTACTGTCTTCCTCATCGTAAAAGGACACCGCTGAAATTCCCGGTATTTCCTCTATCTCATGGGCCAATGCCAACGCCTTCTCGTAGGTGATATTGCTGACCAGCACGGTTGCCGATCCGAAGGTGGTAAATTCCTCATTCATAATGTCAAGCCCCTGCCTGGTCTCCGTACTTTCCGGAAGGTACTCGGTCAGATCATTGATGACACCCACCTTGGAAATAGACACCGCACTGTAAATACAGGCCATGGCAAACAGAACGATAAATGCTTTTCTTTTATTCACAATGAACGCTGCCAGCTTCATCATGAAATTCTCTGGTCTTTTCCTGTCTTCCACTTTGATTTCTCTCTCCTTTTATGGTTTCTTACTTGCCATATTATGACTAATTATGGTAAAATACGCAAGAATCAGTTTTTTATATCTGTTTCAAATGAGACAGATTCTTAAAAATTGTACATTTTGAAGCATAAAAGGAGAATCGATTTGAGTAGCCCTGATGAGAAAAAAGAAAAGATATCTACCCGCCGTACCTACACGCTGCTGCGCGCCGGCTTTTTCAAACTTCTGTCAGAGATTCCTTTTGAAAAAATCACTCTGACACAAATCTGCAGCCGCTCTATGGTGCCGCGGTCTACCTTTTATCGGTATTTTGAAGATAAATATGATTTGCTGTGTTACTGCCTCCAGACCTTTTTCGAGGAAGCCGAAGTAGAAGACGATGTTCTCTATCTGAAAGAGTCCCAGTCTGCCCGTGCATTTCTTCTGAAACTTATCAAAGAACTGGAAACAAACCGTCAGTCTTACTATAAAATCTACACCCTCAACAAGGACGGGGCTTTTATGGATATTCTCCGCTCCTTCCTGATTCAGATTCTCAGCGAAAAGCTGAAGGTATCAGAGGAAAAGGGCATACACTCCAAAATCTCCCCTCCGATTTTCACTTACCTTCTGGCAGATTTTTATATCAGCACCGCAAAATGTTATCTGGAATACGCGGATTCTTACACCGTAGAGGAATATGTTAAAAATGTAGCCCTGTTTGCCAATAAAAACTTTTTCTCATAAATGAGAGTCCTGTTTCTTCCAATACCTTTTTATACTTCCTCCAAATTATAGGGCGTCACCTGGTATACATAATAATTCAGCCAGTTGCTGTACAGAGTATTGGCCATGTTTCTCCAGCAAAGCACCGGCTTGGCATAGGGGTTGTCATTTTCATAGTAATTGCATGGTATTTCAGGGTTCAGCCCCCTCCCCAAATCCCGATGGTACTCATTATTCAGAGTCATCCGGTCATACTCTGGATGGCCCTGGACAAAAATCTGGCTGCCATCCCGGCTCATGATGAGAAACAGCCCCGCCTCCTTTGATTCCGCCAGGATCTGAAGCTTTGGATGTTTCTCCACATCCTCCCGCCGCACCTCGGTATACCGGGAGTGGGGAGCCATAATATAATCGTCCATGCTTCGTGTCAGAGGCACTTTATGATGAAGCACCTTGTGTTCATAGATTCCGCTCAGCTTCTTTTCCCTCATGAATTTCGGAATCCCATAGTGATAATAAAGTCCTGCCTGGGCTCCCCAGCAGATGTGCAGCGTAGATGTCACATGAGATTTCGTCCACTCCATGATTCCGGATAATTCGTCCCAATATGTCACCTTATGATACTCAAGCATCTCCACCGGCGCGCCGGTGATAATCATTCCGTCATAATTCTTCCTGCGGATTTCCTCAAATGTCACATAAAATTTATTGATATGACTGGCCGATGTATTCTTGGACACATGGCTGGACAGCATGAGAAATGTACAGTCAATCTGGAGGGGCGTATTGGATAATGCCCGCAAAAGCTGAGTTTCCGTTTCCTCCTTTACAGGCATCAGATTTAAAATCAGGATCTCCAGAGGCCGGATATCCTGGCTCATGGCCCGCTCTTCATCCATAACGAAAATATTTTCCGATTCCAGTACTGCCTTGGCAGGCAGGTCCTTCTGTATTTTAATTGGCATAATACTCTCCCTCTATTCTTCCTCTAATAATTTCAAGAACTCTTCCTCCGACAAAATAGGAATCCCCAGTTCTCTGGCCTTTTTGTTTTTGGACGAAGCGGATTTTATATCATTGTTAATCAGGTAAGTGGTCTTGGCGGAGACGCTTCCTGCTGCCTTTCCGCCTTTGGACTCAATCAATTCCTGAAGCTCCTTTCGGTTGGAAAAATGCTCCAGGGAACCGGTGATAACAAAAGTCATTCCTTCAAATGTGTTCTCCTGCTGTGACTCTACTGCCTTCTCAATATCCAGCTCTGCCAGAAGGCGTACTACCATATCTCTGTTTTTTTCCGATGCAAAGTATTGACACCAGCCCTGTGCCAGAACATTGCCGATCCCTTCAATTTCAGTCAGTTCCTCTGCCTGTGCATCCTCCATCGCCTGAAAATCATACCGAAAATGACAGCACAGCATCTTGGCATTGGCCAGTCCGATACCGGCCACTCCCAAGCCGTAAACTACTCGCACCAGGGTCGTATGAGACGCCTGTTTCACCGCCTGAATCAGATTTTCATAGGATTTTTCCCCGAACCCTTCCATGGACACAATCTCTTCCTTATAGCGGTCCAGATGAAAAATATCTGCAAATTCTTTTATAAAACCAGCATTGATAAATTTCTCTAAAGTAGCTTCGGAAAGCCCGTCAATATTCAGCGCGTCCCGGCTGACCAGAAGCGTAAAGCTTTTTATCTTTTTCGCCTGACATTCCGGATTCATACAGTACAATGCCTTTACGTCATTCATCTGCTGAATCTTCGTCTCACCTCCGCAGACCGGACAATGTGTGGGGATGTTTTTCACCCCGCTTCTGGTTAAGTTGTCGGCAATCTGGGGGATAATCATGTTGGCCTTGTAGACGGTAATGGTATCTCCCTCTCCCAGTTCCAGCCCCTCCATAATACTGATATTGTGGACGCTGGCCCGGCTGACTGTAGTTCCTTCCAGTTCCACCGGTTCAAATACGGCCACCGGATTGATTAATCCTGTCCGTGAGGAACTCCAGTCAATATAGGAAAGCTTTGTCTCCCTGATTTCATCCGCCCACTTAAAGGCAATGGAATTCCGCGGAAATTTGGCCGTCCGGCCCAGGGACTCTCCATAGGCAATATCCTCGAAGGTCAGCACCAGTCCGTCGGAAGGAATGTCATAGCTTTGGATTGAGTCTGCAAAATATTTCACCTTTTCCGGAAGATTTCCGGCAGTTACCATCTGATGCTCCACTACCTCAAAGCCCTGAGACTTAAGCCATGAAAACTGACGGCTTCTGAAATTTTCAAAGTCCATCCCCTCTGCCGAAACCAGGGCAAATATCATACAGTTTACATGACGCATTGCCGTAATCTGGCTGTTTAACTGGCGCACAGAGCCGGAACAAAGATTTCTGGGGTTTTTATATTTCGCGTCTACATCTTCAATCTCCTCATTCATTTTCTCGAAATCGGAGTAGCGGATAACCGCCTCTCCCCGCAGTACCAGCTGTCCGGTAAAGGCAATTTTCAGAGGAATATTTTCAAAGGTTTTGGTATTGTTGGTTATGACCTCTCCGATCTCCCCGTTGCCCCGGGTCACTGCTTTTCTGAGATTCCCGCCTTCGTATGTCAAAACCACAGTAAGACCGTCCAGCTTCCAGGACAAAAGCCCTTCCTGGTCCCCCAGCCATTCCTGCAGGGCAGATACCTCTTTTGTCTTGTCCAGTGAAAGCATAGGACTTGGATGGGGTTCCTTGGGAAGCTCGCTTAAAACCTCATAGCCTACCTTCTGAGTAGGGCTACCCGCCAAGACAACCCCGGTCTCTTTTTCTAAAGCCGTCAGCTGATCGTACAGCTGATCGTACTCAAAATTGCTGATGATTTCCCGGCTTTCCTGGTAATAGGCTTTGGCTGCCTGGGAAAGAGAGGACACCAGTTCCTTCATTTGGGCAATCTTATTCTCTTCCATGTTTTCGTCATTCCTTTCCAAGATACATATGTCTCTCTGCTTTTTGCCCCAGGTTCTCAAGATTCGCTTTGTACCTGATTCTATGGCATAGGATGCCATGTTTATCAGGTATTATCCCCTGGAATCCTGAAGCAGTTTTAGCAGCTTTTCATATTCTTCGGCCGTAACTTTCCGGTATGTCCCGGTCTTTAAGTTTCCCAGTTTCAGGTTCATGATCCGGACGCGTTTCAGTCCCACCACATTGCAGTGAAGGGCCTGGCACATCCGCCGGATCTGACGGTTCAGACCCTGGGTCAGGGTAATCCTGAATTCAGTCCTTCCCGTGACCTCCACCTTGCAGGGCCTGGTCATTGTGTGCAGTTCTTCCAGCCATACTCCTGCACGCATTTTCTTCAGGAATTCTTTTGTCACAGGTTTATTAATGGTAACCATGTATTCCTTTTCATGGGCGTTGGCGGCGCGCATGATTTTATTGACCAGGTCTCCCTGATTGGTCATAAGAATCAGACCCTCGGAATCTTTGTCCAGCCTTCCGATGGGATATACCCGCTCCGGATACTCTACCAGCTGTACAATATTCATGGCCCTGTCTTTTTCCGATGTGGTGCAGACGACGCCTCTTGGCTTATTGACAACCAGAAGGATGGGCTTTGGCTTTTTCTTCTGGCTGTCCGCGCTTCCTATCAGTTTTCCGTCACAGACTATCCTCTGTCCCGGGCTGATCTTCATGCCGGCTGATGCGGTCTGGCCATCTACGGACACTTTTCCATCTTCAATCAGGCGATCCGCTTCACGTCTGGAACAGATGCCCATCTCGCTTAAGTATTTATTCAAACGGATTGTTATATCTTTCTGGTTTGAAATTTGGCCCTGGTTATTCTTTAGGTTGTTGTTTCGGTTATTATTCTGATATGCCATATTGTAATTTTTCAATCCTTTTTATCGTTTTACATTCTGTATGGAATATACATTTAATTATTATACCACTGCCGAAAATGTATCTCAATCTATTTTTTGCGGCCTGGGTTTGTCTGTCGGCCTCCCCATTCTCTTTTTGAAAAGTAGCGCAGTTTTTATTTTTTCTTAAACCCATGAAAAAGCCGAAGATCAACGATTCTCCGGCTTATTTCCTCAATATTTACTTGTTTACAAATGTGCGAAAACGGTGTTAGTAGATAAACATCGCATCCCCAAAGCTAAAGAACCGATATCTCTCCCTGATTGCCTCCTGGTATGCGTTCAGCACATGCTCTCGCCCTGCCAGTGCGGATACCAGCATAACCAGCGTAGATTCCGGAAGATGGAAATTGGTAATCAGTGCATCCAAAACTTTAAACCCATATCCCGGATAGATAAATATCTCTGTCCAGCCGCTCCCGGCCTTCACGGTTCCGTCTTCCTTTGCCGCAGACTCTATAGTTCTGCAGCTGGTGGTTCCTACACAGATAACACGGCCTCCCCGACGTTTCGCATCATTGATTTTCCCAGCTTCCTCTTCCTCTATCATGTAAAATTCCGAGTGCATATGATGATCCAGTATATTCTCTACTTTCACCGGACGGAATGTTCCCAGACCTACGTGGAGAGTCACATGAGCAATGGTCACTCCCATTTGTTCAATCTGCGTCAGCAGTTCTTTTGTAAAATGAAGCCCTGCCGTAGGTGCTGCCGCAGAACCATCATGTTTTGCATATACGGTCTGGTAACGATTCTTATCTTTTAACTGGTGGGTAATATAAGGAGGCAAAGGCATCTGTCCCAATCGGTCCAGTATCTCTTCAAAAATCCCTTCATAGGAAAATTGAATCAGACGATTTCCTTCTTCTACCACATCGATTACGGTTCCTTTCAGTAAACCGTTTCCAAAGGAAATCACTGTCCCAGGTTTTGCCTTCTTTCCCGGCTTTACCAGAGTCTCCCATATATTATTCTCTCTTCGCTTTAAAAGAAGAACCTCAATCTTGGCCTCCGTGTCCTCTTTTATACCAAACAGCCTGGCCGGAATCACTCTGGTATCATTGATTACAAGGCAGTCACCCTTTTTTAAGTAAGATATGATATCGCGAAATCCCCTATGTTCTATCTCCCCGGTATTCTTATCCAGCACCAGGAGCCGGGACGCAGAACGATCTTCCAACGGGTCTTGAGCGATCAGTTCCTCCGGCAACTCAAAATTAAAATCCGTTACGTTCAAAGATTTCTCCTTTCTGACACATCCAAAAGCAGCCAAAAGTCTCCCCCCTTCGACTGCTTTTACATATAATGTATGAAATTATGTACTAGACTCCTCCTGCATTTCTGCAGCAAGCCCTCCATGGTCCATCTGGTAACGACGGTATATTTTGGGACCATACATGATTCCCATAAGCACAAAAAACAGAACGACCAGCGCGACTCCTCTTTTCCAACCGTAAGGCTCCCACCCTGTTTTTTTAGGCTCCTCTTTCCGCACAGGCTCATATGCAATCCTTTGGGGCACAGGTTTCAGTTCAAGTTCTTCTTTGCCTGTTTCCTCTGAGACCTTCCACTGTATGGCATATCGGGTATGGCACTGTTCACATGTCTCGATGTTGTGATTCTGTTTATCAATCTCCAACACTCCCCCACATGACGGGCATCTTAATTCTGTCATAGCTTCCTCCGTTTTAAGTCAAAATTTTTTCAAAACCTTTTGCCGCCTACGTTCTCCCATAAACCTGTTTATGAAGAGCAATCACCTCATCCAGCCCTCTCACCGCGTCATACTCTTTTCCTTCGTAGGCAAAGTGGTGTTCTGTAATGATTTTAGGATTGCGCTCCCCGACAAGTTTCACAATCTCCAGGCTGGCCTTCTCCGGGGGACTGTCCTGCAAAAATCCATACTCGCCGTTTAAGGGATAGGCAACCAAAGCCCTGTCATACCCGCCATCCTGGCAAAGATACTTCTTCGTATAAAAGCAAGCCACCATGTCGTCAAGCCGGAAAACACAGGAACTGAGTCCGGGAAATTTAATATAGTTTTTGGTGATAAAGCCAATCCTCTTCAGACTGTTGGTATCTTTTCCCTTATCCAGAGAAAATAATACGGTATCCGGCTGCCTGAATTCCTGGTCAATCTGATAAACCTCCTGCTCTCCCATCTTACTCTGTTCCATGTACGCCTTTATCCAGCCGCTTTCTTTTTTCTTCTGCATATGACTCCCCAGCACGATCAAAAGGATACTGGGAACAATAATTATGGCTGCCATTCTTATGGCTGACGCTGTCCCTATGGTGTTAGCCAAAGCTGCTGCCAGCATAATGCTGATTCCGACCAACATAGCTCCCATAGCAATCAATCCTTTTCCGACGCCTGTGGCACTGTACATAAACTGCAGCACACTGCCGTTTTTTGACATTTTCCGTTTCAATTTATCATCCGGAACCAATACCATTTCCTTTCCCTCCTGCCGTATGTAATTCATACATTGTATGTTACACTTTTGAAATATTATATATCATGCAAAGATATACAGCAATACTCTTTGAATGCTTTTTCCGGGTATTTTTAAATATGATTTGGGCTGAGGAACATTGTATTTTTTCAAATTTTCACTTGCATACTTGGCAAGATTATAGTATTATATAAGAGATGCGTCTGTAGCTCAGTGGATAGAGCAGTGGCCTCCGGAGCCGCGTGCGTAGGTTCGATTCCTATCAGACGCATTTTTTTGTTGTCCTGGGAAAAATGTGGAAAATGCTTCCGTTTTTCTGTACCTTTTCAATTAATCCGGGGAACTGGTGGAGCTTTGGGAACGGCAGATATTGGAAGCAAGGCATAGAGGAAGACTTTGACCGGGAATACAGCGGCAGGGATGTCTGCAGACCATGAAGAACCCGAGAAAGGCAGAAAGGAGAAGAAAAAACGGGCAGGTGTCCCAAAATCAAAAATGGGACACCCTGGTTAAAGTTGCCCTCAAACAAAGGGGGAAGAGCTGGGGAAAGTCCCCTGATAACCAAGCTCATGGACTCTCCCACACCATCAATATTGTATTACTGTCTCCAAAGGCCTCTGTCCCGTCAGTTCTTCACTTCTGGTATCTGGCTGTGTGCCTCCCACATAGACGGCAAACTCTGTTCCGTCTTTGACCCTCTCACCTTGGTCATTGACCACCATAAACTGCTTCTTCGGAATAAACAGCTCCACGGTCTGTTTCTCCCCAGCTTTTACATGAATTCGCTTAAACGCCGCCAGATGATGGTTTCTCACCTCAAACTGTGATTTGATGTCCTTCAAGTAAACCTGAATTATCTCATCACCGTCTACGTGGCCCCTATTCTCCAACGCGACAGTAACTTTTACTCCATCCTCCGCAGTGTCAATCTTCAAATCAGAATACTGAAAGAACGTATAACTTAACCCGTATCCAAAGGGATACATGGGAGTGGTCTCCAGATATCGGTAAGTTCTTCCCTTCATGGAATAATCGGTAATAGGCGGCATACCCTCTGCCGATGCATAGAAGGTAACCGGCAGCTTTCCGGAAGGATTCACATCACCGAACAAAATCCTTGCAATCGCCAATCCGCCTTCTGCTCCGGGATACCATCCCTGAAGAATCGCTTTTACGTTGGAAGATTCCTGAAGCCATTTCAGTTCCACTGCGCTTCCCGTCATATTCACCACAATCAGATCCACTTCTGTGTCAATCAAAGCCTTAAGAAGACGAATCTGGCTGTCCGGCAGAGCGGTGGTCGGCTTATCTGCCATGCTGGTCTCATCAAACCGGTTTCCTACGTCATGCTGTTCTCCCTCATAGCGCTCATCCAGGCCTACGCAGACTACGGCTGCACCGGCTTCTTTGGCAGCATACACTGCCTCCGACACCCTGTCATCAGGAAGGGCCAATTCCTCCACTCTGTCCTTCATGGTGTGGCATCCTTCGGAATAATGAATCCGTACGTTCTCAGCCACCATCTCGATCCCCTCCAGAACCGTGACATATCTGGGAGCCGTACCATGGTAGTTGCCGATAAGGGGCCATCTGCTGTCCGCATTGGGACCGATAACCGCCAGCTTTTTCATGGTTTTCTTAAGAGGCAGAATCCCGTCGTTTTTCAGAAGAACCACGGACTTTTCCGCCGCGTCGATCGCTGCCTGTCTGTGCTCTTTGCTGGCAATTTCCTCATAAGAAATCTTGTCATATTCGCAGTCATCCGCAAAAAGCCCCAGCCTGAACCTGGTTCTCATTGCCCTGACGGCAGCCTCCGTAATATCCTCCTCTGTTATCAGCCCCTCCTGGTACGCCTGCATAATCTTCAGATATGTATTGCCGCAGTTGATATCACATCCCATCTTAAGGGCCAGAGCTGCCGATTCCGTGGCGGTGTCTGTCACATGATGGTTCTCATGGAAATCCTTGATTGCCCAGCAGTCTGAGGTAAAGTAGCCCTCAAAATTCCATTTTCCTCTTAAAATATCCTTCATCAAAAACTTGCTTCCGCAGCATGGCTCTCCGTTGGTTCTGTTATAAGCGCCCATGACGCCCTCTACCTTTGCCTCCTTCACACACGCCTCAAAAGCCGGCAGATAAGTCTCCCACAAATCCTTATCCGATACCTGGGCATCGAATTCATGACGCAGCTCTTCCGGACCGCTGTGTACAGCAAAATGCTTGGCACAGGCTGCAGCCTTCAGATACTTCCCGTCACCCTGAATTCCCTTTATGAAAGCTACCCCCAGTTCCGCAGTCAGACACGGGTCCTCGCCATAGGTCTCATGGCCTCTTCCCCATCTGGGATCGCGGAAAATATTTACATTGGGAGACCATAAAGTAAGGCCCTTGTAGATATCTCTGTCATTTTCAGAAGAGTAGGCATTATACTTGGCCCTTGCCTCCGTGGAAATAATATCTCCGATCTTCTCCATCTCCTCTGAGTCAAACATGGCTGCCAGAGCAATCGACTGGGGAAACATGGTGGCTGTACCTGCCCTTGCCAGTCCGTGGAGGGCCTCATTCCACCAATGGTATCTGGGAATTCCCAATCGCGGAATCGCAGGTGCGTCAAAATTCAGCTGTGATGCCTTCTCTTCCAGGGTCATCTTGCCTACCAGTTCTCTGGCCTCTTTCTCAAAATCCGTCATCACTCTTCCATTCCTTTCCATAGCATATTTATTATGATTTTAGTACGGCATTGCATAGATGATCCATGGCCATCCTATTTACAATTATTATTACTGTCCTTTACTTATAATTTCCCACTGTGATAGCTTCTGCGGCAAAGTTCTCTACAGCAGCCGCTTTCTTATAGAAATGAACCGCATTTTTCAAGATACCATCAAACGTATAATACTCATCATCCTTTGCGATAGGCAGTCCTACCAACAGCTTCTTACATCCGGCTTTGTAGATGGCGGTAATCAGTTCCACAGTCTTTCTTCCATCAATTCCAGTTATCATAGGACGGCCTCCGGTCTCCAGAGCCGTCAGGTAATTGTCGATCTCCCCTGTATGGCCTTCATAAGGCAGATCCGGAATTGCATTGTAGAATTCCGTAATCCTTTGGATCAGCTCCTGATTGTGCTCTTCAATGGGGAATCCGTTAGGTCTTGTCAGCTCTGCCTTGATATCCCAAGGTGCCGCAATCTTTGCATCCGCACATTGCAGAACGATGCCCTGTTCCTCGCCGTGGTGTACAACGGAGCTGGTCACCTCCGCAATGCTGTTGTTGCTGTAACGCAGAGCAGCCAGGGACAGATCCTCCACCTCGGAGTTATCATGCATCACATTGGTCAGCATTGCCATAACCTCTGTGGGAAGCTCTCCCATGATCCAGTTAATCATGTCAATGTGGTGAACCGCATGGTTCAGAGTCGGACCACCGCCCTCTTTCTCCCAGAGTCCTCTCCACCACAGGTCGTAGTAGCAGTGGCCTCTCCACCACAGAGAATTCACATGGGCACAAATAATCTTTCCCGCCAGTCCGCTGTCTGCTGTCTTCTTTAACTTATAGATGGAGTTGCGGAAACGGTTCTGAGCAATACATCCCATCGTGACATGATTCCTCTCCTCTGCCTCCAGCATGGCATCGCACTCTGCCAGGCAGGTAGCCATGGGTTTCTCCACCAACACATTCATCCCCGCGTCCATAGAATGGATGGCAATTTCCGCGTGAACATAGGGCGGAGTACACACATGGACTATATCAATGTCCGGCATGGCCTCAATCATTTTCTGATGGTCATCAAATATTTCACAGTCCAGATGGTAGTGCTCCTTCATCCTCTCTGCCTTCTCCGGATAAATATCGCAGAGCGCCACAATCTTCACTCTCTCCGGAAATTCCAGAAGCCCCATAACATGCTGCGGGGCAATATTACCCGTACCAACAATTGCTGCTTTTAACATAATTTCCTCCATTCTGTGCGCGTTTCACAGCATTGCATGCCCCGTTTTACCGGGCGCAAACAGGTATGCGCATCTCAAATAATATAATCAGGATATCTCTTCACAATTTCTGTCTTGTCATACAAGTAGCGTGATAAATGTTTGTCCATAATAGCAAATGCTTCCTCCCTGTTCTGGGCACGGACAGCATTCAAAATCTCTATATGGTCGTTTACCGTCTGCAAATCCACAATAACCAGAAGTGAAAGATACCGAATCCGGTCAAAGGGAATACGTATATCCTCCAGATACTCATATACATGTTCCTTTTTTGCCATCTTAAACAGAAGCCGATGAAATTCATCATCCAGTTCCAACAGTCTGCTCTGATTTGACATCATTAAATATTTCTTCTGAAGACGAAGGTTCTCTTCCATTTCCCCCAGATCCGGCAGCTTTTCCAACTGACAACAAATCTCCACAATCGCCCTCTCCAAAACTCTTCTGGCAAAATTAGATTCCTCAACCAAAGCATAATCAATCTTTGTCACTCTGCTGCCTTTCTTAGGCAGCACCTCAATCAGATCAATCTTTGACAGTTCCACCAGCGCCTCCCTGACCGGAGTCCGTGAAACTTGCAGTTCTTCCGTCAAAGTATTCTCTGACAGCATTTCACCAGGCTTTAAAGCGCACTCAATAATGTTCTTCTTCAACACCCGAAGAACATACTCCCTTGCTCCTTCTCCATAAAGCCTTTCTAAAACGTGCATAACCCCTCCGCATAAACACCTATCAATCAGCACGCAGCCTTTGCGCCGCCTGACATATGGATTCTTAAAACCTTTACTATTCCAGGATATTCGCCTGCATCTGAGCCTTTACACACAGCTCCGCCGCCTTGAAAGCATGTTCCTGTGTCATGGCATTTTCCGTGCGGTTGATGCAATCCAGTATCAGCTGTCCGAAGTATGGGAATCCAACCTTTCCAGTCACTTCAAAGTGGTGTTCTCCCTCTTTATTTACCATGAATACATGATTGCTTGTCCCGTCTCCGGTTCCCACATTGATATATTTCCGAAGCTCAATATACCCTTCCGTTCCCAGAATAAACATTCTTCCGTCTCCCCAGGTTCCCAGGCCGTCGGGCGTAAACCAGTCCACACGGAAATACATGGTAGTTCCGTTGTCACCTACCAGCATACAGTCGCCGAAATCGTTCAGTCCCGGATGATCCTTATGGCCATAGTTTGCAATCTGGCTCTTGACTACCGTGGCATCCTTAACATCCGCAAAGTACAAGAACTGCTCGATCTGATGGCTTCCGATATCGCACAGAATTCCGCCGTATTTATCCTGCTCATAGAACCAGTCCGGACGGCTGTTCGGATCTCCCACCCTGTGGGGCCCCATGCCCAGAACCTGAATGACTCTTCCGATAGCACCTTCTTTAATCAGCTGTCCGGCATACACTGCGGCCTCCACATGGATTCGCTCGCTGTAGTACACCATATACTTTTTCCCTGTTTTTGCCACCATCTCTTTGGCCTGCTCCAGCTGCTTCAGCGTCGTAAGAGGGGCTTTGTCCGTAAAATAGTCCTTGCCCGCCTCCATAACGCGAAGTCCCAAGGCACAGCGCTCACTGGTTATTGCAGCGCCGCACACCAGCTTCACTTCCGGATCACCCAGAACCTCCGCTTCACTGGAAGCAGCCTTTGCAGACGGAAATGCCTCCTGGAATTTCTTTACCTTCTCCGGGTCCGGATCATACACCCATTTTACTTCCGCACCTGCCTCCGTAAGACCATTGCACATGCCATAGATGTGGCCGTGATCCAGAGCAACGGCGGCGATCTTAAATTCTCCCGGTTTTACCACTGGATCCGCCTTTCCCTTTGGTGCAAAATTCATACCACTTACTGCCATAAATTTCCTCCATTCTGCCGTATAACCGGCGGCTGCCTGAACGGCATCTTTTTTATCATTTCTTAAATGCAAAACAAGGACTCCGACTGGCCGGGCTCTCGCGCCAAAGCGCGTCTGCGTCAGCAGATATTTCCTTTAAGCGCGGAGACATTGTCTCATTCTCATAAAGGAAAAATGCCTGCTTCTGCCTCTTCTGCTTTATATATCAGAAGAACCGGAGCAGGCACTTAAAGTTTGTTTTATTCTGCTTTCTCACAGGCCGGCACAGTTTTGTACACAAACGGCCTGACAATCATAAAATCATTTTCAGCAAATAGTATTCTCCAAACTTTTAGCTTCCATATACCTCGTCAAAATGTGCGGTTCTCTCGGCAATAACATCCTCGATACCGGCCTTCTTAGCTTCTTCAATCCACTCATCATAGATGCCGTCCATCTGATCCGGTGCACAGGTGATACACTGTACCAGATATTTGGATCTGAGAAGAAGGAAATCATCCGTCAACTCTGTCTGTTTCTCAGATGTAAAGGTTGGCTTGTGAATGATCTGTCCAGCCAGAGAATTCTCATAGTTGGCAACCACATCATCATAATAGATTGGATTCTCGGCAGCAGTACACTTATTAAAGTCATCAACCGTTGCAAAATAGCCCTGGTTACCTACCAGGAACATGTCGGTACGAATCCAGTCTTTGTCTGTTGCATTGTAAGCTGCATCGATAACAATCGGGATTCCCTCGTCATCCAGCTTGTAGTTCTCATCTTCAAAACCGTGGTACAATACGAAACCGCCGTCCGTAGTTGCCATCCAGTCAAGATACGTCATAGCAGCCTCAACCTTTTCCTCAGTTGCTGTCTTCGGACACATGATAATCAAGCCGCCCTGGGCATAAGCATCTGCATACTGTTTTCCGTCATGTACATTCTTTAAGTTAGGAATAGACACAAACTTTGCTGTTGGAGTGTTCTCTCTCAAAGTCGTCTCCGGTGAATTTCTCAGCGGATCCACATTGTAGTTAACATTGGACTCATAAAATGCCAGCTGGCTGTTAACAATCTTCTGAACAAAGGTCTCTGTTGTGTTGGTATAGAATTCCTGATCCATAACGCCGTTGTTGTAGCATTTATTCAGGAAACGTACATACTCTCTGAAACCTGGGTCATAGTAGAAATCAAATCCGTCCGCAATATCTAACTGCTTCTGGTCGCCTTCCAGCTGTGAAAATGCCATGGACATGTTATTTCTGTAACCAGTACCGGTATTGGTAGACTCCAGCCCCCAGAAATATCCGCCGATTACATTAGTAAGTCCATCCGGATTATTCTTAACACTTGCCTCAAGGAAATCATACAGTTCATCCGGAGTGGTAGGAGTATCCATTCCTAATGCATCTAACCAGTCCTGGCGAACAAATAAGTTGGAGTTGGCAGTTGTCGCACGTCTTGCAACAATTCCGTACAGGACATCCTGTCCCCGTCCAATATCAATAACATCTTCTCCCAAATATGCCTTTAAATTCTTAGCCTGATCCTCACCGTCAATAAATGGACTTAAATCCCAGATACCGCCGTCTCTGTAATAATCCTCTGCATAAGAGTAGGTGTAGGTGAGAGTGATATCCGGAGCTGTACCGGAAGCCATCATGGTCTGCATCTTGGTGATCTCGTCGGAACGGGGAACTGCAATGAATTCCAGATTGATTCCGACTTTGTTCATCTGCTCCTGTGCATATTTGGTCCACTTGTTATCAAGAATCGTGTTGCCTTCCGGAGCGTTGCTTCGGTCAAACAGCTCCACTGTAATGGTTACATTGTCAAACTGCTTGTCGCCGTATGTAGTCTTGTATCCACTGTCTCCGCTTTCGCTTTCGCTTTCGCTTCCACTTCCACTTCCACTTCCACTTCCACCACCAGAGCTTCCTGCCCCCCCGGCGTTGCTGGAATCGCCTGAGCCGCCACAGGCTGTCAGCAATGACATTGTCATAGCTGCTGTCAGTACACATGCTAAAATTTTTTTCATTTTTCCACTCCTTTTCTTTTTATTAACAGCATTCCGCTGTGATAAACATTAACCCTTTACAGAACCAAGCATAACGCCTTTTACAAAATACTTCTGCAACCATGGATACACGCAGATAATCGGCAGGGTAGCCACAACCACGCAGCACATCTTCAAGGACTGGGACATAACCTGGGTACCGATACCCTCGCCGTTGCCGCCTGCATTGGCTAACTCATCTGCAAACAGCAGGTTTCTCAGACGAAGCTGCAGCGTAAATTTATCCGGAGATGTGATATAAATCAAAGCGTCAAAGTAGCTGTTCCAGTAGTTAACCGCATAGAACAGACCGATGGTTGCAATAATCGGAACAGACAGAGGCAGAATAATCTTAAACAGGATCTGCATCTCATTGGCCCCATCGATTCTCGCCGCCTCTTCAAGTTCCGTAGGAAGCTGTCTGAAGAAGGTTCTCATAACAATGAAGTTAAATACGTTAACTGCCTGCGGAATAAACAGAGAAGTCAGGCTGTCATACATGCCAAGTCCCTTTACCACCAGGAAAGTAGGGATGATACCGCCGCTGAAGTACATGGTAAACAGAATCAGTCCTGACAGAAGTCCCTTGCCGGGAAGATAATCTCTGGACAAGGAATATGCTGCCGCGATTGTCAGGATCAAACCGATGACGGTACCCATGATCGTAGTAAATATAGTCACCCACATGGCGCTCCATATCTGGGAGTTCTTCATAATGGTCTGATAAGCTGTTAACGAAATATCAATCGGATAGAAAGTAACCTTTCCGGATAACACCGCATTGTAGCCGGAAAACGAATACGCAACTACGTTCAGGAAAGGATACAGACAGATAAATGCAAGCACTGTCAGAAAAAAGTAATTCAAAAACTTTCCAATTGTGAATTTATTTTTCTTTTTGTTCATGGTTGACTCTTGTGCCATCTTTCTTCCTCCTTCCTTAGATGATTCCCTCTTCACCGATCAGTTTTGCAAACCAGTCTGCCAGAACCAGAATTGCAATGTTAACAAGGGACTGGAACAAACCGATAGCCGTAGCATCGCTGTATTTTGCTCTCACGATACCGATTCGATAAATATACGTACTGATAACCTCGGACACGCCCATAACCTTGTCATTACCTAACAGAAGCGGTGCGTCCAGACCAATGGTCATCATCTTGGAGATCTGAAGGATCAGCATGGTCACAACAACGGATTTGATCATCGGAAGCGTTATGTACCAGATTCTCTGAAGATTCGTGGCTCCGTCAAGGTAAGCCGCCTCATACAGAGACTCATCTACGCCTGTCAGGGCTGCCAGATAGATGATGGTTCCCCATCCAATCTCCTTCCAAACCTGCAGGATAACATAGGTGAACATCCACCAGCCTTCGCTGCTCAGGAAAGGAATCTTGCTTCCGCCCATGGAAGAGATAATGTTGTTGATGGTACCGTCATTCTGGGTAAACAAGTTGGTAGCAATACCGGCAACAACAACCCAGGAAATAAAGTGAGGCAGATACAGAACACTCTGAGTCAGCTTCTTGAACTTCATGCCCGCAACTTCATTCAGCATCAGGGATACGATGATGGTAAGCGGGAAATTGATAGCCAACGTCATCAGGTTCAGCACCAGCGTATTCTTGATGGCGCTCCAGAAGTTAGCATCCGCGAACACCTTCTGAAATGTGGTAAATCCCCACCATTTGCTACCGAACATACCCTTAAAAATGTTGTAGTCCTGGAATGCGATAGTGATTCCATACATCGGAACGTACTTGAAAACAATGAAATACACAATTACCGGAAGCAGCATCAGATACAGCCACCTGCACTTCCACATCTGGGCCATGGTCTGCTGTGTCGTACGCTTATGCACAACCTGGCCCTGTCCTCGTTGTTTCTTCATTCTTCCCCTCCTTATAAATATTAATATGTTATATAGTTTGTGCGGAGCAGTTCACCCCACAAAAATTAACTCTGCTGTACAAACCATACCTGTTCAGGGGTTAAACAGGAATGTGGTAAACCGTTGGTAATAATATAATAGTGCAGCTTCCGCCACGGATAAATCCTCTGGCTTATAAACTGTCTAATATGCCAAAGGATTATTTGATTTCAAAGAAATAGTTTACAATTTTTCTTTCTTTTTTCTATTTTTGTTATGATAATCTTACTACTTGTATGCAAGTTTGTCAAGAGCAGATTGGAAGATTTGCTACTAACACAAACGGGAGAGGTCACAGTATCGTTTCCTCTCCCGGCAGGCTCACCTGGCGCCAAACAATGAACGTCAAGTATTATTCAATTACAATCTCCTCATGTGCTCCCAAAATTCCGTCTGCAAACCCATGCAAAACAATTCGGCCCGTCCCTGTAACTCTTAAAACCACAGATGCCTTTCCCTGATTCATATGCACTCTGTCAGAAGCATAGGGCTCCATATTGCACAGAAATCCATTATCCACTCCCTCTATAACGCAAGGACCCTCTGCCGCAAAACGGACCTCACCGCTCTCTGTGGGATTTACATTTCCATCCTGATCCATTGCCGCCACCGTAAATAAAAGCTGCGCCGGCAGCTTAGCCGGAACCTCAGGCCTGTCAATAAACTCCAGGTTCGAGGATGCCCCACTGGTAACCAGCCTGTGAGTGCACACCGTCTGTCCGTCATTTATCCCCTCTGCCAGAATAGTCCCAATCTCAAGCGGAAGAAATCCTGTGATAATCCGGCTCTCACATTCTCCAGGCTTCGGAATATCAAAATATTTCCCGTTGATTGACAGACGTACCTCCTGACAGTTTGAAAAAATCATATACGGCATAGGAAGCTTGGCAAACATGGGATAATTCCAGCAGTCCGAAAGAGGCATCTCCGACCAGGGCTCCCTTACAATCTCCATTTTCTTTGTATAATCCAGAATAGAGATATGAACCACAGGATTTTCGCTCCAATAGCTTTCCCACAGATAAGAAATCGGCTTGCGAACCAGGTTGCTCTCAATCAATGCCCCTGCCCAGCCTTTGGAAGGATATCCCATGGACTCTCCCAGATAGTCCACTCCTGCCCACAGGCATCCGCCGATAACATAGGAATTTTTCTCCACATCCATCCACGGATTTTCTGTGCTGTAATTAAAATAGTGGTCGTAGCTTCCTTTAAAAAACAGATATACCTCTGTCCCAAGGATAAGCTTGTCTGGCATCTCTTCATGGATGGCCTCATACCACTGCTCCTGATAATTGCAGCCAATCACATCCACAATCTCCCCAATCCGTTTCACGGCCTGAACCTTATCCGAGACAGACTCTTCCACCGGCTCTCCTTCCAGACTCTGATAATGGGGAGACATAGCCACAGTTATTGGTCTGAAATCCAGATTCCTTACTTTCTGGCAAAGCTTCTCCAGAATATCCAGCATTGATTTTGCACCCTGGTCTTCAATCTCATTTCCCACACTCCACATCACCACACTGGGACGATTTCTGTCACGCAGAATCAGATAGGATAAATCGGCCTCCCAATCGGTTTCATAAAAACGTGAATAAGCCCCCTGGATCCATTTGTCAAAGCATTCATCTAAAACATAGAATCCCATCTGGTCGCACAAGTCCATCATATCTGTAGAAACAATATTGTGGCTGGTACGGATTGCGTTGCAGCCCATAGATTTCAGTACTTGAAGCCTTTTTTTCAGAAGCGGCCTAGTGACGGCAGCACCTACACAGCCTGCGTCATGGTGAAGGCAGACTCCTTTTAATTTCACTGGCTCTCCATTGATAAACATCCCTTTATTTGCTACAAATTCCACATGTCTAAATCCCACAGAAAGCTCCAATGTCTGTCCGGGAACCGAAATCTGCAGTCTGTAGAGATCCGGTTTTTCAGCACTCCATGGGCAGACATCCAGATTCTCTGCCACTAGCCTGCCGTTTTGCAGACTCACAGGTCCGAACACTCCCTCCAGTGCTGCAAAGACCTGTTCTCCTTTGCCGTCTGCCTCTATCACAAGGCTTCCTTTCCCATCTGCATAATCCGCCGTCAGCCTCACATCCTCGATTCCCAGAAATCTCTCGGGAACCTCCAAAAGTTCCACCTTCCGGTAAATACCGCATCCGCTGTACCAGCGGTCCGTAATGGTCACGGAATTGTCCACACGGACAGCAATAAGGTTTTCTCCTTCTTTTATATGCTCTGTCACTTCCAGCGAAAATCCGCTGTAACCATAGCGGTGTTCTCCCAAAAGCGCCTCATTGACATATACTCTGCACCGCTCAAACACTCCGTCAAACCGAAGAAAATACCGTTTTCCTTCTCTTTTTTCCGACAGCTTCAGATGCTTCCGATACCATCCGATCCCCCACCTGTCCAAAAATCCCTGGGCCTGGGGTCCGAACTTCCACTCTGGTACAGACTCCATATCTCGTCTCAGTTCCCGCGATACCGCCCAATCATGAGGAAGCTCCACGCGCTCCCACTTCTCATCATCAAACTCTGTCCTATGCCCATCCTGGATATCCCTCTCACAAAACAGCCAATCTCTGTACAAATCCATATTCATAACAAATCCGTCCTCCTTGCCTCTCTACGCCTGACTCCTGACCGACACGCTCTCATCCCTTCACTCCTGCCGCAGCAATCCCCTCAATAAAGTATTTCTGTGCAAACATATACAACAGCACGATAGGAATCAAAGACATGGTAGTCGCTGCCATAATCAATGTATACTCCGTTCCATTTTCCTGCTGGAACATACGGATGCCTACCTGCAGTGTAAACTTCTCCTTCTCATTTAAGAAAATCAGCGGCCCCGTAAATTCATTCCAGGAATCCAAAAACTTCAGCGTAACCAGGGTAGCCAGCGCTGACTTTGACAGTGGAAGTACGATCTGAGACAGGATTCTGAGATCTTTGGCACCATCGATTCTGGCCGCTTCAATCAGGGAATCGGGAATACTGACAAAAAACTGCCTCAGAAGAAATACGCCAAACGGAGAGAAGCAATGCAGCAAAATCAGTGCCGCATGGGAATTCAGCAGATTCAGATTATTCATCAACTCATACTGGGGAATCATGGTTACCTGATAAGGAATCATCATGGTTGCCAGATACAGCATGAACAAAAAATCTCTTCCCTTAAACTTAAGCTTGGCAAAGGCATACGCCGATAAAGCACAGGTAATCACCTGTCCGAGCGTGGAGAAAACAGCAATCTTGGCTGTATTTATGTAAAATGTAACAAAGGGGATTTTCTTCAGCACATCGCCGTAATTCTTCCACATCCAGGTACTGGGAAACAGATTCATGGGAACCGCAAACAGCTCCGCCTTGGGTTTTAAAGAACCGAGCACCATCCATAAAAAGGGGAACAGCATTGCAGCCGCAATCAGAACAAGTATGATAAAAATAACAGGATAGAAAATGTATTTTTTCAGCTTCATTGACATCCGCACTCCACCTCCTTATTGGTTGACCCATTTTTTCTGGCCGATAAACTGAATCAGTGTCATAATCAAAATAATGAAAAACAGGACAAAAGCCGCAGAGCTGGCATATCCGAACCGATAATCCACAAAGGACTTGTTGTAAATATAATATGCCAGAACATTGGTAGCACGCCCCGGACCGCCCTGGGTCATAGCCATGATGACATCAAACACCTTAAAGGAACTGATCATCTGGGTCACCAGGCAGAAAAATATGGTGGGAGACAGCATAGGCAGTGTAATGTACAGAAACCGCTGCCAGGAGTCGGCCCCATCTAACTTCGCCGCCTCATAAAGCTCTATGTTGATTCCCTGAAGACCTGCCAGAAGAATAATGGCATTGTAACCCATGGAACGCCAGATTGTCACAATCTCTACAGAAATCAGCGCCCATGCAGAAGAAGAAATCCATTTCGGCGGTTCCTGCATCCCAAATGCCATCAATGCCTGATTGACCGGACCGTAATTGGCAAGCACCATGGACCAGACAAGGCCGATAGCAATCATGGAAGTAACCTGAGGCAGAAAATATACGGTCCGGAATATCTTGATTCCTGGAATTTTTATGTTCATCAAAAGTGCCATGAGAATACCGAAAATAATAGACAGAGGCACCGTCACTATAGTGTACCACATGGTATTTTTTAAGGATATGATAAAAGACTCATCCGCAAACAGGCTGGTATAATTTTTAATTCCGATAAAATCAAATGTGGCAAATCCGTCCCAGTTGCTTAAACTGATTACAAACGCGCGAAACACCGGATATAAGATAAAAATGAGAAACCCCGCTAAGTTTGGAAGCAGAAATAAAACTGCTGTCTTCTGCTGTCTTCTCAAATAAGCTGGTATTTTCGACTTTCCATTTGTCATATACGTCTCCTTTCTAACTGCTCAAACCTCTTCTGGAAACAAAAGCCGCCTGAAATCAGGCGACTTTTCACAAATCATCCTAACGCATAGGACACAATACCCCCTCTTTCATTCATGGCTGTGCCGAGAAAACAGCATGGGGGTTACTGAGCATTTAGCACTTCATCCTGCATACGTTTCTTGCTGTTAGCCTCTGCTGTCTCAATATCCTGCTCACCAATCAGATACAAAGAGATCTCCTCTTTGATGATATTTGTTACAGAGTTATAATACTCATCACAAGGAACCTGAGAAATGATTTTCTGATTTACAATATATTCAATATGTTCCGGAGCCGACTTCCCTTCTGTGTATGTAGCGATGGTCTCATCTGACTGCCATGCCGGGAAATAATCATTGTCCAGAAGAAGGTCTGCGCCTTCTGCGCCTGCACAGTAAGAAATAAAGTCATAAGCAACATCCGGATTCTTCGCATTCTGAGCTACCATCAAAAGTCCGGGAGCACCAGGAGTAGCGGCGTCTTCTCCCTCCCAGTGGGGAAGAGGAGCGATATCATATTTCACATCTCCGTCGCCGTTTGCGATGGAAGTATTAAGCATCTCCACACCCCAGTCACCGGTAAAATACATTCCGTATTTTCCCTGAAGAAAGTTTCCGGTATAATCGGCACCAGCCTCGCTTGCCATGTCCTCATAGGGCGGCTGATACCCTGCATCAGACAGGCTCTTACAGAATTCGGCGGCTTTCATCCAGTCATGAAGTTCATCATCATTCAAAGGATTGGTAGAACCCTTGCTGTTGGCCGGAACTCTCCACCAAAGGCTGGTAGGCTGAAAATTCAGAGAACCGTAAATCTTATTAGCCCCTTCTCCGCTGGTCAGCTTACCTGCAATATCATAATATTCTTCCCATGTCCACTCACCGTCTGGATAAGGAACTCCGGCTGCATCAAAGATATCTTTATTGTAATAAACTACCCAGGAGCTTGTCTTGTACGGAAGGGCATAGGTCTTTCCGTCAATAGCTATGGACTCCAGCGTTCCTGCATAACCGCTGGTGTCAGTCTTGTTGGAAGATATCAAGTCATCCAATGCCATAACAGATCCTTTCGCCTGCACTTGTGCCAAACTTGGCGGAGAAGATACGCCAAAGCAGTCAATATCACCACCGCCGGAGAAGACGGTCAACAGTTTTGTCATATAGTCATTGCTTGGTATGAACTGAAGTTTAATCGTTACATTCGGATGATTTGCCATATAGGCATCTGCCAGCTTCGTGAAGATTCCTTCCTCGTCAGACCAAGCATAGAAATTAATGGTAACGGCTTCATCACCAGAACCCTGATTTGCTTCCTGCCCTCCCTGGGCTGCTGTGGTTTCCGCCGATGCCGTAGCTGTTGTTGTGCTGTTGACGCTGTCGTTGCTGCTATTTCCGCCGCCGCAGGCTGTCAAACTCAAGGCCATGGCTGCACTTAACATAAGCCCTATAGTCTTTTTGAATCTCATAGATAAATCCTCCCTTTCCTGATTTTTATTTTTTATAACTATAACAGGAAAAAGCCATTCCATGAATTCTAAAAAGTGCTGTACCTCATTGCAAAAAATGCTGTTTGTCTATTCCCCCATCCGGAACTTGCTGGGCGTGCTTCCTGTATACCGCTTAAAGGCCTTGCAAAAATAATTGGCATCCAGATATCCCACTGCCTCCGCCGTGTCCTGCACATTGCACAAGCCGCTTTTCAAAAGTTCTTTTGCCTTCTCCATGCGTACCGCTTCCACATATGCCGTAATCGTCATGTTCTTTTTCTTCTTAAATGCCAGAAAAAGGGAAGAAGAACTCATAAAAAACTGGCGTTCCAATTCCTCCATCTGGAGATTTCCTGCATAGTTTTTCTGAATATAAAAGGTAATTCTCTGAGCCAAATCACTGACGTCCTTAGAAGACATTTCACCCATCAGCACTTCAATCAGACTGCACAGCCTTTCCCGTATCTCCTGCGCTTCATGAAACATAAGGACAAAATTCTCCCGCCGGAAATCATTGGTATAAAGCTGTACCTCCGAGATCATTCCCGTATCCCATCCGGCCCGGAAAAGACATTCAATCACCGTGCCCACAATCATTTCAATGGTTATGGCATCCTGCAATTTTTTCCAGTCAAAATCATTTAGATAGGAAATCAGTCCCTGGCCGGCCATCTTATAGTCCTTCTTAGACAGGGCAGAGTAAACCATATTCAGTTTTGGCGTGTTATAGGGCGAAATGTCATAGGAGGAAGCCTTGCGGTCTGACCAGCAGAATACACGTTTCGAAGCATCAAACAGCTTCTCCTTCGATGCAGACACCGCCTCTGCCACACAGTGAAGAAACTCATCCTTGTCCGTCTCCTTGCTTCCTCTGTACACATCTGATATTCCTACCGTTATCTCATAATCCGCCCAAAGATTATTCGTCAAAAGCCTGATAGCCTTTGCCAGAGACACCATATCCAGCTTCTCTTTCCGGACACAGAATATCTGGCAAAAGAGCATATTGTGTCCAATAACTCTGGCAATTTCTCCTAAGGCTGCCAACTGTCTGCTCATATGTTTCTGATTCTGGCTTCCGCTCCACTGCCCGCTTCTCTCATATACGGAAAAACAGGCAAATTCCTGACTTTCCAGATACCCGTTCTGAAAATCATGAAGATCCAGCACCTGTTGCTCCCGCTCCTCTTCCTCCAGCCGGGAAAGCAGCCTTCTTAAGGTTCTGTCTACTTCCTCCTCCTCCAGCGGTTTTAAAAGATAATCAAACACCCCCGTCTCTATGGCTTTCCTTGCATACTGAAAATCATTGTAGGCACTGATAATGATAATCACAATATCCGGATATTCTTCTGCCAACAGGGAGGTCAAATCAAACCCATCCAGTACCGGCATCCTGATATCCACAAACATCAGGTCCGGCTTCAATAAGGGCACAAGCTGGTATGCCTCCTGGCCGTTAGCAGCCTCACCTGCCACTTCCATTCCGTAGGCCTTCCAATCGATTCGGTTACAGAAGCTTTTCCGAATGTAAAATTCATCATCTACAATCATAACACGATACATTCTGTTTCCTCCCTTGTATCATAAGGTATCTGAATTCTGATATCCGTTCCCTTTCCCATCTCACTTTCAATAAAAATAGAGTATGCAGATCCAAAATACAGCTTCATCCGCAGGTGCACATTCAGCAAACCGGTATTGCTGGAATTTTCCATCATCTTTAAATAATTTTCATCATCCGCAAGAAGCTGTTCTCTCAGCTTTTCCAGCTTCACGGGAGAAATCCCGCAGCCATTGTCCTTTATTCGTATCTCTATCTCCTCCCCATATTTTTGTACTCCTACATAAATCAGCCCTCCTTTTGAGCGGTTGTCCATGCCATGGCCGATGGCATTCTCCACTAAAGGCTGCAGAGAAAACTTCACAATCCGTGCATCCAGACACTCCGGATCAATCATATACTGTGGTTCAAAGCTGCCTCCCATTCGTATGGACAGAACCTTTGTATAATTCTGCACATGAGTCAATTCCTCCTTAAGGGTCGTACTTCCGGCCATCTTGGTATTGTACCGCAGCATGGCGCTGATACATTTGCAGATTTCTATAATTTCACTGTCCATTCCCTCCGACGCCATCCCCATAAGGGTTTCCATACTGTTATAGATAAAATGAGGATTAATCTGCTGCTGCAGTGCCTTAATCTGCGCTTCGCTTAAAAGCGCCTGCTTCGCCTCTATTTTTCCTACCAGCTCATGAATCTGCTTGGCCATATCGTTAAAATTCACAATTACCCGTTCGATTTCATCATCTGCGTCAGGATTCACCTGGATTTCCAAATCTCCCTGTTTAATAGCATTCATCCCCTCCGTAAGACGGCTCATATTTCGATTTAGAATCTCACTGTTCTTATCCACTACAGTAAGACAGATTCCCAATGTCAGAAAAAGAACCGTGAGAAACAAAAAGCCGATTGTAACCTCCCTCCTGTACAGATCCGTTTTGGAGATTCCTACGGCCACCAGCCATCCTGTCTCCCCAGAAAGTCCGCAGTAGAGAAATGTTCCGCCTGCCGATTCCTCTTGAATCGCAGCCGATTCCTTTCCCTCTGCCAGCAGATGTTCCGGCAAATCCAGTTCTTTCCCTGTGTAGAACAATACCCCCCCGTCTTCGGACAATATCTCTACTCCCTCCACCCCCACATAATCCATCATCAACCGTTCCTGAAGTTTTGCCAAATCCATGTCAATCCGCAGGTATCCTACAGGAAGATTGCTGTACAAATCATCAATACGGTATATCATGGAATGAACAAAATCTCCGCCGTTTATCTGTTCCTCCGAATGAATATTCGTCAGCAGAACCTTTCTCTGTCCGGAATTGTTCAGCTGCTCATACCAATGGCTGGCTTTAAAATTGGCTATTCTCTCGTAGTCATTTTTTGTATAGATCGAATACGCATTTCTGGGAGAATTCTCTTTATAGAAAATCAGCCTTAAATCATCACGGGAATGATAATAAATCTGCTCGATGCTTTTTAATACCTGCATGTTGCTGCTGGTATCCGTTTCTGCTTTCAGTACATTATTCAGGGATTCATTATATATAATCGCATCTGCGATCCGGTCAATCTGTCGGAAATACTGATCCACAATTTGAAGATTTGCCGTCAGCATATTTTTTCCGGAAGACTTAGCATTCTCATAAATCGTCTGATAAAAAAACATATACGCAAACAAATAGGTAATCAGATTGGAAATCAGAATCAAAAGCACCATATATAGGCTTATCCTGCGCATAAAGGATTGTCTTTTCATCCGTTTCATGGGGTAACCATCCTTTCTGCCAGCTGCTCCTCATAATTCTTCAAAGCAGTCTCCAGAGATATCTCCTTCATAAAATAAGACCAGATATTGTCATGAAGCAGATTCATGGATATGGTGTAATCTGTCGTAGCCGGAAAATGGGATATTTCCTCTTCCGTGAAAAAATATTCCGTATGTTCAGGCATACGGATACTGTCCTGGAAAACCTGACGGACCTCTTTAGAGTTCCAGGCAGGGAGAAATCCCTTTGCTGCAATCTTCTTCGCCCCTTCTTCCCCACAGGCATACTCCAAAAACAATACGGCTTCCTCTTTTTTCTGTGATTTTTCCGCTACCATGAGAACTGCCGGAGAACCGATGGCGTAATCTTTCTCCTCATCCCAGCCGGGAAGCTTTGCCACATCATACTGAAAATCCGGATACTCACTGTCCATCCGCTCCCTCAGCATAGAGAGGCACCATTCGCCATTGTACATCATCGCCGCCTCTCCTCCTAAAAAACGGCGGATATAATCCTTGCTCCCCACATCTGTCAGCTGGCTATAAGGCATCGCCGCACCTTTTTCGTATGTTAAGGAATAATTCCATTTTGCCGCTTCTGCAAAAAGCTTTAAGTCCTCTTCCTCCATAGGGTTCTCTGCTCCTGCTGTCCTCACCGGCACTCTCCACCAAGTGCTCTCATAATTCAGAGATCCATACCATCCTCTCTGAGGGTTGGTCAGGCGCTCTGCCAAGGCCGCATAATCCTCCCAGGTCCAGTCCCCTTCCGGATACGGAACCCCTTGAGCATCGAAAATTTCTTTATTGTAATAAACGACCCAGGCACTGTTTCGGTAGGGAAGCATGTACACTCCCTCCTCACTGTCCAAAAAATCCATAAGACTTCCAAGGCCGCTTAGATCCGCATTCTTAAGATATTCTCTCAAATCAGTAAGCTGTCCCTTCTCAATCAACTGGGCTCCGCCTGCTGCCGTTGCTATGGCAATCACATCCACAGCCTCGTCTCCGTTGAGAATAATCTGAAAGCTTTGAGTCGTTTCATTATTAGGAAGGTAATGAACATTTACTGTAATATCCGGATATTTTTCCATAAACCCTTCTGCCAATGTACTAAATGTCTCTATCTCATCATACCAGGCATATACCTCCAGTGTGGAGGGTTCCTCTACCCTCTCCCCATACTCACTGCTGTCCTGACTGCTTTCTCTCAACAATATCAACGTCGTAAAAAGCGATACGCCAAACAGCACCCACAAAATAATAATTCCCTTCTTCAGCTTCATGCCTGCAGAAATTCCTCTCTCAAAACTACAACATTGGAATACTCCAATAATTTGGGCTGTTTTTCCTGTTCCTGATACTCTTTTGGCGCAGTACCCATATATTTACAGAAATTCTTGTAAAATATGGAATAATCCTGATATCCAGCCGCCTCCGCCGCAGTTTGTGCAGGAATCCCACGGCCAATCATCTCCGAGGCCGCCCAGATCCGCCGCTCTGTCAGATACCCATGTATCGTTTTTCCTGTCTGCTGTTTAAACTCTCTCATTAAGTGATACTTGCTAACATACAGTCTTTCTGACAAATCGTCAACCGATACCTTTTCCGAAAAATGCATATCCAGGTATTCCAGTGTTTCTTTTACATAAGAAGGCATCCTTTTTCTCTTAACAGAAACCAAATCAATAATTTTTGTATCTTCCCTTCTGCCCAAAACCATATTCCCCTCCCTATCTGTTCAGGCTACACTCCATCGTAATTATTGTACCCTGCTATGGTCGGTTTCCGTTAGAAAATTCCTGCAAACAAATTAGTACTTTTCCATAATTATTCCCCCCAAAAACCACTCATTATCATCTCTTTCACACAAATTGCCAAAATAATAAAGGGCCAAGAACAGTTTTCCTGAACTTGGCCTTTTCTCGTATTCTCTTTTTTCATTTTGTGTAACCTTAAAAATTTAAAAACGTTTCCATGAAAGTGCCGATAATAATAACAAAAATAAGAAACAGCCACACCCGTATCTTTATTTTCTCTAATCCGTTTTCGCCTCCTACTGCCAGAATGATCCATGACAAACCGTAAAAAATCCATTGTGGCAGCACTGAACGCAGAAAAAGAAATAGTCCCATCCATCCGCTTTCCAGTGTAAACGTAGAAATTATCAATCCGCTGTTAAAACCAAATATCGCGGAGAGCCCATAGAAAGCCCATTTTGCCAAGGGGGTCATTCCCACCAAAGCCCCCACTCCGATTTCACCGAAACGCCGCTTTAAGGTGTATCTCCATAGCTGCCCTCTTTCTTCCATTCCCATAGACTGTCCCCATTGATATATGGAATCAAAATAGCCAATCTGTTTCAGCAGTTCCCCGCTGAGCAAATTGGCTGTCACGCATCCAACTATGCTTCCTGCTGCAAAAAGCAGAAACAGCATATCCGTAAACGACCCCCAACGCCCCTTTTTCATCCGGAACCCCTGTACTTTTTTTACAGCCTATGAAGAAGGATCGCTCTTTATACGTTTTTCCTTCTATTTTCTACCAGCGTATTTGACCGCATAGGCTGTGATAGCCGCTACGGTCTTACCGTCTGTCATTTTTCCGTCATAAATAAGTTTCAGTAAATCCTCCAATTCCCATGCCTCTACTTCAATGACCTCATCCTCATCCAGATGCTGATGGGAAGGTATTAGATTTCTGGCTACGAAAATGTCAATCGCCTCATCGCAGAAAGCAACTGTAGTGTTGACACTGATTAAATATTCCAGATTGTCTGAACGATATCCAGTCTCCTCTTCCAACTCTCTGTATGCGCACTCAATCTTAGGTTCATCCGGTGCATCCAGTTTTCCTGCCGGAATCTCCAGCGTCTCACGGTCCAACGCGTTGCGGTACTGACGCACCATCAGAATCTTCCCATCCCCCGTGACCGGAAGCACTGCCGCCGCACCGTCATGATGAATGAAGTCCCAATGTGCCTCATGTCCGTTGGCAATCACCGTATCCTCATATATCTTTAAAATTGTCCCCTGATATTTTAACTGTCTGTTCAAACGCACAACACTCTCTGCCATATTCTTCTGCCTCTGCTTTCTTTCCTTTTCTAATTTCTTTTTTATCGCTGCTTTCTCCTTTGTCACTGCTTTCTTTCCTTTTTGCAACACTATACCAGTATCCTGATCTTCCTACTGTATCCAGGCACCGGTGGAATCTACTCTTCTGCCGCTTCCGTCCGGAACCATGGCATTTACCAGCATATCCCCGCTCTCAGGCATACAGTAATAGGATTTCCCGCTCCAGTCTATCCAACCTGTCACCATATATCCCTTGGAATCAAAGAAATACCATTTTCCATCAATCATCTGCCAATTACTGGTTGTATAGCTCCCGTCTCCATTGCAGTACCACCAGCCTACATGGTCTAAAATCCAGCCATACTGTTGATTCTGCTGGTTAACCAGCTGTCCTGGTTCCGTGACACCTTCCGGTACGGGAGTCCCATACAGACTGCGAAATTGCTGCGCGGTAGCTTCATCTACATATACGCTGCCATCTGCTTCCCGCCAATCGCTTTTTTTCCCATTATCCTGGGCATTTACCCCACGCACTCTGTAAGAATAAGTGCCGGCGCGGGTCATCATGGGAGCAAAATCAAAGCTTGTTCCTACTGTATTTTGATAATCGCCCACACTTCTTCCGTCTCTGTATAAGCGCAGCTCATAATAGCCTGCATTGAATGTCTCGCTCCAACTACCTGTAGTCTGTGAACTCCAATGAGCCTCACGGATTTCTCCCATCTGTTCTCTCAGCGAAGGAAGCTGAATTTTCAGAATGATCGTGGTAGCTCCCTTTTTTGTTCCGCTTATATAAGTGCCGCCTTTTACGTTAATCGTAGATTTTACCACAGAAAAATAATATCCGTCCTCCGCCTCCAGCGTAACCTCTATCTCCGGTGTATCGCTGCATCCCCACACATCAATCTCATTCATGATCTCAATATCGCCAACTGAGTATCTGTCACTTCTTGTTGTAACCTCTACATCATTCTCCGTAAGGCGCTCTCCTACTTTGAAATCATTCTCTACCGTAATGACCACCTCTTTAAGCTTCTGAGCTCCAAATGCCTGAACACTGATTTCTGTAAGAAAAATCATGGTTAGTATCAACAGGCTCACTGTCCTTTTCTTCCTCTTCAAGTTCTCCCTCCTCCCTATAGCTATAACTTTATGCCTTATTTTTCCTTCTGTCAATAGAATTCATCTAACCGTAAGAAAACGTACCCTCAGTGGACAAGGGGATACCCATGTCCACTGAGGGTAACATATGCAAATAACATAAAAAAGAGGAGGTCATTCTCAACCTCCCCTTCTATGTCCTATGTCACTTATTTTGCATAATCAGTAACTCTTGATTCACGAATTACATTAACACGAATCTGTCCCGGATATTCCATGGACTCTTCAATTTTTTTAGAAATATTTCTTGCCAAAAGAACCATATCATCATCACTAATCTGTTCTGGAACCACCATAACACGGACTTCACGTCCTGCCTGGATTGCATAAGACTTGTCAACTCCCTTAAAGGAATCCGTAATCTCTTCCAACTGCTTAAGCCTGTTGGTATATGTCTCCAGAGTCTCTCTTCTTGCGCCTGGTCTTGCAGCGGATATAGCATCCGCCGCCTGCACAATACAGGCAATCAGACTCTCTGGTTCAACATCGCCATGATGGGATTCCACAGCATTTACCACCACTGCAGATTCCTTATATTTTTTACAAAGCTCTGAGCCTAATTTTACATGCGAGCCTTCTACCTCATGGTCAATGGATTTACCAATGTCATGTAATAAACCGGCACGTTTAGCCATGCGGATATCCACGCCGATCTCACCGGCTAAAAGTCCCGATAAATGTGATACTTCAATGGAATGCTTCAAAGCATTCTGTCCATAACTAGTTCGGAATTTCATTCTTCCAAGAAGCTTTACCAATTCCGGGTGAATTCCATGAATGCCCACTTCCAGTGTGGCAGCCTCGCCTTCTTCCCTCATACTGGCCTCTACTTCTCTCTGTGCTTTTTCTACCATCTCTTCAATTCTGGCCGGATGAATACGCCCATCTACAACCAGACGTTCCAGGGCGATTCTCGCAACCTCTCGCCTTACAGGATCAAATCCTGACAAAACTACTGCTTCCGGTGTATCATCGATAATCAACTCCACACCTGTCATTGTCTCCAATGTACGAATATTACGGCCTTCTCTTCCGATAATCCGGCCTTTCATCTCATCATTTGGAAGCTGAACTACGGATACCGTAGTCTCTGCAACATGATCCGCCGCACATCTCTGGATCGCGGCAACGATATACTCCTTCGCCTTCTTTTCTGCTTCTTCTTTGGCTCTGGTCTCCATCTCTTTAATCATTCTGGCAGTATCATGTTTCACATCATCTTCCACAGACTTCAGCAGATATTCTTTCGCCTGTTCGGAGGTCAGCCCCGAAATTCGTTCCAATTCCTGCTGTCTCTTCCCGCGAAGTTCCTCAGCTTCTGCCAATTTCCTGTTCAAGTTGTCTTCACGTGCTGATATACTTGCTTCTCTGCGTTCCAATGTCTCGGACTTCTTGTCCAAATTTTCTTCCTTGCTTAATACTCGTCGTTCATACCGTTGCAGCTCTGCCCTTCTTTCCTTCGTCTCTTTCTCCAACTCATTCTTGGTTTTCAGGGACTCTTCCTTTGCCTCCAGGAGAGCTTCTCGCTTCTTTGTCTCTGCGGTCCTTAATGCCTCATCTATTATCTCTCTGGACTTTTCCTCCGCACTGCCGATTTTACTCTCATATGTTTTCTTCCGGTGTGCGATTGCCAATCCCCAGGTAATAGGCGCCACAATAATTATTGTAAACAATACAGTAATCAATACAGGTATCACTATTGTTGACACAGGAGCACCTCCTTATTTAGTTTTCATTGTACACAAATACAACACTTCAATTTTAAACTGTTTTATACATTATGTCAAGTGTCTTGCACAACTCAAACCAGCAAACAGCCACAAATCGTAACCGTTCAGACAATGGGGAATCAGCCATTCAGATATCCTCCTGGCTGACTCCCAGGTTCCGGTACACAGCGTCAAAAGAAAACCCTTTTCTTGCCAATGCTGCTACCAGCTTTGCTTTATCCTTAGGTGTGGTGCTCTCCGGCATATATCCCTTTTTCTGGAGAAAAGCCCTGATCTGTCTATCCTCGCATACCTCGCAATCCTCCAAAAGTATCCGGATCTGCTCCTGTTTTAATCCTTTCTTAAGCAGATCAAATTCCAGACGTTTCCTGCTTCTCTGATTGCCGTAAGTTTCAATATACCGTCTCCCAAAGTCCAGATCATCCAGAAAATGGTACTCTGTTAAAAAGTTTATAATCTGATCAACAACCTGCTGAGGATAAAATCCCTCTTTCAGTTTCTTACGTATCTCATATTCCGTTCTGTCTCTGTCCTTTAAATAATACAGTGCCCGCTCTTTTCCTCGCTTTAAAAGGATCTCCTCTAATATCCGGTTATACTGTTCTTCGGACAATTCATTGCCTTCTTCTATCTGATATCTCTTTCGTTCTCCTCTATATAGAACGAATACCTGTTCTTCATCCAGAAAAACTTTGCTTCTTTGCTTATCCAGAGGAACAATGGACGTCACCTGCACTTTAAGCTTCTGTCTCCTTCTCCGGTACTGCCGTCTCCGGAAGTTCAGACGGTTTCAGTCCATAACGCTCCCGCACCTTATTTTCAATCTCCAGACAGACAACCGGATTGTTTCTCAAATAAATCTTGGCATTCTCCCGTCCCTGGCCAATCTTGGCTCCCTGGTAAGCATACCATGCACCGCTTTTTTCCACAATATTCTCCTTGGCTGCCAGATCCAGGATATCTCCCTCCTTTGAGATTCCCTGGCCAAACATAATATCAAATTCCGCCTCTTTAAACGGAGGAGCAATTTTATTCTTCACTACTTTTACACGGACATGGTTTCCTATCACTTCCCCACTCTGCTTCAGGCTGTCTGTCCTTCTCACATCCATACGAACGGATGCATAGAATTTCAAGGCCCTTCCGCCGGTAGTAGTCTCTGGATTACCAAACATCACGCCAATCTTCTCACGAATCTGATTGATAAAGATAACGGTACAGTTGGACTTGCTGATAATTCCTGTCAATTTTCTCAATGCCTGTGACATCAGACGCGCCTGCAGACCTACATGGGATTCTCCCATCTCCCCATCAATCTCCGCCTTGGGAACCAATGCCGCTACGGAGTCTACAATCACAATATCCACAGCCCCGGAGCGCACCATGGTCTCGGTAATCTCCAAAGCCTGCTCTCCGTTATCCGGTTGGGATATGTACAAATTATCAATATCTACCCCTATATTTTTAGCATACACCGGATCCAGGGCATGCTCCGCATCAATAAAACCGGCAATTCCTCCTCTCTTCTGTACTTCGGCTACCATATGAAGGGCCACCGTAGTCTTACCACTGGACTCCGGGCCATAGATCTCTATCACACGCCCCTTTGGAATTCCCCCAAGACCAAGGGCCAAATCCAGCCCCAGAGAGCCTGTCGGAACCGTCTCTATATTCATATTGGCTCCTCTGTCTCCCAGTTTCATCACGGAACCTTTCCCATATGCTTTCTCAATCTGTGTCAAAGCCGCATCCAGAGCTTTCATCTTATCATCTTTATTCATGTCTGCCTCCAAACAGAACAAATGTTCTTTTTCTATTAATCATAATACACCCATCCAAAAATGTCAACCATATTTCAACTACATTTTCCACGCATATTTTTTCTGTCTACTCCCACAAATGACATCCCTCCTGTTCCTATTTTCAATCTCTTCTTCTGTGTATTTCGTGAACTTAGGAAGATTTTCCTGTGACCATAACCAGATGAATCTTTCATGAACCAGCCAGAACGACTAGGAATACTATAACATATGTCCTGAAAAAAAGAAAGTAAAATTTACAACTATTTGATAAAGTAACCGCATGTTACCGTTCACTCCATGACGAATCACTCCGCTGATTCGTCATGAGCCAATACAGTTATGGGACCAAAGCATAAGTGCTGCCAAGTGACTTTCTTGGCAGCACTCTCTCATTTATTCTCCACGAACCTCAATCCTCAGCTCTTCCAGCTGTTTCGGATCCACCGGTGTTGGCGCCTCTGTCATCAGGCAGGATGCATCTTTCACCTTCGGGAAGGCAATCACATCACGAATATTATCCGCCCCCACCATAAGCATGGCCACCCTGTCAAACCCATAAGCCAGCCCTGCGTGAGGAGGAACCCCGTACTTAAATGCCTCCAGCAAAAAGCCAAACTGCTCCTGTGCCTTCTCCGGCGTAAATCCCAGCACCTCAAACATCTTGGACTGAATATCGCTCTGATGAATACGCACGGAACCGCCTCCCAGTTCCGTTCCATTCAGAACAATATCATAGGCCTTGGCGCGAACCGCTCCCGGATCACTGTCAATCAGATGCCAGTCTTCTTCCATCGGCATGGTAAAAGGATGATGCATGGCCACAAACCGCCCCTGCTCCTCGGAATACTCCAAAAGCGGGAACTCTGTCACCCAAAGGAACTTAAAGTCATCCTTCTTTAACAAATCCGCCTGCCTTGCCAGTTCCAGACGCAGATTGCCCAGCACATCCCAGACTACCTTGTTCTTATCCGCTGCAAACAGCAGCAGATCTCCCGGCTTTCCGTCCATGGCCTTCACCAATGCAGCAAGCTGCTCCTCTGTCATAAACTTGGCAAAAGACGATTTGTAAGTGCCATCCTCCAAAACAGCCAGATACGCAAGGCCCTTAGCCCCGAATCCTTTGGCAAATTCCACCAGTGCATCAATCTTTTTCCGGGGCATGTTTCCCTTTCCCTCTGCGTTGATGCCGCGGACAGAACCGCCATTTTCCAGTGCACCTTTAAACACTGCAAACTCACAGTCCTTCACCACCTGGGAAACATCCTTTAATTCCATTCCGAAACGGAGATCCGGCTTGTCACTTCCAAAGCGGTTCATTGCTTCTATCCAGGTCATCCTCGGAAGAGGAAGCGGAATCTCAATCCCCAGCAATTCCTTAAATAGTTTGTGAATCAGCCTTTCATTGACGTCCAGCACATCCTCCACATCCACAAAAGAAAGTTCCATGTCAATCTGGGTAAACTCCGGCTGTCTGTCTGCCCGCAGGTCCTCATCTCTGTAACATCTTGCGATCTGGAAATAGCGGTCATACCCAGAGCACATCAACAGCTGCTTAAACAGCTGAGGAGACTGAGGCAGCGCATAGAAAGTCCCCGGGTGAACACGGCTGGGAACCAGGTAGTCACGGGCACCTTCCGGAGTACTCTTAATCAAGGTAGGAGTCTCAATCTCCAAAAATCCTTCGTCTGCCAGAAACTGCCTTGTCAAAATAGCTATCTTGCTGCGAAACATCAGATTCTTTTGAATATCTGGTCTTCTCAAATCCAGGAAACGATATTTTAAGCGCAGCTCTTCCTTGGTTTTGGAATTCTCCTCAATAGGAAACGGCGGTGTATCCGATTCGGACAGGATTCTAAGGCTTTCAGCCCGCACCTCAATATCACCGGTGACAAGGTTTTCATTGACGCCTCCCTGACGTTTCTCCACCTTTCCTGTAACAGCAATCACAAATTCACTTCTCAGCTTCTCAGCTTTTGCAAAGCTTTCCCCGCCACAGTCACTTTCTTCAAAGATAATTTGCAGAATGCCGGAGCGGTCCCTTAAATCTACAAAAATAATTCCTCCTTTATTTCTGCTTTTCTGTACCCATCCCATGACGGTTATGATCTCACCTACATTCTCGGTTCTCACCTCCGTACATCGGTGAGAACGTTTTAGTCCCAACATTGACTCTGACATAATTTTCTCCTCCATTTGTTCTGTGCATATACTCCCGAAAACCTGTTACACGATGTCACTTCCATTCTTCTTTGTAAAATTCTACAAACTCCCCATATCCTTCTTTCCCCAGCTGTTCCTTCTGGAACTTCTTATTCTTATTCATCTGGGATACCAAAACCTCTACTCCATTTTTCCGCTCTTCCATAGCCTGCTTCATAATCTGACACAATCTTTCAGAATCCAGACCCTTTTCCAGAAGATATGCCTTTTTGGGATTCTCACTCTTTACACTGTCTCCCCGATCCAGCAAAATGGTAACAATCCGCTCAAATCCGATGGAAAATCCACAGGCCGGTGTGTCTACGCCTGTAAATTTGCCGATCATTTTATCATAACGCCCTCCGCCTGCCACAGAACCGCCAAAGCCCTCCATGGATACTTCAAAAATGGTGCCTGTGTAGTAAGACATTCCGCGCACCAGAGTAGGATCAAAACTCAGCTGAAATTCTGTCTCTGCCACATTGGCTACGGTTTCCATGATAAATGCCAGGTTGTCCGTCACCTCTTTCGCAAGAACCTTCTCCAGCTTGTCCCCTAATTCCCTGACACCTGCTGCATCCTTTTTCACACTGGACATCAGTTCCAGATACTGGTCCACCCCTTTTTCATCATATCCATTCTCCAGAAGCTCTGCCTTTACTCCTTCGCTTCCAATCTTATCCATCTTATCCAGGGTAATGAATACCTGGTCTAAAGATTCCTCAGGAAAACCGCAGTACAATGCCATTCCTCTCAAAATTCCTCTGTCATTGATCCTCACGGTAAATGCATTGTCAGGGCATATTTTTCCAAGAGCCGTGGTAGTAGCCAGAATCAACTCAATTTCCGCCATACAGCTGGAATCCCCTAAAATGTCAATATCACACTGAGTAAACTGGCGGAAACGTCCCTTTTGGGGACGATCCGCACGCCACACACTGCCCATCTGCAAAGCCTTAAAAGGGCTGGGAAGCTGGGCCGAATTGCCGGAATAATACCGGGCCAGAGGAACCGTCAGGTCATAGCGCAGACCGCTGTCCACCAAATCATTTTCCTCATTAGCCGTCTCCAGATTCAGCTTTTCTCCCCGTTTTAGAATCTTAAAAATCAGTTTCTCATTATCTCCCCCTTGCTTGCTGGTCAGATTTTCAATATGTTCCACACAAGGGGTCTCTATCTGGGAAAAACCAAAACCATTGTACGTCTCTTTAATCTGATTCATCACAAAATTACGAATCTGCATCTCCCCGGGCAAGATATCTCTCATTCCGGTTACTGGTTTTTTCTTTAATGCCATATCTTACGTCTCCATTTCATTTTTTACGATTATACTAGCTTTCTATCAAATCCTCAATATGTTCCGTAATTATTTTTTCGCCTTCCTGTCCCTCGATGGTCACATGATCCAGTATCAGCGTTTTAACATTGCCCGCAAAAATCCCCATACGGCTCACACATTGTACACCGTCCAGCATGGCCGGCTCTCCTGACATAGCATGTTCTGCATAGGAAATCTGCACATTCTTCATCTCCACACACTCTATCTTTCGCTCTGGAAGACCATACAGATAAGCCGCTGCCACATGACAGTTCTCCGCCTGAATGTCGGAAAATATCAAGGTTTTAATAGAAGGAGTTCTGTCATCTACCAAAAGTGCTTCCTTCGATGCCACATATTCCGTGTGCCCGTCCGGGTCGCAATAGTAAAAGCTGTTAATCACAAAAGGAGTCATCACATGGTTCATGCGGATCCGCTCAAACAGTATCCCGTCTATCACTCCGTCTTTCCCACGTCCCCGCCGGGTTTTAATCCGCAGCCCTCTGTCCGTATAGAGAAATTTACAATCCTTTACAATCAGATTGCACACCCCTCCTGCCATCTCGCTTCCGATGGTGATGGAACCATGACCGTCTCTCATACAACACTGGCGGATCACAATATCTTTGGACGGCGTTTTATATTTGGAACCCATATAGATCTTTCCTGATTTCACGGCAATGCAGTCATCTCCCACGGAAAAATACACTCCCGCAATCTCCACGTCCTGGCAGGATTCCGGATCCAGCCCGTCCGTGTTGGGAGAATCCTTGGGATTCAATACTTTCAAATCAATGAATTTCAGGTGATCTGAGAAATAAGGGTGAATATTCCAGCTGGGGCTGTTCTGTACCTGAATTCCTTGAACCGCCACATTCTGACAGCGATTTAGGAAAATCATCCTGGGCCGGTATGCCCCTCTCTTCTCCTTCGGTCGGTACCACCAGTTATCCGAGCCGGCGTTTCCATCCAGTACCCCCTGCCCGTATATCTCCACGTTCTCCACACCAATACCTGTAATGATGGAGCTGAAACAATCATCCGGATTCCCTTCCCATGTTCCCAGATTATATTCATCCTTCCCATCATTACTTTGTATCATACCTCTTAAAATCGGAAACCTGCTTCTGTCTGTTTCAGCCGACAGCACTGCCCCTTTGGACAGTTCCAGACGAAGGCCGCTTTTTAAAAACAGACTGGTAATTTTATAGGTTCCCTCAGGAATCAGCACACGGCTTTCTTTGGGGCAGCTTAAGATCGCTGCCTGAATAAAGGACGTATCATCCTGAATTCCATCGCCTCTGGCCCCGAAATCTTTGACATTCAGGGTTAGAAATTCATTTGAAGTGTGAAGTTTTATCTCGGCCTTATAAGATTCCCCTTCCGCCCCAATCACATAATCCGTGTCCGGTTCCAATTCATAAACGCTGAAAATCACATTCTTAGCGGTTCCATAGAACCTTCCGTTAACAAATATTTTTTTCTCATGCTCTGATTCATAGATGCTTCCATCATCAAGCTCCAATGCCACACAGCGGGCAGTCTTAAAAATCGCCTTCATCTCCATATGCATGTTCTCCACGTTTTCACGATATATCGGTTATTTCCACCCATTGTACCATCAACCTTTCTATCCTTCAACCACCAAGTTACCATTTGTCTTCCACACGGTTCCAATTCCTCAGACTTTATGCTACAATGTGTATAAAAGCAATGAACAGCGCTAACTCCAAAATTCTCAAAGAAAAGGTAGGTATACACATTATGGAAATACTGGACCGCTATATTGACCAGCTTCTGGAAAAAAGCAGCCCTCAGGCTCCTGTCTGGAACATTGAAAAGATAAAACAGGGGGAAAAACCTTCATGGAACTATATTGACGGTTGTATGATTAAAGCTGTCCTGGAATTATATCACATCAAAAAAGACCCCCGCTATCTGGAATTTGCCGATCATTTTATCGATTATTTTGTAAAGAAAGACGGCTCCATCACTTCCTATGATCCTCTGGAATACAATCTGGACAATGTAAATGCCGGCAAAACTTTGTTTGAACTGTATCCTCTGACCGGTCGTGAAAAATACCGCAAAGCTATGGATACCATATATGGGCAGCTAAAAGGCCAGCCCCGCACCTCTGCCGGAAACTTCTGGCACAAGCTGATTTATCCCCATCAAATATGGCTGGACGGTTTGTATATGGCCCAGCCTTTCTACATGCAGTATGAACTTACATATAACCAGGGAAAAAACTGCAGCGACAGCTACCAGCAGTTCCTCAATGTATATAAACTTATGAGAGATACCAGAAACGGTCTTTACTATCATGCCTACGACGATTCCAGAGAATCCTTCTGGTGTGACAAAGTGACAGGCTTGTCCGCCAATTTCTGGCTGAGGGCTTTAGGCTGGTATGCCATGGCTTTGATTGATACCGTAGAGATTATGCCGGATACCATGGCTGAGGAAAAAGCGGAACTTTCCAGAATTTATCATGAACTCATTGATTCTATGCTTCCTTATCAGGATAAAGAGACTGGTATGTGGTATCAGGTAGTAAACCGGGGCGGTATCTCCCCCAATTATCTGGAAACCTCTGGTTCCGCCATCTACGCTTATGCTATCATGAAGAGCGTCCGGTTGGGGCTTCTGGATTCTTCCTATTTTATATATGGAAAGAACGCCTTTGACGGGGTATGTAAAAAGTATCTGTCGGAAAAGGAAGGGCAGCTTCAGCTGGGAGGCATCTGCCTGGTGGCAGGTCTTGGAAATAAGGAGATGAGAGAAGGCACCTTTGATTACTATATGAGAGAACCGGTTGTACAGAATGATGCGAAAGGTGTGGCACCGCTGATTTTGGCTTATGTAGAAACCTTGTTTGCCCAAAAGAATCAATAAAAACCGTCTCAAAACAAACGGTCTGCAATTAAGGGGGCTGACTGCCCCCTATATTGTTCCAAAAAGCTGTTTCTTTCTCTCAAGCATCTCTTCCACCCGCTCAATATACTGCTCCACATTCTTCACATTCTCTACCCGTTCAATCCGGTTTTCCCCCGGAATCACCCGTTTGGTAGTGGTGCCTGCGCCGCAGCCGATGATGGTCTGCTGTTCCTCCATAATCAAAATATTGTAGATGCATTCTTTCCCCGGCCGTGCATACCCTACATTCTCAAAATTTCCGGCCATATTTTTCTGCCGGTAAAGATAGTATGGATTCATCCCCATAGTTCTGGCATACGAAGCCGTCAGGTCAATCATCTCCTGAGTATTGGTGATTTTTAAATCCTTATATGCCTCTTTCATGATATTGAGTCTGGCCGCTCTCTTTATGGCAAGGGAATGGACTGTCAGACTGTCCGGCCCCAGGGCCTGCACCGCCTCCATGGTTAAACGTACATCTTCCATCTCTTCCTGAGGAAGCCCGATAATCAGATCCATATTGATATTGTCAAAGCCCTCCTCCCGAGCCATCATAAATTTTTCTTTCACATCCTCCACCGTATGGCGGCGTCCAATCAGATCCAGAGTCTCCTGCTTCATAGTCTGAGGATTGATAGAGATCCGGGTAACCCCGTAGTGCTTCAGCACCTTCAGCTTTTCTCTTGTAATACTGTCAGGCCTTCCTGCCTCCACTGTAAACTCGGAAACTCCAGAGAAATCAAAGGTTCCCTTAACCTTCTCCAGCAGACGCTCCAGCCCTTCCTGAGAAAGAGAAGTAGGCGTACCGCCTCCAATATATACCGTATCCATAGGGCATCCCTGTCTTTCCATGGCCACATAATCCAGTTCCCGAAACAGGGCATCCAGATACAGATCCGTCCGTTCTTTCCATTGGTCAATGGGATAAGAGGTAAAAGAGCAGTAAAGGCAGGTGGTAGGGCAAAATGGAATCCCTATATACAGACTATAGCCTCTCTGATAATCAATCTTCTCCAAAAGACTTTTCTCTCTTTTTGCAATGTCAATGCTTAAAGCAATCTTTTCATCACTGGCATAATAGCTATTCTTCATAAAGCGGGCAATCTCATCGTCGGTCATTCCCTGGTACAGTCTGGTCAGCGCAATCTTCGTAGGCCTTATGCCGGTCAGACTCCCCCACGGAAGCATCTTCCCGGTCCGCTCCAGCAAAAGGGCATAAAGCCTTCTTTTAATCTTATTCTTGGCATCCGTTCTTTCGTCATACTCCACCATCAAAGGCTCCTCCAGGTGTTTCATCTCCTCCTTAAGCGCCTTTGGCAGGCTGCCAAAAACATGAAACTCACAACTTCCGCAGGAAATAATCCGAAGAGAAAAGGATTTCCGATCCTCCCTTACCATACCTTCCAACACAAAGATTGCCCCATCTTCCTCTTTGCGCCCAGCCTGACCTGGCAGCCGGCTGCATTTTTCTTGAGGCACAAGCTGCGCCTCAAACGCCTCAGCTTTGTCCTGACCGGCTCCTTTCTCTTCTGCCATCTCATACTCAAACATCTCCCCAGGATAAAATGCCATCAATAATTCTCTGATATCCTGCTCATAAGACATATCATTCAGTCGTATCTTAATCATACGTTCTTCCCCCCAGCCATTCTCTCAAGTTTCAGCCAACTTTCTTGCCCATATCGCCTGATCACACCCTATCTTACCGAATGCGCCAGCGGGTTCCTTTTCTTCTCATATCCAATGGACGTTCCTTCTCCATGTCCGGGGTATACCTTCATGTCTTCTGAAAGGGAAGACAAAAGACCGGTTACCGATTCCACCAGTTCCACCGGGTTTCCCGTAGGCAGATCCGTCCTGCCCACAGATTGACAGAACAAGGTATCTCCGCTGAAAAGCACCTTCTCTTCCCGGACAAGATAGCATACACTGCCTTTCGTATGTCCCGGTGTAAACAGAACCGTCCATTTGGTCCCCAGAAGTTGCAGAATTTCCCCATTTTTCAGCCAATGATCCGCTTCCAGAGACATGTGCTCCCCGCCGGTTGGACTCAGATTCAGATCCGGTTCTTCCAAAAGCGGCATCTCCCATTCTCCTGCATAGACAGGAACCCCTAAAGAACGTCTCACATCCTCCACTGCCAATATATGGTCAAAATGTCCGTGAGTCAGCAAAATTGTTTCCGGCTTCACCCCCAACTCCCGGCATCTGTTCAAAATATACGGTGCGTTATCTCCCGGATCAATTACCACACCCGGAAAATATTCTCCTTCCTTTCTCTCTCCGTTTTTTCTGTAAACAATATAACAATTGGTACCGATCATTCCTACCACACAAGGTTCAATCACAAAGCTGTTCACTTTTTCACCTTTCCTTTCTATTTTCCGGTAAGCAGTAACATAAAAGAGAGAATGCAGATTACCCTGCTGTTCTCTCTATATCCAACACTCCCTCAATCTGTCTTAACTTATCTGTCAGCCGGTTCAATTCATCAATTCCGTGAATGTCAAATGTCATCACAATGGTTGCCTTCCCCTGCTTGCTGGTTCTCACATTCATGGAAGTAATATCAATCTGTCTTTCCGTAAATACTTTCGAGATATCCACAAACATTCCTATCCGGTTATTGGCGAAAATCTGAATCTCTGTGGAATACCGCTCCTTATTCTCCTCTCCTCCCGGCTGCTGCCACTCTGCATCAATAATACGCACCCGCTCTTCCTCAGGAAGGTTAATCACATTGATACAGTCCGTCCGGTGAATGGAAACCCCTCGCCCCCTGGTGACAAAACCTACAATCTCATCTCCCGGCACCGGACTACAGCAACGGGAAAACCGCACAGCCACATCATGGATTCCCTTTACTACGATACCGCTTTTCGACCTTTTGGCTGCAGGGATCTTATTGGTCATATCCTCGATTCCGTTAAGGATATTCTCATCCGTAACCTCTCTGGTCAGCTTCTTTTTCCGTTCCTCCAGCATCTTGTTGATGACCTGGCCCTCTTTCAGGCCGCCATGTCCGATAGATGCCAGCACAGAGTCCCAGTCCTTGAATGCATACCGCTTCATGACTTTTTCCATGAACTCTGCCTTGCTGATCTCTGTAAAATTGATTCCCTTGGCCTTGCAGTATCGGTCAATCATCTCTTTGCCCCGAAGGATATTATCTTCCTTCAGTTCGGTTTTAAACCACTGATTGATCTTATTTTTCGCCTGGGTGCTTTTCACCACTGCCAGCCAGTCACGGCTGGGGCCTTTGGAATTCTGGGAAGTGACAATCTCGATCTGATCTCCGTTCTGGATCTCATAATCAATGTTCACCAGTTTTCCGTTTACCCTGGCGCCTACCATCTTATTGCCTACCGCACTGTGGATGGCATATGCAAAATCAATAGGCGTAGACCCGCTGGGAAGCGTCTTCACGTCTCCGGACGGAGTAAAACAGTACACACTCTCGGAAAACAGGTCCAGATCGCCCTTGACCATATTCAGAAACTCTTTGGAGTCATCCGTATCCTTCTGCCACTCCAGAATCTGCCTCAGCCAGCTTAGCTTTGCCTCCTCTTTTCCGTCTGCAACGGCACCGCTGCCGCTTTCCTTATATTTCCAATGGGCTGCGATTCCGAATTCCGCTGTCCGGTGCATCTCATAAGTCCGAATCTGAATCTCAAAGGGCTGTCCGGTGCTGCTAATCAATGTGGTATGCAGAGACTGATACATATTGGGCTTGGGCATAGCGATATAATCTTTAAATCTCCCTGGAATCGGCTTATACATCTCATGAATAACTCCTAAAGCCGCATAGCAGTCCTTCACAGTCTCTACCATAATACGGACTGCGAATAAATCGTAGATCTGATCCAGAGTCTTGTTCTGCTTCACCATCTTTTTATAAATACTGAAGAAATGCTTAGCCCTGCCGCCTACTGCCGCCTCAATTCCGGCCTCCTTCATATGGTTCTTTACTTCTTCCACAATATCCTGAACAAAGGCGTCTCTGGAGTCCTTGCGCAGATTTACCTTTTCCACCAGATCATAATATACTTCCGGTTTTAAAAATTTAAGAGACAGGTCATCCAACTCAATCTTGATCTTGGAAATACCCAGACGGTCCGCAATGGGTGCATAGATTTCCAGTGTCTCCCTGGCCTTCTCCTTCTGCTTCTCCGGTTTCCAGAATTGGCCGGTTCTCATATTGTGCAGGCGGTCCGCCAGCTTTATGATGATTACCCGTATGTCCTTGGCCATAGCCAGAAACATCTTTCTCAAATTTTCCGCCTGAATCTCTACCTTATCTTTATCCCAAGACAACTGGGTCAATTTCGTAACGCCGTCTACCAGAAATGCTACCTCGGAGCCGAAGTCCTTGGACAACTCCTCCAAAGTCATCCCTGTATCCTCCACCACATCATGCAGAAGGCCTGCGGCAATGGTCTCCTTATCCATCTCCAGATCTGCCAGGATGATTGCAACACAAAGAGGGTGAATGATATAAGGTTCACCCGATTTACGTTTCTGATCTTTGTGAGAGTCCCTGGCCACCCGATAAGCCTTCTCCACCAGTGTAATGTCATCGGAAGGATGATAACGATAAATCGTATTTATCATTTCCTGATACAGCGTCTCGGGACTTGTAAACGAAGCCGGTGTCTCCAGTTCCTGTTCTCTATTCTCATTAAAAGGTTCTTGTATCATAGACATCACCTTCTCTGGACGTAGTTAATGTATGTATTATAAGTTTATTTATTAAAAATTGCAAGATTTTTTATAAATGACTGGTTTTCGGCCCCCAGCATCCTCCCAAATCACATCTATACTGTCTTTTATCCTATAATTCCTCAAAAGCCTGTATCCCACCATATTGAATCGCCAGCCTCGGAAATCCTTCTTTTTGGTAAATTGTCAGACTGGATATCAGTCTTTCCACATCATATCTGCCATAATTCACTATCCATAAAGCTTTTTAAAAAAGTAAATTCAAAATTGGAACCTGGATTTTTTCCTTGATAGATATCACAAACCAATTCTGGTGTAATTTTATACTCTGTCCCTAAAACTATCTTTCTTGTAAAGTCCTCATGTTCCATTCCTTCCGGAAACACTGCTTCTGCCGCATGGGAAAAGGGTGCATGTCCGAGATCATGAGTAAGCGCGATAATTCGCAAAATTTGGCGATAATATGCTACTTTTGCCTCAGACCATTCAGGCCTCACATTTTTTATCGTTGATTCAAATGCACGGGTAACCATATGCATGACTCCCAGAGAATGGCCAAATCGAGTATGCTCGGCACCATGAAATACAAGATAGGTCATAGCCAGCTGTTTAATATTACGCAATCGCTGAAATGCTTCCGAATCTGCTATCTCTCTTTCCAAGGAACTCACCTCAACAAAACCATGAACCGGATCTCTAAATTTATCATATATGTAAAACCGTCACCTTTAAAGTATACTGGGCTCTATTATAAATATATACTTAAGAATAGCAATGATTTTTTACTTAATGCCAATCTAACAACTTCACTCTGGGTCCTCTGGCTGTCACTGTCTGTTTCCGATCATAGCTTAAAGGGTTCCCCTGCAAATCGCTTACCAGTCCCCCTGCCTCCTCCACCAACAAGGCAGCGGCAGCGTAATCCCATGGCGACAAAAGCAGTTCAAAGAAAAACTCCGCCCGGCCGCTGGCTACCATACACAGATCCAAAGCTGCTGAACCGCTTCTACGCAGATCCTCCCCGCAGGATACATAACGAAAGGCAACTTCAAAGGCTTTCTTCTTTAATTCCTGATAATAAGGCGATGTGCCAAACAAAATCAGCCCTTCCTCCAAAGTCCTGTCAGAGGCATGAATCCTCTCCCCATTTAAAAAGGCTCCCTTTCCTTTTTCTGCGTAATAGGTTTCCTTCCCATATGGATTATAAACCACCCCCAAAACCGGAAAGCCATTTTCCGCCAGAGCGACACTGATACAGCTGGCATTGTACCCTCTGGTGAAATTGGCAGTTCCGTCAATTGGATCTACAATAAACGCATATCCATTGGAAATGTCCGTGCGATCCATCTCATCTTCTTCTCCCAGAAATACTGCCTCCGGCACCAGAGCCAGAAGCCTGGCCTTCAGCATTTCCTGCACTTTGGAATCATAATCTGTCACAAAATTTCCTTTTCCGGCTTTCTGGTGGATCCCCCGCTCAATATCCGAAGCACTCAGCATAATCGCTCCACATTCATGAACAATCTCTACCATTTCCGAAAGCAAGTTTTCTTTTATCACATTCTCTCCTTTCCCAGTCCCGCTGCCTGTCTTTACGTTTCCCCGGCTTCATAACACTGCTTCAACTCATTTACAATATCTTCAATCGTATACTTCTTCATTTCATCTTCCATAGCCTTTTGGATATGCATAAGCTTATCATCCAGTACCACATGGATATTCTTTCCTACCGGACAATTGGGATTGGGATTTTCATGAAAATGAAACAATTCCCCATCCTCCAGCAAGTCAACTGCCGAATACACATCATAAAATGTAATCTGCTTAATTGGCTTGGCAGCCGTCGTACCGCCTGTCCCCCGGGCCACTTCAATCAGCCCGGCATTTTTAAGCTGTGAAAGGAGCTTTCGTATAATAACCGGATTTACATTGATGCTGGATGCGAGGAAATCACTGGTAATCTTATAATCCTCCCCAAAAACTTCCATACATGCAAATACATGAATCGCAATCGTGAACCTGCTGGATATCTGCATCATCTCACCTCACACTGTTTTCACCTATTCTATGCTTTTTGAAATGTAATGTCAATGCTTACAGTTTCATCCAGGTAAGCAGCCAGTAGTTTAGGATCACTGCAATCGCGATATTGGTTCTTCTTTCGCTGAACGGAGCTGTTACAGCCGCGGTTGCAGCAGGATATCCCATTGGAGCCCTATGCATAGGAATGCAAAAAGGAAACACCTTATGGGAGTGATGTGCCAAGTCAGGCATTCCCATAAGGTGCTGCTTTTCCTTTTACATGTCAGAAAACATTGCCTGTTTCCCGGTAGGAGCGCCAGACATTTTCAAAGAAATCCTCCTCCTGAGGAATCGGATGGACTTCACGCCACATGGATCTGACTTCATCCCCCTGCAGGCAGACTTCCTGAAGCTGGCTGCCCCGGCTGCCGTCATCCAGCTTAAAGCAAAACTCGTCCGGAAGAATATCATAAGGCTTTATTCCCTCCGGATCGGAGTAAAGAGCGCTCCCCCGGCTTCTGCCGCCGGTGTCAATGTAGTCCAGCATGGCAGACAGGTAGACCTGCTGACAGAGAAGAATATCCTCCAGGCGGAAAACTTTAGGCAGAAAGCGGCTGTCAGAAATACGGATCCGCCGTGCAAATTGGACCCGCTCCTCTTTAACTTCCTCCAAAGCCTTTACGATTCCTCCCCGCTCCCGGATTGCCCCACCGTACCTGCTCATGCGGCGGGTTGCTCTCTCCCAGCAGTGTCTCAGCTCAGCCCCGCCTTCTTTCTTCATCACGGTGTCTGCAATGCACATCGCCTCCTTAAGCGCCTCTTCCATGGTGCGGTCAAACCCTTCCTGATCCATTTCACCGCCTCCCCAGCGGACGATATGCCGGGCAGCCCGTGCGGCGCCCACCTGCCCGGCATTGAGGGCGCTGCCTCCCGGCCGGTAGACCCCATGGGAACCGGCGGCTTCTCCTGCGGTATAGAATCCCTGTACATTGGTCTGCCACCAACAGTCCACTGCCAACCCGCCGTTGTTGTGCTGAGCGCAGAGAGCAATCTCCAACATTTCCTCGGACAGATCCACCCCGCGCTCTTTGTAGAATTCCATGGCAGGAGCGTTCATATGCCGCAGCCGTTCAAAAGGCTTCCCCTGGCAGGCCCCGGCTTTGCTCAGATATTGATAAGCCTCATCGGAGAGCCTGGAAAAGTCCACAGGCTTCCCTAGGGGATTATCCCTGAAATCCAACCAGACTCTCCGGCCCTTTGCAGACTCCAGATAGACCAGAATGTCAATGACAGAACTGCCCTCAGCCACCTTGCGCACATCGAAGGGCCACTGGTACCCCTTCAGGAAAACTTTCGTCAAAAGCTCTCCCTCGTCCTGAAAAAAGTCATATAGGAATTCTCTGGGCTGCCCACCCTCCGGATCGGTGGAGATGAAACGGGGCAATGCCTGCATATAGGTTCCCGATACATTCCACCGCGGATGAATGGAAGCAAGCCCGTATTGCCATTCCGTCAGATTTCTTCCCATGACTCCGGCTCTGAAGGCCATTCCGGAGGCTCCGTAATGCCCCTTGGGATAGACGCTGTCCGCATACATCCCGGCAGGACCGCCTGCGGCAAACACCATATTCCGGCAGCAAAAGGCCACAAACCGGTCTTCCGGCTCATCCAGACGGGTCAGATCCAGACAGAGCAGACCATATACCCGGTGGCCGTCACTCAAAATCCGAATTGCCAGCATCTTATCAAAAATCTCAATCCCCTTAGCTCTGACCTCCCGCTCCAGAGCATCTGTCATTTCCCTGCTGGTGTAAGGTCCCACGCTGGTTGCCCGCCTTCTGGGATCGTGGTCTGTCTTATAACCCACGTATTCTCCGTAACGATTCCTGGGAAAAGGCACCCCCAGTTCCACCAGCCTCAAAAAACTCTGAACCGAAAGGGCCGCCTCACACAGGGCAATATCCCCGTCCATGCACTGCCCCTCAAAGAGGGATCGGGCCATCTCCAGCACACTGTCCGGCTCCCCGCCGGACAGCGTCAGCTTATAGTAGGTCTGTTTGTCACTGCCTGTATTCCTGCTGGTTCCTGTATTGACTCCCTCGGTCACCATAGCGATATCCTTCTGGCCATACTGCCAGAGCCGGTCAGCCGCATTAAAGCCTGCAGCTCCCGTCCCCAGCACAATGGTGTTGCGCCGGATAACACGAATTTTACTCTCCATAGCCATATCCTTTCCCTCCTATAACCGTTTGATGTGAAAGCCTCCGTCCACATCTATATAATTTCCGGTTGTATAAAGGAAATCATCTCCCGCAAAGGCGGAGACAGCCCCTGCAACATCCTCCGGCGTCCCCCAGCGGGCCAGAGGAAAAACGCCTTCCTCAATCAGCTTATTGTATTTCTCTGTAACCGTGCTGGTCATGTCCGTGGCAATCACTCCGGGCCGGATCTCATGAACCAGTATGCCCTCACCGGCCAAACGATCGGCATAAAGGGTAGTCAGCATGGAAACTCCGGCTTTGGAGACACAATACTCCCCACGGCTGATGCTGGAAACCTGGGCCGAGCAGGAAGAAATGTTGATGATGGTTCCCCGCTTGTGGCCCTCCATAGGCTGGGAGAGCATCTGCCGGGCCACGGCCTGGGTCAGAAACATATTGCCCTTGGTATTGATGCCTATCACCCGATCGAAGCTCTCCTCGGTCATTTCCAGAAGATCCGCTCTTTCCTTGGGCGCAACGCCTGCATTATTTACCAGTACGTCAATCCTGCCGAAAGCCTCTACGGTTTCGGCTACCAGCCTCAGCCGGTCATCGTGGTCTCCGATATCCGCCTGGACATAGAGCCACTCTGTCCCATCGGCAGCCAGAATATCCAGCGCTTTCTGATTCTTATCCTGAGAACCGGTAGCCACGATGACTACGGCAAAGCCGTCCTTCCCCAGACGGCGGGCAATCCCGAAACCAATGCCTCTGCTGGATCCGGTAATTACTGCAACTTTTTTCATTCTCATACTCCTCTCTGTCATCCCGCAAAGGATTCTTTCATTACGTCTCTGAATATAAAATATTGTATTACGCCAGCCGTCTAAAATCAACACAAACTGTCTTCTCCTGCCATTCTTCCGGCTTCTCCATTTATAAAAAACTCATTGAAATCTTTTAACGAATCGCATATACTTAAGATATTATGATGAATGAAAAAGGAGAGGCCAGTTATGAAGAAAAAAATAATGCTAACAATCTTAGCAGCAGGCATGATTCTGGGAAATGCCATAACAAGTTACGCTATACCGCAAAGAATGGATGACGGCACCCTGTTTGATGCCGACTATTATGCGGAAACGTACTATGATCTGATGGTCGCCTATGGACGGGATACCAAAAAACTGTATGAGCACTATGTAACTTGTGGAAAAGCAGAAGGACGTCAGATTCTGTCTTCTAAATTTGTATACCCCGATTTGCCCGCACCGGCTTTGGGCGACACCTATACCATAGATGAGCTTGTGTCCATCTACCGCAACATCGTAGAGGCCAACGGCATAACCTGGGATCCAAGCCTTAAGGGAAACTGGGATTCTACCATCGGCCAGCACGACCTCTTCGAATGGTACAATTATGATGACGACTATACCGGAACCGGCTGGGGAACCGGATTTCTGGATCCCCGGAATATTGAGCAAAGCGCATACAGCGATTTACTGAGTTTTGAATTCGACGATGGAACCGGCCATCACACCACCCGCCGTTATTTTGAAGTATTAGGCTGGAGCGACAGTATGGGAATGTTTGAAATAGTCGCCTGGGGTGGCTGAAATTAAAAGTACTATGGTTGGCATTCCTGACGCAAACTATTTTAGCAAGCAAAAAGCCGGAAAGGTTTTCTGAATCAACCATCCGGCTTCTATAAATAATTTCATCCAAATAATACTCAGGGAATCCTTATCTCTTATGCACCATCCTATCATATTTCATCCGCCAAAAGCCTATCCACATCCAGAAGCCCCCACCCCTGCTGATTTCTCGGAAGCCCCAGATCCACTGCCCTCTCCCGAAGCCTCAGCTTCACATCCTTATTTGTCATATATGGATATTTTTCCAGCAAAAGAGCAATAGCCCCCGCCACAATCGGTGTAGACATGGATGTTCCGCTTTTCACCGAATACTGCCGGATACTGTTGGAGCAGCTAATAATCCCTGCTCCAGGAGCAATGATCTCCGGTTTGCAGATACAGGCTCCTGTAGGCCCCCGCCCGGAATAATCTACCATCCGATTTCCCATCACATTCACTTCTTTATGATCGTCCGAGCACCCTACGGTAATCACCTTTCGGCTGATTCCCGGCGTGGTCACGGTCATACGCCCCGGCCCGTTGTTTCCTGCTGCCACCACCATCACCAGACCGTCATCCCAGGCCGCATCCACCCCTCTGACCAACGCGGAATTCTCTGACATGTTCCTTCTGGAATAGGAACCAACGGAAATATTTACAATCCGGATTCCCAGCCTCTCTTTCTGTTCCCTGATCCACCTAAGCCCTGCCAGTACATCCGATGCAAATCCATTCCCCTTTGCATCCAGCACTTTTACAGAAATGATATTGCATCCCGGGGCCATACCGCAGTATCTTCCGTCCGATGCCTCCCCGCTTCCCCCAATAATCGCCGAGATATGGGTGCCATGGCCATTGTCGTCATAAGGCATGTTCCGTCTGCGAAGCACATCATAAAAAGCAGTAATTCTATTATCAAAATCCCCATGAGGATATATTCCTGTATCTAAAATAGCCACTCCAATCCCCTGTCCGGTATACCCCTGGGAAGAAGGGCCATTGCAGTGAATAAACTGTTTTGCCTGATTCAATTTTGGTACCCTGAAATATTTCTTATATTTAGGATATTCAGCGCCGGCACAAACTGCCATTCATCTGCTACAATTCCCGTTCTGTTTTTCCATGTACCATTGCCACATAAGCGCTGGGTGTCATGCCTGTCTGCTTGCGGAACAATTGGGAAAAATACTGGGGATTATTGCCGCAGCCCACCATTTTCGCCACATTCTGAATTTTTTCCGGATCGCTGGCTGCCAGGTACTCCTTCGCCTTCCGAATTCTCACAGAAGTCAGATAAGTGGAAAACTTCACCCCTGTTTCCTTCTGAAATTTCCGGCTGACGTAATCCGTATTCATAAACAGTTTCTGCTCTGATATAAACTTCAGATTCAGGCTGGGACTGCTGATATTTTGTTCCACATATTCGAAAATCTGTCCAACCATACCGCTGGTAGTGTCCATATTTTTCTGTTTTTCCAAAAAAGATTCCAAATACCGGATAATAATTTCCTTCACCCTGGAAAGCTCCGTTTCCTGCTCCAAAACATTTAGAAAATTTGTCAGTTCCGCTGTAGACACCTGCAGGTTATTTAAGGCGATTTTCAAAAACAGGCTGCTGGAAATCTGCTTTAAAAACTTCAAATCCTGAATCTCATCCAGAAGTCCTGTCAACTGATTTAGCTTCCCTGAATCTCCGCCCATGATAGAAGAAGACAGCTGTTCCAGCTCTTCCAAAATAACATTATAATTACAGCAGGAAATCACATGAAAGCTGTGAATATAATAAATAATGCTGTAACGGCGCACCTTGTCCAGAATCATCGGAAGAAGACTGCAAAGATTTCTGTGAGAAACCAGTTCCACCTGCGGCCTCACCGGCTGTCCCGGCATCTCCACGGATATGAGAAACTTTAAAAAATTGTCATACTTTACGGCACAGTCTCTGAAAAATAAAATCAGAGTATTCCTCGTATAAATCCCATGGATGATCACATAAGGCATCTTTCGTGTACAATATTCAGAAAGGCAGGATAAGTAAGTCTCCAGATACGGCATGGAATACTTCTGATGACAGTCTTTCGCCACATCCCGTATGCTTTCCAGAATCTGGGACTCATGACAAGGCTTTAGCAGATAGTGCTTTACTCCATACTTCATGGCTTTCTTCGCATATTCAAATTCACCGTATCCGGATAAAAGAATAAACTGGGGCGGGGAATCAATCTCCGAAGTCTTCTCGATCAGTTCCATCGCGTCCATACCAGGCATACGGATATCTGTCAGAACAATATCCGGAGACTCGTCCAGAATCATATCATAAGCCTCCAGCCCGTTTTTGCACAATCCCACAAGTTCAATATCGTGCTGTTTCCAGTCAATAATCGTAGAAATCGTCTCCCGAATCATACGTTCATCATCTGCAATAATCAACTTCAACATAATGTTCACCCCTTTTCAAAGGTAATAGGAATATGAATCGCCGCCACGGCAAAACCATCCTTATTGTACAATGTCAGACCATACTCGGTCCCAAATAAAAGTTTAATCCTCTGATTAATATTAAGCAGGCCTATGCCAAGTCCCTGGGCATTCTGTTTTGACTGCTCTAACTTTTCCAGAAGATTTGCTTCAAACTGGGAACCGTCATTTTTAACCATGATATACAGCGTATTGTCCGGCTCCCTTGAGACAGCGATAATGACAGAGCACTGATCCGGAAACCGTTCCAGCCCATATTTGATGGCATTCTCCACAAATGGCTGAATGCTGAAAGGCGGAAGCATAACCTCTGCCAGCTCAGAGTCCAAAACTCCATCCATCCAGGAATCCGGACTCTCACAGGGATTCCATGCAAGATCCGTACCGGATTTTTCCGGAACAGCCCCATTGATCTCAAACGAATACACCAGCCGCTCTTCATAGCGGATTTTCTGAATCGCAAGATAACGCCGCACCAGTTCCATCTCTTCCTTTAAAGGAACCAGGGAACTTTTCTGGCTTAGGGAAGAACGCAGCAGGGTTCCCAGGGCCTCCACCATAATAGAGATTTCTTCATTTCCCGATGCTTTTGCCCGCCAGTTAATAGAGTCCAGAGTATTGTAAAGAAAATGAGGATTGATCTGGGCCTCCAAAGATTTTAACTGCATGGTCTTCATCTCCAGATTCAGCTTATAATCATTGGTGATAAGTGTATTGACCTTCTGAGCCATGCTGTCAAAATACTGATGCATCAGGCCGATTTCATCCTTTCTCTGGGAGTAATCATAGGGAACCTGAATAATGTCCGTATTGTCCCCGTGGAAAGAAGCCATTTTCTGACACAAAACTCCGATATGCGCCGTCAGCTTGCGGATGGAAAGATGGATCAGAAAAATTGTCAGAATCAGTCCCAGGAGAAACACCGCCAAATAAGCAAACACCAGAATTTTCTGGTAACTTTCCATAGCATCATAGGGAATCAACTGAAAATATTCCCAATCCGGCCCTTCCAGGCGCCCCCGAAGTGCAAAATAGAAATGTCCTTCTGCAGAAATAATCCCATATTTTCCGGAAATTCCTCTCAATTCAGGTAAAACCGTCCTCTCCAGTTTGGGAGAGGAATAGATAATCTGGTCATCCTGAGAAAAAATCCAGTAAATGTTCTGGAAATCTCTGCTTTCCTTCGTAATCTCATCCAACAGCACATCCATATCGATGGCAATAGCCAATGTTCCCATATCATAAAGCTCCATATGTTCAATCTTTCGAATCTGACGAGCCAGGAACAGATAGCTGTTATCCACATATCGGGAAAACCATACGGGTGCCCCTTTGGCTTTTCGAGCTGCGTGGTTGATTTCCTCTATCATATCCGTCGAAAGCTTCTCATATCCATACCCATATGTGTAAGTGGTAAAACGCGGATTGATAATGGCAGAATATGTAAGATAAGGCTTCCTGTACTGCTGATAACAAGTCTGCTGAACCTTATAAATTTTTTCATAAGATGATTCCAAATGGTAATCCAGATCCTGATGAATAATATCCAGGTGCCTCTGAATCGTACTGTCCGAACGAAGCACATCCGTAAACTGGACGACGGTATCCAGATGACTGTTCAACAGATAGGTGATTAAATAAGAAGAACTGGACATGGATTGATACAGCATCTCCTCATAGCGCAGCTTAATAAAATGGATGCTGAATATGTTCAGACTGCCAATGGTTGCAATAATAATTACGCTTACAATGGTAACCAGTTTTTTCTCTAAAGACATTTGATTAAATAAATTATGTATTATACTTTTCATAAATTTATTATATCAAAAAGATATACAGGAAAAAAGTAGGTTTTGTTGAAAAAGACCACAGTATTTTTGATTTCATGTAAATAGAAATTTATTTATAATGATACTATCAAAAAAGGAGGATATTATTTATGAAAAAAAGAACATTCGCACTAAGTTTGTCAGCCGTCATGGCGTTGAGCCTGGTTGGATGCAGCAGCACCCCCACAGAAACCACTGCTCAGCAGACAGAAGCAACCACTGCCGGTGCAGCATCCGAATCCACAAAGGCAACCCCCCCGTCAGAGGCCCAGGAACAGAAAGACATCAAGCTTACCATAGGCTGGTGGGGAAATCAGGTGAGAAATGATCGGACACAGGAAGTTCTGGAAATGTATTCCGCAGCCAATCCGGGGGTTTCCTTTGATTCTCAGCCTGCCCAGTATGCTGATTACTGGACAAAGCTTGCCACCGCTGCAGCAGGAAATGCACTTCCTGATGTCCTTCAGATGAATTACTCTTCTTATCTGGAACAATATGTAGACAATAATCTTCTGGAAGATTTAGGGCCTTATGTGGAACAGGGGATCTTAGACATATCATCTATTGACCAGTCGATCCTGGATTCCGGTTCTGTAGACGGGAAATTATACGCCATCTGCTGCGGTGTTAACGTCCCTGCCCTAATATACAATAAGAGCCTGACAGACGAGCTGGGAATCGAAGTAAAGAACAATATGACAATCGACGAATTTATGGATGTCTGCCGTCAGGTAAACGAAAAATCCGGTGTAAAGACAGATTTGGCCTTCGGAAATGCAGAGAGCATGATGACCTATGTATTGCGCGGAGAAGGCATCCAGGATATGTTCGGTGAAAACGGCTTCTCCGTTGAAGAAGATGCCTTTGTACCATTCTTCAAAATATATGAAACAGGCTACAAAGAAGGCTGGATGCTGAATGCGGGAATCTATGCGGAATTGACAGAAAACTCTATCGAACAGTGCCCTATGGTATATTTCTCCACACCGGAAACCCAGTCCTGGTGCGCATGCTACTGGTCCAATCAGCTGACCGCTATGCAAAATGCGGCTCCCGAAGGCATGGTATTGGAGTACAGTACCTGGCCGGCGTCTGATCCTTCCAAAGCAGACTTCTTACATCCAAGTATGTTCTTCTCCGTAGCTGCCGGTTCCGCCGAGAAAGAAGAGGCCGTAAAAGTATTGGATTATCTGATTAATGATCTGGACTGCAATCAGGTTCTTTTGGCAGAACGCGGGGTTCCAGCAACTACTGCGGTTGCAGATGCCATTTCTGCAAGTCTTCCGGAAGAAAGCCAGCGAGAAATCACTTTCATCAATGATGTGGTAACTCCCAACTCCTCTACCATCAGTCCATGCGCCCCTGCAGGTTCCAATGAGGTATTCTCCAAAGCAGACGACCTGGTAGAACAAATTCTGTACGGTGTGAAAAATGCAGAAGAAGCATCGGCAGAATTATTTGCAGAAGGCAACAAGATACTTTCTGGCAAATAGAAATCTATGGAATGGAAAAATATGCTGCCTTATCAGTTCGATAAGGCCATAGAAGACGGGCAGATCTGCATTCTGCCCGTAGGTTCCTTGGAACGCCACGGTGAACATATCCCTTATGGATGTGACGGAGGAATCGCAGAAATGCTTGCAGTTGAGGCAGCCAAAAAAACTCCTGCAGTGGTATTTCCAACTTACTATTTTGGGCAGGTTCACGAGGCGGCCATGCATCGGGGTTCCATTAATTTTCCCCCGGAGATGCTGGTTACCCATTTAAGAATGCTGCTGGACCAGATTGCCTACAACGGTTTCAAAAAAATTTTGATTATCAGCGGACATGGCGGCAACCGCTTCTTTCTCCAGTTTTTAGATAAAACTCTTCTGGATTATGAGCGCAGCTACTGTTTATATATCGTAGATCCTGACTCTGTTTTAAATGATGCGGAACGCGAAAAGCTTCGTCAGATCTTTGAGACCAATGACGGGCATGCCGGGGAAACCGAGACAAGCATGTGTATGGCTGCCATGCCAGGATGTGTGGATTTAAGCAGGCAGATCTTTCCGGAACCGATTCACAGAATGGGGAAGATGGACGGATTAAAAGGAATCTATACCGGATACTATTTTAATGCGGACTGGTCCGAGGGTGTCACCGGCAGTCCGTCACTGGCTACGGAAGAAAAAGGAAAAGCCGTGATGGATATTATCATAGATGCTACCGCCCGGGCAATCAAAACCGTTCAGGATGATGAAGAAATTCCCAAACTGCAGAAAGAAATATTGGACAAGTGCAGAAAGATGAATGGAAAAAGGCTATAGTGCATCTTAAGAATTTCTTCATAATCTTTTTAAACAATCTACAATCTTTTCTTATAACGATATGCTATACTAAAACCATAATAATTGCACAAATCACAAACCCTTTATCCTTTGAAAATCCTAGATTCTAAAGAGAAGAAGATAACACCTCGTATTAATCACATACGAGGTGTTTTTCGTTGTCTGCTTAAAAACTTTACAAACTTCTTTCAATCTCCTTAAAAATATCACAGAAATCAAAGGTAGCAAAATAGTCCTTCGGAGTCTCCGCCCTGCGGATAAGCAAAACAGAACCGTCTTCTTTCAGCAGAACCTCTGCTGATCTCAATTTACCGTTATAATTATACCCCATTGAAAACCCGTGGGCGCCGGTGTCATGTATCACCAGCAGATCCCCTTTCTCGATTTCCGGAAGCATCCGGTCAATGGCAAACTTGTCATTATTCTCACAAAGAGAGCCTACCACATCATATTTATGGTCGCAAGGCGCCTGTTCCTTTCCCATAACCGTAATGTGGTGATAGGAACCATACATAGCCGGCCGCATCAGATTGACCGCACAGGCATCCACTCCGATATACTCCTTATGGGTATGTTTCTCATGAATCGCCTTTGTCACCAGACAACCGTAAGGCCCCAGCATAAAACGGCCCAGCTCCGTATACAGCGCCACATCTCCCATCCCTGCAGGAACCAGCACCTCCTCATAGACCCTGCGCACGCCTTCTCCGATTACCATAATATCATTCGGTTCCTGGTCAGGCCGGTAAGGAATGCCGATTCCCCCGGACAGATTGATAAAACGAATCTGTGCCCCTGTCTCTTCATGCAGACGCACTGCCAGCTCAAACAACACCTTTGCCAGCATTGGATAATACTCATTGGTCACCGTATTGCTTGCCAAAAATGCATGGATTCCGAAATATTTGGCTCCTTTATCCTTCAGAATCCGAAATGCCTGGAAAATCTGGTCTGTTGTCATGCCATATTTGGCATCCCCCGGATTATCCATGATATCATTACTGATCTGGAACAGTCCGCCAGGATTATACCGGCAGCTTATAGTCTCCGGAATATAACCGATGGTCTCTTCCAGACACGGAATATGAGTGATGTCATCCAGATTGATGACGGCCCCCAGCTTATCCGCAAGGGCAAATTCCTCCGGCGGTGTCTCATTGGAGGAAAACATAATCTCATGCCCGTGAAATCCGCAGGCATCAGACATCATCAGTTCTGTCAGAGAAGAGCAGTCCGTTCCGCATCCCATCTCTTTTAATAACTTTAAAATAAACGGATTCGGAGTAGCCTTCACTGCAAAATACTCCTTGAATCCCTGATTCCAGGCAAATGCCTCCTTTAACCTTCTGGCATTCTCCCTGATTCCTCTCTCGTCATACAGATGAAAAGGAGTAGGATAGTCTTTCGCAATCTCCTGCAGCTTCTCAAGTGTGACAAATGGCTTTTTTTCCATGTACCTTTCCTCCCTTGTTCTCTAAGTCTCTATAAAATGTTTACAATCCTCATTATGTTGGTATGCAGCGCTGGTTCATGGCGATTTTCCCAGTTTACCACTCCGGCAGTCACTACCGCCAGGTCTCCAGATTTCAGAATTTTTTTCTCCTTCAAAAGATCCACGGACGAGGCAATCAAAATATCCGTTGATTCTGCTCTTTTTGCGATAAACGGTGTCACGCCCCAGTAAATCTGCATCTGGCGCACAGCGCTGGCATTGGGGGAAAGTCCGATAATCTTAGTCTTAGGACGATATTTGGAAAGCAGTCTGGCCGTAAAACCACTGATGCTTGGCGTCACAATTGCCTCCGCTCCCAGATCATGGGCAGTGGACACGGAAGCAAAGCACACTGCATTGGATATATTCCTTCGATTCGCACTGGATACATTCCTGGCCTGGTATTCACTGTAATCCAGATGAGCCTCCGCTTCCTCCGCTATGTGGACCATCATCTGCAATGCCTCCACCGGATATTTACCCATAGCAGTCTCACCGGACAGCATAATTACATCCGTGCCGTCATACACTGCATTGGCTACATCTGTCACTTCCGCTCTGGTAGGACGGGGATTTCGTATCATGGAATCCAGCATCTGGGTGGCCGTGATAACCGGTTTACATGCCTCATTGCATTTGCGGATAATGGTCTTTTGAAGATAGGGTACTTTCTCCGCCGGTATCTCCACCCCCAAATCGCCTCTGGCTACCATAATTCCGTCGCTGGCCTCTATGATGGCATCCAGATTCTCGATACCTTCCTGATTCTCTATCTTGGCGATTACCTTGATGTTGGAACCGGATACTTCCAGCATCTGCTTAATCTCCACAATGGCATCCGCACTGCGCACAAAGGATGCGGCAATAAAATCAAACCCCTGCTCAATTCCGAACCAGATATCTTCCTTATCTTTCTCCGTCAATGCCGGCAGCTTAATCTTTACATTGGGTACATTGACACCCTTTCTCTGCCCAAGCTCGCCGCCGTTTATCACCAGACAGTGAATCTCGCTTCCTTCTACATTCTCAACTTCCAGTTCGATCAAGCCGTCATCAATCAGAATCCGGCTTCCCCTGGACACATCCTCTGCCAGTCCGCTGTAATTGATATGACAGATAGTCTCATCACCCTCTATCTGCCTGGTGGTCAGCGTAAAGGCGCTTCCTTCCTTCAGCATTACCTTGTTCCCGTCTTTCAAAAGTCCGGTACGGATCTCCGGTCCCTTAGTGTCTAAAAGAGCCGCAATAGGCAGATTCAGTTCTTCCCGCACACTTTTTAATTGTTCCAAACGTTCTTTCTGTTCTTCATGAGTTCCGTGGGAAAAATTGAAACGGGCAATATCCATTCCGTTTTTCGCCAGTTCCAGCATCACCTGACGGTCATCCTCATTGGGTCCCATAGTACAGATAATCTTAGTTTTTTTCATATCCGCCTCCTGAATTTCATTCATTTCTTAGGAATTTTTACTGCTGCCGCATCTGCACCACATCTTCTGTCACATGCTTATGAGTATACAGATGATCCTGGCAGTACTCCAGCCCGCCTGCACACTTGGAGCAGTAGCGGAATTCCAGGTTCTCTCCGTCCTTCTCCGTCCTTCCGCACACCGCACACTTATGGCGGGTAGTGCCATGGGCCACAATCTTGACACTCTTCTGAAACTCTCTTTTTCTCTTAATCTCCCTTGGATTCACCTTATTTAAATTTCTTGTCATCAGGAAGAAAAGCAGGAAGTTTGCCAGTGACAGCACGATGGCGCAGCGGTTGGCCGCATTTCCCACAATAAACCCATACAGGAAAAAAATCCCGTCAAAAATTGCCAGCACCTTAGCCTTTACCGGAACTACCATAAACAGTAAAAACTGCAGATCTGGATACTCCAGGGCAAAGGCAAAAAACAGCGAAAAGTTAAGATACTCTGTCGTCAGAACAAACACCTGTCCAAATACCACATATCCCACCAAGGAAGCCAGAACATGTCCCAGGACTCCCATAAAAAAGTACACATTAAACCGGAAGGCCCCCCAGGTCCGCTCCAGATTCGTTCCTAAAGAATAGTAGAGGGACAAGGCAATTCCATTGAATATAAGGTCTGACAGCATCATCCCGGCCGAAGAGCCCAGCGGCGCCATAGAACCCATAGGCGGATAAATCAGAAACGTCACAATTCTCCAAACCTCACCGTGCAGGATAGCCTGGGGATCCAGACACAAAAAGCCCCAGTAAATCATGGGATTCAGCATCTGAATGACAATCCCCACTCCATAGATAATCATGATATAGTACATCAGATTGCGGATGGCATACCTGCCGAATTTTCGTTCCATCTTGCTAAAAAACTTCATTTCATCATCCTTTTCTTCCTATTTTAATACGGTTTTAAAACAAATCCTTTTTCGAGAAAATCAAAGCAACTACCAGAGAAAGCACCGCTGCCACCCCCAGCACAATCCAGAATCCATAGATACTGTTGGCAAAGGGCATTCCGGCAGTATTCACATTCATTCCGTAAAAACTTGCCACCATAGTCGGTATGGACATAACAATTGTGATGGTCGCCAAAAACTTCATGACAATATTCAGGTTATTGGAGATAACCGATGCAAATGCATCCATGGTCCCACTTAAAATGCCACTGTAAATATTGGCCATTTCAATGGCTTGCTTGTTCTCAATAATAACATCTTCCAAAAGTTCCGTGTCCTCCGGGTACTTCTTAATCCGCTCATTCTTTAAAAGCTTCTCAAATACCACTTCATTGGAACGCAGGGACGTAGTAAAATACACCAGGCTCTTTTCCAGCTCCAGAAGCTCAATAAGCTCCTGGTTCTTCTGGGACTGGTGCAGCTTTCGCTCCACCATATCGCTTTTTTTGTCAATCACCCTCAGATACTGCAGGAACTGGGACGCATTCCTGTACAGAATCTGCAAAATAAACCGGGTCCTCATATGCGTATAGAAATCTTTTACTCTGCCATCCATAAATGCCGTCAAAATGGGAGTTTCTTCCAGGCATACCGTAATGATACTCTGCTCTGTCGTTATGATGCCCAAAGGAATGGTAATATACCAGTCCTTTCCGCTTCTTTCTTCAATAGAAGGAATATCCACCAGAACCAGCGTGTAATTATCTTCCACTTCGATTCGGGAACGTTCTTCTTCATCCAGAGGTGCTTTCAGATGGTCCGGGTCTATCCCATACTTCTCGGAAATTTCCAAAATCTCCGTAGCCGTCGGATTGGTAAGCGCCACCCAGGCTCCAGCCTGCACTTCATCCTTCTGATGGATTGCTCCATCTTCTGTCATAAAAATCTGAATCATCGTCTCTCCCTCCCATCTACTCTTAGCTTTTTATAACGCCTGATGCCATTCTATTACATTTTTCCATTATAGATTCTGCTTGTAAGTTTGTCAAACAGATTGCTTCTTTTTGGCATAATCCACCGATTGTATTCTTTTTATTTTTGTGGTACACTTGCTAGTAACGTTTTTATTTTCAATGTTTCACACGCAAAGGAGGCAGGGGGATTCCCCTCACATATGAAAAAACAATATTTATTAGGAATCGATATCGGTTCCACTACGGTAAAGATTGCTGTCTTAGATGATACATATAGCCAGGATCCGGTCTCTTCGAATGAACGCTCTCAGCTTCAATCCGTGGTATTCTCCGGATATGAACGGCATTTTGCCAACATTCAGGAAACTCTGGCTCTTCTTCTTCGCCAGGCATATGAAAAGCTGGATTCCATAGAGCTGTATCCGGTCATCACCGGTTCCGGCGGATTGACCTTGTCCAAACATCTTAAAGTCCCGTTCATTCAGGAGGTTGTTGCAGTCGCCACCTCCTTAAAAGATTATGCCCCTCAGACAGACGTGGCCATTGAATTAGGCGGTGAAGACGCCAAAATTATTTATTTTACAGGCGGTATTGACCAGAGAATGAACGGAATCTGTGCCGGCGGCACCGGTTCTTTTATTGACCAGATGG